>JANSWS010000160.1 GCA_024743355.1 bacterium
AATTCCTTGATAGGCTCTTAGCGTGAGCGAACCACAAACAGGGGTCGAATACGACCTGCTGATTGCGACGGCCTACATGCGATATCCGGGGCGGCGGCCTTCGAATCTTGATACGAAAAAGCCGAAGGACCCACTGGAGCCTTCGGCCTCGATTTTTTCTCGATGGAAACTGCATGTTGGTCACAGCATGGATGAGACCGCGGTCGATCCTGGCTGGGCCAACATGGGGAAAAGCGGCTTGGCCAAACTACTTGAGTTCGACGGTAGCTCCGGCTTCTTCCAATTCCTTCTTGACCTTTTCGGCTTCTTCCTTGGAGACCTTTTCTTTGATCGTGGCGGGTACACCTTCGACCATCTTCTTGGCATCCATCAGAGAGGCACCGGTCAAATTCTTGACGACCTTGACCACGTTCAGCTTGGCATCGCCAAAGCTGGTCATGACGACGTCGAACTCGGTTTGCTCGGCAGCTGCCTCACCGCCGCCGTCACCAGCAGCGGGAGCCATCATGATGGCTCCACCAGCGGCAGCTTCGATGCCGTGCTCTTCTTTGAGGTAATCGCTCAGTTCTTTGGCTTGCTTCAGAGTCAGGCCAACGATCGAGTCGCCAAGTTGCTTGATGTCGTCTGCGAATGTTGTTTCGGACATGCGTAGAACCTTCTTATTTGTAGTACGAATTGTGAGTAGATGGAAAGTTTTTAAGTGCAGGTTTTAATTGGGCGTCCGACTCCGCAGAGGCAGCCGGACACGGATTCTATTAGCTATTCTTGCCCCTCCTTGTCTTCGATCAATTGCTTGACTTGACCTGCTAGCTTGGAGCCAGGACCAAGTAGCTGTGCGGAGAGAGTCGAGCCGGGACCGAGAATTTGCCCAACCAGCATGGCGATTTGTTCTTCTCGATTCGGCCACTTACTGACGGCCAACACCTGTTCAGCGGTGAGGCTCTCGCCGTCCATGACACCGCCTTTAAGGGTGAACTTGGGGAACTGGTCGTCCTGTTTATCCACACTGGCTATCTCTTTAGCCAGACTGACGAAATCCTCGCAGCCCCAGACGACTGCCACGGAACCCTGTTTCTGTTCGAACAGGAGGCTCAGGGGAGTCTCGGAGGTCGCGCGATTAGCGATGCTGCGCTTTACGACCAGCATCTGAATGCCCTTCTCTCGCAAGTGCTTGCGAATGCGGAAGGTAGCATCGGAATTCATGCCGATGACATCGACAATGATGGCATCCTCGACGCCTTCCAGACGATTCTGGATTTCATTGCTAAGTAGGTCTTTTACGTATTTACTCATGATTGACTCATTCGAAATTAATTCGCGTATGCGAAAGCCAGTCGTCTGTTTGGTTGCTGCTTGCTTATTGCTGTTCGCTCTTCGTCGGACGGCAGGAGCCGCGGATTCGGAGGCCCAGCTTTCAGCTTACGTGCTAGGCCGCGACTCGCACGCTGGGTGACATCGTGGCACAGAGTGCGACACTCTTCACATAGGTTCCCTTGACGTTTTGCGGCTTCAAGCTCTGCACATAATCAATGAAAGCCTGAATGTTCTCTTCTAACTGCTTTGCATCGAAGCTGAGCTTACCCACGATCGCGTGCAGATTAGCGCCTTTGTCGTTTCGGAACTCGACTTTACCTGCCTTGTACTCGCGAATGACTTTGGCAACATCCATCGTCACGGTACCGGCTCGCGGCGATGGCATCAGGCCTCGAGGACCCAGTACCTTACCCAAGGGACCAACCAGTCCCATCATGTCCGGCGTCGCGATGCACACATCGAAGTCGGTCCAACCATCTTTGATCTTCTTAGCTAGATCGTCTTGACCAACGGCGTCGGCGCCGGCCTCGGTGGCGGCGGTCGCCAAGTCACCCTTGGCGAAAACGACAATCCGCTGGGTCTTGCCGATACCGTGAGGAAGCACAACGGATCCGCGGACGATCTGGTCGGCTTGAGCTGGGTCGATGCCGAGATTCATGTGGATCTCCACGCTCTGATCGAACTTGCGCGTCGGGAATCCCTTGAGGATCTCCACGGCTTTTGAAAGTGTTTGCGGGTCTTTTGAAGAAGGGACTTTCGCAGCCATCGCCTTCATTGCTTTAGATTGCTTTACCATGATGACTAGCCCTCAATCTCCAAGCCCATACTGCGTGCCGTACCTTCGATCATGCGAACTGCGTGCTCCAAATCGCGAGCATTCAAATCGGCCATCTTCTTCTGGCAGATTTCCTCAACCTGAGCACGAGTCACCTTGCCAACTTTCTTCTTGTTGGGTTCACCCGAACCGCTGGCAATTCCGGCAGCCTGCTTCAGCAGGGCCGCAGCTGGCGGGCTCTTGGTGATGAAGTCGAAAGTACGGTCCGAGTAAACGGAAACCACGACTGGGATCGGAGTGCCGTTGTATTCGCGGGTTCGCTCATTAAAGGCCGACACAAACTGGCCCAGGTTGACACCGAATTTACCCAGCGATGTACCCACGGGAGGGGCAGGCGTGGCCTGGCCCCCGGGCACCTGAAATTTTGCTTGGCCTACAAGTTGTTTCGCCATCTATGGGAGCTCCAACTATGCCCGTCCGGATGCAGACAATTCACTCAGTCTGAAACCCGGGTAGGGACTATTTCTGTACGTTAATCGGGAACGTTTGGGGATCGGGAACGTTTTGGGGATCGGGAAAGCTGAGGTTATCTTGAGAAACCGACTCGGTAACAAGCCAAGCTTGACCGTCGTTCAGGCAGGCGGCCTGGTCATGGGCTTAGGCTAAATTTCTTCAACCTGCCAATGATCCAATTCCACCGGTGTACTGCGGCCGAAGATATTGATGATGACCGTCACCCGGCCATTCGCTTCGTCCACCTTTTCCACCTCGCCTTCCAAGTTCTGGAAATTGCCTTCTTTGACTCGCACCCGATCGCCTGAGCGAAAGGGAATCGAGGTCTTGAGAGGCGTCTCTCCTTCATCCTCGTCGGGCTCTTCCTTCTTGACGATTTTCTCCACGTCATGTGGATCCATCGGTGTCGGCTTCCCACCAGCGCCGGTAAAGTCACCGACACCTGGGGTTTCCCTAACCAGAAACCAGGAATCATCATTGATGGTCATATAGGCCATCAGATAACCTGGATAGAGTTTGCGTTTGACGACGCGGCGATTACCGTTGCGAGTGAAGGTAACTACGTCTTCGGTCGGTACGAGAATCTCACCGAAGTACTGCTCTAGTCCCGCGAGCTTGATTCGCTTCAGCATCGCATCGCGAATGCTGTCTTCTCGATTGAACGCGACCTTAATGATGTACCAGTCCATCGATTCCGATGCACCAGCGGTCGGCGAATCATGCTGATCTTCTGTTTCACTCACCCTGAAAACCCCCACGCCAGTACAAACGATCGCGGTATCGGAATACCACTGCCACCTCCTGGCTAGGAAGAACTATGTTATGACGCCCCGAGGAACATCCATCAAGGCTTAATTTAATTGGAATTTGAATTCCGTTCTTCGAGAGCAATAGCGATCGCCTAGTTGATTCCAAACAGACCGAACAAGAACTCCCAAAGTGCGTCGTACGCAAAAAGTATCACGGACAGAAACAAGATCGTGAAAATGACCACCAATGAAGCTCTTACAAGCTCTTTCTGGGTGGGCCACGAGACCTTATTCAGTTCCGCTTCGACGGAGATCAAAAAATCCGCAAACTTGGGCCAATTCACTAGCCGGTAACCGAACCAAAGCCCGACGGCGCCTAGTGCGACCGCAAGCAAATAGCCGATAGCCCGACCTGACTCGCCCAACAAATTGATCGTAGCCGGACCGATAAACAGGGCGTGGCAACGCCATGCCGCAACGGCCACAATGGCCCAAATGGTCAAGCAGGTGATCTGCCGAACCATACGACCCTGATTTCGCTTGTACAAGCCAGAAGTGAACAACTCCTGCATCAAGGGACGCGATGTAATGACAGTCTCTTTAGTCGCCATATTTTCGCTTGCTGGTTGGCTCGTCCACTAGGCCACATCAAGAATCAAGACGACTCTTCCGGAATCAACCGTCAGCTCGTCCTGCTCGACCGGTCGCGGATGCCCGTAGGCAAACTCGCACGCGGCCGAAATATTCTCGATTCCAATTTCAAAATAGCAAATAAACGTTCTCGATTCGGAGCATCAAGCCGCAAATCGCGTTCGTTGGTGGGTCATGAGATCGGAACCCCACGCCACAAGGCAGGGGCGGAGGGACTTGAACCCGCAACCGCTGGTTTTGGAAACCAGTGCTCTGCCAATTGAGCTACACCCCTGAGTATCTCACATCAGGCCCAACGCCGAAAGACTCAATGCAGCGGGCGAATCGAGTTCGCGCAACCCAGATGACTCGTGAGTTCTGCTGCTTTCAGCCAATAACGGCTGGTTGGTATTTAGGCAGACAGCTGTCACACCACTGCGACAGCTGTCCGCGGATTTATCTGCAAATCATTCGCCGCGAATCCTAGAACCGTTTGGGAGTCTGGATCCGATCGCGAAAGATAGGACTACTCGATGATCTTGGTGACAACGCCCGAACCCACGGTACGGCCACCTTCGCGAATCGCGAAACGAACTCCGTCGTCCATCGCGATTTCCTTCTGCAGTTCGACTTCGATCTTCACGTTGTCGCCCGGCATGCACATTTCCGCGCCAACCAAGTTAGCTGAACCGGTTACGTCGGTGGTACGGAAGTAAAACTGGGGACGATATCCACTGAAGAACGGAGTGTGACGTCCGCCTTCGTCCTTGCTCAAGCAGTAGATTTCGGCTTCGAACTTCTTGTGCGGGGTGATGCTGCCGGGCTTGGCCAAAACTTGGCCGCGCTCGATATCTTCGCGCTTCATACCACGCAGCAGGCAGCCCACATTGTCGCCCGCACGACCTTCGGACATTTCCTTGCGGAACATTTCCACACCGGTGACCGTCGTCTTGGTAGGAGCACGCAGCCCAATCACCTCAACTTCTTCACCGACCTTGATGACGCCCCGCTCAACACGACCGGTGGCAACTGTACCACGACCTTCGATTGAGAACACGTCTTCGATGGCCATCAAGAATGGCTTGTCTTCTTCGCGGGTTGGCTGAGGAATGTAGCTGTCGACAGCTTCCAGCAGTTCCGTGATGCAAGCGCTGGCTTCAGGATCGGCCGGATTGTTGTAGGCAGCCAGAGCATTGCCCTTGACGATTGGAATGTCGTCGCCAGGGAAATCGTACTTGCTCAGCAATTCGCGAATTTCCAACTCGACCAATTCCAGCAACTCGGGATCGTCGACCAAGTCGCACTTGTTCAAAAATACGACGATGGCGGGAACGTCTACCTGGCGAGCCAGAAGTACGTGTTCCTTGGTCTGAGGCATCGGTCCGTCCGCTGCGCTCACAACCAGAATAGCACCGTCCATCTGAGCGGCGCCGGTGATCATGTTCTTGATAAAGTCAGCGTGACCCGGGCAATCGATGTGGGCATAGTGACGATTCTCGGTCTCGTATTCCACGTGCGATACAGAGATCGTAACCGTCTTCGTATCGTCTCGAACGGTACCGCCCTTGGCGATATCCGCATATGCCTTTGCTTTCGCGAGCCCCTTCGCTGCTTGCACGGCAAGCAGAGCACCAGTGGTGGTTGTTTTGCCGTGGTCAATGTGACCGATTGTGCCGACGTTGCAGTGCGGCTTTGTACGATTGAACTGCTCTTTGGCCATTGTTCGTTACACCTAAACAACAAAAAACTTATATCGTGCGTACAACCCGTTCGCACGCGACAAAATTACCTTGCCACACTGGCATTCTCGCTGGAACAAGTCGAGCACCCTAGGTACTCGATAGTCTAGCAAGAGCTGCTGATGGGACTTGAACCCATGACCTCTTCCTTACCAAGGAAGTGCTCTACCACTGAGCTACAGCAGCCACCGAGACTATATCCCCCAAGCAGCCTTGAGAGATGGAACTCACAAACGAGAGCGGGTGAAGGGAATCGAACCCTCGTATTCAGCTTGGAAGGCTGCTGCTCTACCATTGAGCTACACCCGCTTCTCAATTGAAGAGCCTATCCGAGACGCCGTGAACCGCTATCGGCCACGGACTCGGCCGTTCTCGACTCTACAAACGATGGCGCCTGCCAGCCCAGCCGGCACTCAATCCAGCAGCTCCCTCAAGAGCCCCCGAATCAATCTCTTCGGTTAGGTCGATGCGCGGTCAGGTCGACAATATCCCTAACAGTTTGCCACTACGGCAATGGATCGCCAATGGGAGGTGCAGGATTCGAACCTGCGAAACCGAAGTAACGGATTTACAGTCCGTCCCCTTTAACCACTCGGGCAACCTCCCGTTATCTGAAAAAAACCCGCCGCGATCCTCGCATTTCCAGCAAAATTGCCCGCTCCAATCGTGTTTATCTCCATTGCTCATGCTTGACAGAAGGACCCACGGGTCGCCTCCCTCGGCCAAAAGCTTCGGAAATAATTGGATTGGACAGTTTCGCCATTTTCCGGAGACTGAGGAGCCAACGGAGGGACTCGAACCCCCGACCGGCTGATTACAAATCAGCAGCTCTACCAACTGAGCTACGTTGGCGACTCCAATATGCTTGTCCCGGAGGTATCGTGATCGGCAGCTACCCGCTTTTTTCCGGACGGCTTAGTTTATCGGCGTCGCCAGCTACCGCAAGGCGAATTTCTTTTCAAACTCAAGCAATCGCGAGGCTTGCGCCGTTTTTTTCACCGCGCGAACAGTCCCCTGCCCCAGCTTGTCCCTGCAGGCGGGTGGAGTCGCACTCCAGGTCGCCGGTCGAGCCTTTATCCCGACGCGTTGCCGCGAAGAAAAGTTCACCACCCGCCGACCTTCCAAACTAGTGAACAAATATGAGTCTCTTGCCCGCATATCTCTCCCACCGTCTGCCCTTCTTTTACGGCTATTTAGTGGTTGCGGTGGCGATTCTTGCCCAGATTTGCACCAGTCCCGGGCAAACCTTTGCGATTTCCGCATTTACCCCATATCTCCAGGAGCATCTGGGCTTGTCCAGCAGCCAGCTGGCGGCCGCCTACATGCTGGGGACTCTTCTGGCAGCGGTTCCACTGACGCTGATCGGTCCCTACTCGGACCGCTTTGGCCTGCGAATCAGCATGCTCTGGGTTGCCAGCGGCCTAAGTCTGGCGTGCTTCTGGATGAGCACTGTACAAGGATTCACGAGTCTTTTGGTTGGTTTCCTGCTGTTGCGATTCTTGGGGCAAGGAGCTTTGACGTTGCTAAGTAGCAACTTGATTTCAATGTGGTTTCATCAGCGGCTCGGAAGGGTCAATGCGGCCATGAGCTGCGGTATCGCGACGGCTTTCGCAGCGGTGCCCGTACTGTTGCTTGCCAGCATCGAGCAGTTCGGCTGGCGAATTACCTATGTCGGCTTGGGTGGCCTCATCCTGGCCGCCTTGGTTCCCCTGGTGCTTTTGCTGGTGAAGAATCGACCGGAAGAGTTGGGTTTGCGTCCTGACGGCTTGCGCGTCGAAGCCTTGCTGCCACCGTCCAGCACGAATGTAGCCCACACGCATCTGGCCATCAGCAGCGCGGAGCGAAGGCTGACTCTTGGTGACGCAGTCTCGCAGCGAGCGTTTTGGATTCTGGCGACCGGGATGTGTCTGTGGGCCATGATTGGCACCGGAATCGTGTTCTACGCCCTGGCCATCTTCGAAGGCTTCGGCATTCCCAGAGAGCGATCGCAGTTGATGTTCGCCACCTTTTCCCTCAGCATGCTGCTGACCCAGGTCGTGGGTGGCATTTTGGCCGACCGCTATTCGATGCATCGGCTATTGGCTGTGGGATTCGGCATGTTGGCGGCGGGAGCGGCCGTTCTGCCGACGACAGCATCCGAGGCTCAAATGCATGCGTTCGCCGTCTTGTTTGGAGGTGGGCAGGGACTGACGATGGCGGTCAGCTCCACCATGTGGGTGCGTTACTACGGTCGTCCCAATCTGGGCAAGATTCGTGGCGCGGTTTGGTGCATGACGGTCGCCGGCAGTGGATGTGGGCCATTCGTGTTGGGGCTGATCAAGGACGCGACGGGTGATTTCACTCTCGGGCTTTGGATTTTCGCGGTCGCCTTGCTACCCCTGGGGCCTCTGGCACTGTGGGCCACGCCGCCCGAAATACCGAAGGGCTCAACCGAAGACCAAGACCCTTCCGTCTCAGCGGCTCCTCGGAAGAACACTCAGAGACAAAGCGCCGCGCGCCAGAGCGCTGAGAGCCAGAGCGCTGAGAGCCAGATCGCTGAGTGCCAGAGCGCTGAGAGCCACACCTCGGACTTGGAGGATTCGCTACAGGATCCGCATCCAGAGCAGGATTCAGTGGTGGCTGTCGTTCGGCTCAAGGCCTAATCTGACATGGGCCTCGCGCGGGCTAATGCCGGCAGCCAGCACCGTCTTCATGCGGCTGGTGTGCCCACGCAGAAGGCTGCAGTTCGACTTGGGTACACGCAAGCACTTGGCCAAGAAGGCCAGGATCGCGAGATTGGCTTTTCCGCTCTCGGGCGCTTGGGTAACCGAAATTTTCAAGCGTCCGCCGTGCAAGCCGACCAGCCCTGTCCGACTGGCTCTCGGCTGTACCAAGATCTCGATCTGAATGCCGTCTGCGGTTTCGCTCACCGGCCCCGGTGTATCCGATGCTGGATTGCCCATGCGATTATCGATCCATGTAGCTACCGTCATGAGACACAGGTTGCATGGAACCTTTCGCCCCCGGGAGCTGGTCCGAAGAACTCGGTGAAACAGCCATCGCGATGGTCTCCCCAGGCGCGTGTTCGGGGTTCAGTCGCATATGCCCTCCCAGAGGCTGGAGCCAATCCGAACCAGCGTGGCACCCTCGGCTATGGCTTCTCGAAAATCGCCGCTCATGCCCATGGAGAGCTGACTAAGAGGCGTATCGGGGTATCGCTGTTGCATTTCATCACGCAATTGACGGACTCGGGCGAACTCACGTCGGGCTTGAGCACCGCCAGAGAATTGGGAAGCCATCGCCATCAGTCCCGTGATTTGGATGCCCGATAGAGGCAGAGCGGCTTCGAAGAATGCCGTGAGCTCTTCCGGGTTCAGTCCGGTTTTGTCCGCGTCTTGCGTCACATTGACTTCGAC
Organism: bacterium; assembly: GCA_024743355.1. Classification (GTDB taxonomy): domain Bacteria; phylum Planctomycetota; class Planctomycetia; order Pirellulales; family Pirellulaceae; genus Aureliella. The sequence continues at coordinate 9,116 of JANSWS010000160.1, forward strand.
GAGCACGGGCAGCTGGGTGTGAATCCGCTCCGCTTCGGAGCTCAAGGTCTGGGCTAGCCGCAGGCTATCGACCGAATGCAGGCAGCCGATCATGGGCAGCGTGCGTCGCACTTTGTTTCTTTGCAGGTGCCCGATCATGTGCCAATCCGGTTGGGCAAGTCCATGCTCGCTCATCCATTCATGTTTAGCCCACAGGCTCTGGGGGCGACTCTCTCCCAAGCAATGGCAGCCAGCCAGAACTAATAGATGCGCCAGGGGCGCTTCGACATACTTGGTTACGCCGACAATCGTCACCGGATCGGAACGCAGGGCAGCCACGCGTGCGTCTTCGACTTGGTCAACAACACGCAGCCAGTTTTGAGCAATGATCTGAGCGTTCTTTTCGGTTGCTTCGTGTTGCATGGGAAATCAAAACCACCTGGTCCAGCTAGATCTGGACCTAGTAGCTAACTCGGTTGAGATGCGCGCGTGGAGTGAATCGGCGGCTTACTGCCCCCATTCGGTCTACTTGGGTTTGGCCGAAACGGGCTCCTGTTCCGGAGGATCCACCTCGACAATCGTATCGAACTCGCCGTCGTGTGCATCGAATCGAGCCGCATAGAAGTCTGCCATAGTGTGCACGCTAAGTGCGGTACGACGTTGTGGTCGTGAAAGGTTGCAGTAGATGAACCACTGCTCGCCCCCGATTTGAATGCGAAACGCCCGTGCTTCATCGTGCCGTACAATCCGCAAATCATCGCCGACGGTCAGGTGACGCCAAGTAAAGGGTACCTTTTTGGGATGGTGATTCAGGCTGATTAGGACCGGCATGTACAAACTGCGACCTCGCGACTCGGCTTGGACCAGCAAATCCTCGGCTGTCGCCATCAGGCAGCTTGCTTCGCCGCTGATTGTCAGTTGCCGTCGCCATTCCGGCAGATACAAAGGCAGAGTCAAGCAGCGTCCGCCGCTTTCGGTCAGCAGGAAGCCCTCGGTGGTTTTGTCAGCCGGTTCAAAGCTCGTGCCGCCGGCCAGCGGCAGCTGACTGCGCAGGGAGAGTTCCGCCTCCGAATCGCAGATCAACGCGTCGGCCAGGTACAGCAGGCCTTCTTCGCGAAACAGAATCGCCTGTCGTTGCAGTTTCGCCTGTTGTCCAAATTGTGCCTGTAGTTCGAGATAATCCACATCGTCGTCGCTGAACCAACAGACTTCGGTCCATTCATCGAGCTGCAGTTGAGCCTGTCCATCCATTTCGACCTGGACCGTCCATTGCCCGGCCAAAACTGGCGATCCCTTCGGCCCCAGGGCTTCGATGCACATTTCGGAATCCGAGAAATCCACGGCGACCTTGCTTCCCTTCTGCCGCCAGTCGCACTGCATGCATCCTCCCGAAGCAAGTTCGGAATAGTAGGTTGTGGGAGGCAGGTTGGAAACGCGGGCCTCACGCCGAACCTGGCTACGCTTGCCCGTCCCGATCCCGGAAAGGGTCATTGCGGCTGACATCGATTTGGAATTGCGAGTCTGAGATGCCAGTGCCCGCCAAATGGCTTTCGAATTCCTGGCCGCGGTGCCAGCGGCCAACATCTGTGTCCCGTCATACCGACTCCAGCGGGCCGCATGCTCGAGCAGCTTGGCAAGTGCCTTCTGCTGGGCTCCGTACCAGCCGCGCAGTCCAAGGGAATCCGCCAGGACGCGACAACGCAGGACGCAAGCTAAAGCAGCTCTCAAATAGGTGGCTCCATACAACAACCAAGGTTCCGGATTGTCACGGCCTGCTTCGAGATGCTCCGCCAAAAAGTCCATGGCCTTGCTGGCTTCAGCTTGGGCCAGCTTCCGGGAAGGCGTGGTGCCGACCGTCAGTAAGAGCGGCAGCTCGCATTGCATTACCAAGTGACAGAGCACGGCGGCGTCTGAGGCGGGCTCGCCCGTCTCCAATAAATCCAGCAGGCTCTGCAGCCATTGATTCAGCCAATTGCTGTTGGGATCTTCCGCAAGTTGGGGCAGATTCCAGGCAACGGCGGCGATACCAAGTGCCGCATGAGGCTGCACATCGGCCGTCTGTAGCCACTGGAACGCCAGCGACTCCAGCGGTTCTCCCATCAAGGCCTCAATGCCCGCCGGCTCATCCGAGTCCTGCGTGGTATCACTGCCGTCATGGGCAAAGATTCGCTGGAAAGGTTTGGCCGGTAGCCCGGAACGCAGCAGCACTTGGGCTTGCTCTTCGATGATGGCCGACCACACCAAGCTCGCGTTGGCATCACAGCCTGGGGGCCAGATCAGTCCCGAAAGAGCGTGTGCATAGGCCGTAACCCAAACGTCCGTCGGTTGCCCCAGAGCCACGGACATGTGTGAACGCAGAGATTTCTTCGCGCCTTCCTTAGGCTGCTTCAATGACTTGCCCTTCTTTGACTTGGCCTGAGGACGGTTTTTCTGCCTGCCAGATTCACGCGCTTCCTTTTTCTCCGCGGCCGCGGCAGATTTTGGATCGACCCAGTCCATAATTATCAAACTCCCGAAACGCTAAGGATCTAGCGAGGCAATCTTGTGAAGTAAGGAGAAGTGGCTGCTGCCAGCATTTCTTGCTGAGGTCCTTGCTATACTTGCAACGGTATACTGGCAACCAGCGAACAAAGGAACCAGAGCCTATAATGCGAAGGTTTCCGCTGCGAAGGCGTCGGCTTGCGACCCAGGGGGCGGCTCCGAAGCTGCGCAGGAGCGTTAGATCATACACAAGATTTTTGAACGTTGAGCACACTTATGAACCATCGTATCGTGGCAGGCTTCCGCTGGCCGGCTTTCACTGCCTTCCTGTTATCGCTGTTCGCTACCCCTTTATTGGGGCAGTGGGAGGGGAAGAAAACAGAAATGGAGGCGGTCCAGAAAACCTTTGGTGAGCCACCGGGCATGGTGCGTCTGGATCCGGACAGCAGAGTGTGGGCAGACAAGAAGAAGAAAAGAATTGTTGTCGACGGATACATCGCGCTCGACGACGGGCCGCTGGAAATGTTTGCCTGTCCTGCGGGTACCAAAGAGCACGAGTCCATCGTTGCAGTGTTCAGCAAGGCCTACGTGATTCACGCGGCGTTGCTGGCGGTGGGAGCCAAAACGGGCAAGCCTGTCCAGTGGGACCCAGAATACCAGCCGCCCAGCGGTAGCGAGATTCAAGTGTTTGTACTTTGGAGCGATGCTTCGGGAGAAAGGAAGCACACCGATGCACGCCAGTGGATTCGCGAAATTGGCACGGATGACAAGACGTTAGAACCCAATTTTGTGTTTGCCGGGAGCTCTATGTACAAAGATCCCGATACCGGCAAAGAGATGTATCAGGCGGAAAGCGGTGACCTCATTTGCGTTTCCAATTTCTCCACGGCTACGCTGGACGTTCCCATCAAAAGTCTGGATTCCAATAGTCTGCTGATGTTCGCTACGTTTGCGGATCGTATACCCAAGCGTGGCACACCTGTCCGCCTGGTTTTGCAAGTGCTCGAGCCGACACGATCCGCGGATCTGCGTAGCGATCCGGCGCGAAACCCAAACGCGACTGCGGCGGACAAGGCTCTCGAACAAGATCTGGAAACACTTAAACAGCCGCCGAAAGCCGGACTCTGAAGACTTACCTGATGTAATTTGAATGCAATGATCAACGCGGCCCCCAACTCCGCGAAGATTCAATCGTCCCCATCCCACCCAAAAAGGAGCTTTCCAATGCCCGCCATCTCAAGACGCCAACTCATTCAAGGTTCGACTCTGGCGGCCACTGCGGGGCTGCTTCCTCGCCAGGCGCCCGCTGTGCAGGACCGCAAGCCAAGCTACGAGATCAATGTTGCGGTCATTGGTACCGGTGGCAGAGGTGGTTCGCATATTTCGGGGTTTGCTGGTGTAGAAGGCGCCCGGGTGAGTGTGTTGTGTGATGCGGACAGCAACGCATCTGGAAGCCGAGCGCAAGCCTTGTCCGACAAGGTGGATTATAAGGTCGAAACGGTCAACGATTTTCGCCGCGTGCTGGATCGCAAGGACATCGATGTCATTACTATTGCTACGCCCAATCATTGGCATGCCCTGATGACGATACTCGCCTGCCAGGCGGGCAAGCATGTCTACGTTGAGAAGCCAGTCTGCCACACCATCTGGGAGGGCCGTCAAATGGTCAATGCCCAGAAGAAATACAAGCGTGTCGTTTCTGCAGGCTTCCAAAATCGATCCGACGTGGCCCTCCGCGAGGCGATTCCTCAAATTCATGAGGGACGCATCGGAAAAATCGTCCAAGCCCGCGGCTTGTGCTATCGCAATCGAAAGACCATCGGAAAACTGGAAAAGCCGCTAACGCCGCCGGCGACTGTGGACTACAACTTGTGGCTGGGGCCTGCCGCTGACCTGCCCATTATGCGACCCAAGTTCCACTACGACTGGCATTGGGTTTTCAATACCGGCAACGGGGATATGGGTAACCAAGGGCCACACGAAATGGATCTGCTGCGCTGGGCGCTGGGTGATCCACAGCATCCCCGCAAGGTGACCAGCTTTGGGGAACGCTTCGCTTGGAACGATGCTGGCGACACCCCGAATTTGCAATACGCGCAATTCGACTTCGGCGACGGCGTACCGGTTATCTTCGAAGTGCGGAACCTGTACCAGGACGGCGATAAGGCGAACGTAGGAAAGTACGCCAAGGGCCCGGGCGTGGGCATTATTGTTACGGGTGAAAAGGGCGAATTTCGCGGCGGCCGAGGGGGCGGCGCTTTCTACGATAACGACGGTAATAAAGTCGAGGAATTCAAGGGAGATAGCGGACGCACGCACATGGAGCATTTTCTGGAATGCGTCAGGAGCGGCAAACAAGAGGATCTTCGCTCGCCCGTCGAAAGTGCTTACTACTCTTCGTGTATGTCGCATCTGGCCAATATATCTGTTCGTACCGGAGAAGCTCTGCCGGGGGCCGCACTGGCGGAACGTATCAACAACAACGCGGTGGCCAGCGAAGTCCTGGGTAGGTTCACGGAGCAACTCGAACTGTGGGATGTGGATACAGAAAAGACTCCCTGGAACGCAGGTCCCGAACTGACCTTTGACCCAGAATCTGAAGTCTTCACTGCGGGTGAACAAATGGATGCGGCTAACGGCCTCGTTCGCCGCAAAGACCGTGAACCCTTTGTGGTTCCAGAAATTCAAGTCTAAAGATCTATCCGGAAACCGACGGGAACCGTGGCTAAGGCCAAAGCGGCTCACGGTTTTCGGATAGCTTCTAACTGTCTTGGCAGCCAGCGTGTTTTTCTTCGTGGCGCGAGCGTTCCTTTTGTTGTCGGGAGACTTTGGGTGATGCACAGAGAATCACTGGACCCAGCCAAAACGCGTCAGGGCCATCAGCGAGGGCTAACTGTCTTGCGATTCATCTCTTCACCATGGTGTCGCTGGATCTGCGTAGCGATGCTCGCCGGATGGCTTGGGCTTTCCTTTTCCAATGCAAATGCAGCCGAACGTCCCAACGTCATCCTGTTCATTGCGGATGACGTCAGCTGGAATGACTATGGCTGCTATGGCAACGACTACGCTCGAACGCCTCGCATCGATGCATTGGCCAAATCGGGAATTCGCTTCGACCGGGCCTACCTGACAGCCAGCAGTTGCAGCCCGTCTCGGGCGAGCATCGTGACGGGACGCTATCCCCACAACAACGGTAAGGCGGCCGAGTTGCATCTGCCGATCGCCGCAAATCTTCCCTGGTTTCCGGAACTGTTGCGTGACTCGGGCTATCACACGGCTCTGTCCGGGAAGAACCACATGCAGGTGGATGATGAGCTGGGCAACGATCCCGACGCGCCTCGGGGCCAAGCGTTTGACTTGATCGATGGCGGACGAGCGCCGGGTAACAGCGGCGGGCATGCGAATTGGGTCAAGCTCGTGCGGCAACGTCCGAAAGACCGGCCCTTCTTCTTCTGGTTTGCCGCCTACGATGCCCACCGAGCCTGGGATGCCGATAGCGAATGGGATGCGGAAAAGTACGGTCCTCCGCACGATCCGGAATCCGTTCAAGTGCCCCCGTTCTTGATAGACGATCTTGAGACGCGTCGCGATTTAGCCTCGTACTACAACGAGGTGACGCGGTTTGATTACTACATCGGACAAGTGGTCGATGAACTGCAGCAACAGGGAGTTTTGGACAACACTCTTATCTGGGTCATGGCGGACAACGGCCGCCCGTTTCCGAGGGCGAAAACCAGACTGCACGACTCGGGCATGCAGACAGGACTGGTTGCGCATTGGCCGCTGGGTATAAAACAGTCAGGTGCATCGGAGAGTCTGGTGAGTGCCATCGATTTGGCGCCAACAATTCTGGAAGTCGCCAATATTCAGCCGCCACCCAGCATGCAGGGTGTCAGTCTGCAACCGCTGTTTGAAAACAAAGACGCCCAGGTACGCAGGTATGCGTTTTCGGAACATAACTGGCATGACTACGAGGCCCATGGACGCAGTCTGCGAGATGGTC
>JANSWS010000311.1 GCA_024743355.1 bacterium
AACTCGATCCGTACATCTCCGCCATGCCTGCCGGTTGGCGACGCGCACGGTTTGTTCAAACACTTCCCAAGGAAGCTGACCATCAAGATGCGTGAGCTCTGATATGGCTTTGTTGCCGTTCAATTTTAGGGTCGTGGACCACGTGACGAGTCCAAGATCCTGCAAATGGCCGGGACTCGTCGCCTCGCCCACGACAGCCAACCCTAATTTTCAATTGAAACAAAGCACTAGGCCCCGGGGATAAGCTGCTAGTCACGGGGATAAATAGCGTACTTGCCTGGCCGCGATTCGCTTTGTTCTTCTCCGTCCACCGCACGTTGAATGTACTGTATGTAACGTGTCATGGAATGGTCTGCCAATTGATCGAATTCAAAACTACGCATGCCCATGAGCGTGCCGCGCAAGCGATCCCAGAATCTGCCCCAAGTTGAAATGCGACGATAGTTGCCTTGGGAATCCAAATACATCTCCTGGCCGCTGTGTTTGTATCCGAGCCACCTAGGCGGTACGCGACACACGATGTCGTTGTTGTTTACCCAGCGATAGTGGGGAATTTTCACGAAGTTAATGTACCGCCGATCTCCAACGCGCGGGCTGCCAAAAGTAAACAGACCTTCTGGGTTCGAAGCAATTTCCGCCAATTTGCAGCGTCCGGCGCAGATCGTGGCCATGGCTCCGCCGAGTGAATGACCGGTAAACCAAAGCGGTTTGTCATTTTCCCGCAAGGCGATCTCGAGTCGCGGCCACAGGTCGTCAACTTCCTGCTTGAACCCCCGGTGTACCCGGCCGACCGTCTCAGCCATCGCCATGAATGCGTTCAAATCCGCCCGAATGTCGTTCCACTCGCTCGGCTCCGTGCCACGACAAACCACGACATAGTCGTGTTGGTTGCCCATGATATAGGCCTGCGCACCATCACGGTCGAAATATCGACAATACTCAAATCCCATGGCGGCCGCCGCTGCGGCTGCAATCGTGGGGCGGTAATAGGCGATCTTGGAGAGTTCGGCGAACAGAAGCGATTTTCGCAGCAGGCTGAACCGCGATATCGGCTCCGCAACTTGCAGAACGTTGATCTCTTCCCTGAATGCGACTGCTGTAGCCATGCCTGCACCATTCTGCCATGAATCCCTATCTTGCCTGGCGATTGCCGAATCGCCGGAGCAAGGAACGACACGTCCATTGCCTCACCGTAAATTGGCTGATCAAGCACCCATCCCCAAAAACCTAGCAAGGCGCGGCTAATGCCAAGGCGTCCAGCCCTTTGTGAGTCGGTTCTCGGCTAAGCGGCCATTCCGAACCTTACAAATCACCCTGCCGCATATTTAACTGGTTCCAGACGCGGAGAGCAGCCAAGCCCAAAACAGCTCACGGGCAGTATGGGTAACTCGCCCAGCGACCGACGGGACATCCTACTCCGGCAGAGGGAGCCATTTCCAGAGAAGTTTGCCAATAGAAATTGCGAGTGCTTAGGGGAGGTGCAAAAGTCAGGTCGCACTGCTGGCGTATTCTAAGCGCTTACCAATGCCAGGGCATAAGCACTACATCGCCGGAAAACAGCCCGATAAACGGGAGTCACCAATGCTGGCATTTGCCGCCTAGTCGCGCTCGCTCATCGGAATGACGTCGCGCTTTGCCGGGCCCGTATAGATTTGCCGCGGGCGACCGATACGTGAAGTCGGCGACTGGTGCATTTCCACCCATTGGGCAATCCAGCCCGGCAGTCTTCCAATCGCGAACATCACCGTAAACATACGTGTGGGCAGCCCCAATGCGCGGTAAATGATTCCTGAGTAGAAATCCACATTGGGATAAAGTTTCCGCTCGATAAAGTACTCGTCCTTTAGAGCCACCTCTTCCAGCTTCTGCGCGACTTCGAACAAAGGATCATCCAAGTTCAGCTTCTTCAGCACGCGATCGCAGGCATCCTTGATGATCGTGGCGCGCGGATCGAAGGATTTGTAAACGCGATGTCCAAATCCCATCAAGCGGAAGTTGTCCCGCTTGTCTTTGGCCATGTCCACGTATTTGCCAACGTTGCAGTCATCATCGGCGATGGTTTGCAGCATTCTGATACAAGCTTCGTTGGCTCCACCATGCAAAGGCCCCCACAGGGCACAGATGCCGGCGGAAATAGATGCAAACAGGTTTGCGTCAGACGAACCCACCATGCGGACTGTTGACGTGCTGCAATTCTGTTCGTGATCCGCATGGCAAATCAGCAACAGGTTAAGTGCATCCACAACGACGGGGTCAGCCACGTATTCCTGCACCGGAACTGCAAACATCAGCCTTAAGAAGTTTTCGCAGTAATCCAAATGGTTTTGGGGATACATGAAAGGCTGACCGCAGGACTTCTTATAGCTGTAAGCCGCGATTGTCGGCAGTTTGGCCATCAGCCTATGAATAGACACCTCGCGCTGGCGCGGGTCATGGGGATCCAACGAGTCCTGATAGAAAGTCGACAGAGCTCCAACCACCGATGACAGGATCGCCATCGGATGAGCGTCTTTGGGGAAGCCATTGTAGAAAGATCGCATATCCTCATGAATCATCGTATGGCGACGAATCGACTCACGAAATGCACACAGTTCTTTCTCGTTGGGTAGTTTCCCATAAATCAACAGATAGGAGCATTCTACAAAGTCGCAGTGCTTCGCCAATTGCTCAATCGGATAGCCGCGATAGCGCAGAATCCCCTTTTCTCCATCCAGGTAGGTGATGGCGCTAGTCGTGCTGCCAGTATTAACGTAGCCCTCGTCGAGCGTAATGTAGCCAGTCTTCTTCCGCAGTTCGGAAATGTCGACCGCTTTTTCATCCTCCGTGCCCACAACAACCGGCATCTCAATCTCTTGCCCCTCGACAGCCAAACGAGCGGAGGTGGTCTGCATTTGTGTGGCCTCTTCTGCGGTACTCATCAAGCATTTCTCCGGGCTGAGATTGGCAGCCACGACGACATGTAGAGCCTTCGTCAAAAGCTCTTGCCAATCGAAGCTGTACTGAATGGAGGGTTGTCAGTGGCCTGGTTGCTACAAGCAAAACGGCCGTGTTGGAGGCAGAGGAACGCGATTGCAATCAGTTGCACGCACGGGCTCGGCGCAGGCGAACCACGTCAACTCGGAAGCTCTCAAATAAGAGATCTTCCGGCAGCCCCCAAGGAGCACTTCAGTGTACCCGCTCGACAACCAAACGACAATTGACGGAGGCGAAGGCTACGGAAATTCAGGCGTCCCAAGTGTGCGGAATCCAATTGAGATACGCGTCCCAAACATGACGAATATCATTTCCGCCAAAACTTGTGAGTTCCCGCCATCGTCCGCTGGAAATGCTACCCCCGTTCGCTCAGGCGTTAAGCTTTACGGAACCCATTTTTTCCGATTCCTGGAAGGCATCGACCGATGCACAGCAGGGTCTTTTGCCAATGCAAGCCGAACTCAAGCCTCAAGCCAGCCATCTCTCTCAACTCGCGCGTAACTGACTTTTGGTAACACCTGTGCGACCAGCGCTGAAAAACGTGCACTCAGACAGTTTCACTCGGAGCATTGATGGGCTGGACGCATCGCCGTCTCCCAAAGCGAAACCCCAACTCGGTGTATGCAGGGGCCGGCAAGCGGTTGGAGACCAAGCTACCCACTGGGGAAACCCCAATTGGGCCCATCGCAAGTCGCCCAAAGCTAAGCGGCCCCCCATTTGAAGCGGCCCAACGCGGCGTTTGGGGCTTCCGGATTAGCGCTTCGAAAAATTTGGAAAAAATCGCACGCGTTTCCAGAGATTCTTGTGATAGGCTTCCGATAGGGCGTCCCTTTCGGGAACAGGCCGGGGCCGATTCCGATATCTACGCTACCTCCCGCACTTATCTCGAGCAGCACCATGAAGTTACCGCCAAAAGAATCCTTCGAGCGGGACCCACTTCCGCTTCTCTCCCCCTGCTACTGCGGACAGTGCAAGAAGCCACTCACAGCATCAAGAGTCATGGACGATAGCCATGCCTGGTGCCCGCGATGCAAAAGCATCGTCACCACGTCCTGGTTTCAAGTTCCCAGCTGGGTCATGGGTGGAACAGTGTTGACCTATGCGATTTTCACGTTCTGGCTTTAGTCCAAGCTCATCCTCTGGCTTGCCTTACGGCAAAGGCCAGGCCACCGATTAATTTGTGACCTGGCTCTGAAGGCAGCAGGCTGGTCGGCTATGCCAACCAGCGGTTTAACCGTAGGCATTAGCAGCGGAAGCGACGCCTACTACTTTTTCTTCAGGCGAAATAGAAAGTTGCCTGATCCTTCACTTGCGTCGAATTCGCTCGGGGCTTCACCCATCGGAGCGTAACAGACAACCAATTCATTGCCTTCCAGCTTGATGACGCCTGCGGCGCTCATGCCCGCTCCGAACGGACTGTCTGTGATGGTGAACTTAACGGTGTTCGGACTGTCCGAAGTATTCACCTCATAATCCATGACAAACTTTGCCTCGCCATCGAGCGTCCACTTGTCTTGCGTGATTTTTACGAACTGTCCCTTCAAGTCCTCGGCCGACTTTTCTTCACCGTTCTTCACCGCGCTGACGTACTCCCAGGTGCCCACGAGTGCGGCCTTGTCCAGCTTGGACTCAGGAATCAGGACCGTGTCGAGCACGTGAATCACACCATTGCTGCATCGAATATCGGTCTTGAGAATCTTGGCGTTGCCAATTGAGATAGTGCCGGCTTTCACGTCCACTTTTAGCGGCAAGCCAGCCAAGTTTGGGAAATTGGCTCCCGGAGAGGCCATGTCAGACGTCAAGCGGTCCGCAGCGACGTGATACTTAAGGATTTGGACCAGCTTGTCTTTGTTTTCGGGCTTGAGCAGTGATTCGACGGTGCCCTCGGGCAGCTTCTTAAATGCTTCGTCAGTGGGTGCCAGCACCGTAAACGGGCCGGCACCTCCAAGCGTTTCCAGCAGCCCAGCCGCTTTGACCGCAGCAACAAGAGTTTCAAACTGGCCCGCCGCTACTGCTGTTTCCGGAATGGTCTTAGCTTCCTGGGCAGCCGTCCACGATCCGAGCCCTCCGACAGTGAAAATCGCTAGAACGACGCACAGCTTACGATGCATGAGAATCTCCCATTTGACATAGTGAATTTTGTTAAGCACGGAGTTTAGTCGCCGTTCCGGCCGACCCTCATGTACTCCACTGCCAGACCATTTTAGTGACAGGGCAATTCATTCAAGCATTCGGGGCAACGACTGGATTTCGCAAGACCCCCAGTCCCTGAATCTCGACTTCGCAGACGTCGCCAGAACGCAAAAACCGAGGGGGAGTTCGTGCAGCTCCCACACCAGGCGGTGTTCCGGTAAAGATCAGGTCGCCGGGATTGAGCACACAGCATTGCGAAATGTAAGCGATCAATTGCCAGGGGTTAAAGATGAGTTGGTTTGTACTCGAATCCTGGAGAACTTCGCCATTGACACGCATGGTTATCCCCAAATTACACGGGTCGCCGACATACTGCTTTGGCACCAGATAGGGACCGGTGGGAGCGAAATTGGGAAAGCTTTTACCCAGCAGCCATTGCCCCCCAGGCCGCCCTTTCTGCCAGTCGCGAGCCGAAACATCATGCCCGCACATGTAACCAAAGATATGGTCATCGGCCTGCTCTTCCTGTACTCGCCAAGCCCGCTTTCCAATCACCATCACCAACTCGGCTTCGTAGTCTACCTGCTGACTTACCTCAGGCAGCGGAATCGGATCGTCCGGACCGCAACGCGTGCCATCGAGCTTGCTGAAGACAACTGGCTCTGTTGGGATCTCCGCTCCCGTCTCCAATGCGTGGTCGCGATAGTTCAAGCCAATGCAAAGCGTTTTACCTGACTCCGGAAGTGGGCTGAGTATTCTGCTGCTCGCCGCGCATTCCGGAGCGTCTTTAAGCAGCGAATCAATTTTCGGCTCGATCGACTCCCAATCCTTGATGGCGTCCATCATCGTGGGGCACGTGTTCAACAGACAGCCCAAGTCAAATATTCCCGACTCCGTCGCAATTCCCCAAGACTCGACGCCTGATACTTGGCTCGAATCTGCCTTCTCTTTTTGCAATCTGACCAGTTTCAATCTTGCGCCTTTCCTGTTGATGATGCGATTTACGGATCCTCGAGGTTATACCGCATTCAACGACGCTTGGTAGCCTGCGGCAGTTGCGTTTGCAGAATGCTTGAATTAGCAGCCCGGCGTTCATTCCACGGAGTTCGTCCGCGATACACGGAAGCTATTGCTGCGGGCGAGTTCAAGATTTCGCCCGCCTAGACGCAGTTGGACCGGGTAGATTTCGTGCGCGGTTGGTCCGAGCGGTAGGGGTCTTGTGGGCTATGCAGCCAGCGACGCTTGATTGCACTATCAGTGTTCTTCCGCAAATTTTGGCGCCCGCCATTTCGGCACAGTCGCGAACGCCCAACTGACGATCTTACACATGGACTGCGCGTATGTATCCAAGCCCTCAAGCCATCCGTCGCAAGGGCTGAATGCAAAAGTAGCCCAGTTGATGGGTGTGGAGGCCCCTGTCGCCAAACATTGCCGAGGGCGGCCGACAATTACTCCGCGTTCATTCGACTGCAGGCAAGAAAACCGCTCCCAGGCTTGCGTTCGCTCCCAGCTTGATTGCATCCAGGCAGTCCCATATTGACGTCCGAATTCCCGTTCGACCTATCCGATCCGTGGAGAAGCCCAGTTCATGAGCAAGAAAGATACTTATCGTGTTGTGACCCGCGCTAGCGACGGTTCGTTTCGCATTCGCGACTTTCCCAATGTCGATCCAATTCTTGATCTGCACACCCAGATTGGAGTCGATGACAGCAGTGCGGATCTTGAGCTGAGGGGAATGCCGGTTTTTCGTGGATTAGTGGGCCCCATCCCCGAAGGCAAGAACGTAGTGCGTTACGAATCGCCTGAAGTGTTCGAAGTCGTGACAAAAGAGTGGAGCAGCATGAAGATAAAACGCAGACGACGTCGATCGGCGGAGGCGAGTGCTTCCTCCTCTTCCTGAATCGAATGGAACAGCGTCGCCATGCCGAAGCGGACCGGTTTACCAGGTACGCTCAGGCGGCTGCGACCTAAGATTCTGAGCCAGCCTTACCTGAATCAGAGTGGCGAATTCTGCGTTGAGCGCTCGTAGAATTCGCGACCGACTACTGGTAGTTCAAGGCAAACAAGACTACGGTAAAATCCACATCGCTCGGGGGTGCTTCAGCCACCAACGCATATTCTGGAGAAGCCGTGTTTGAACTCAAAATCCTGTTCTTCAACGTTGTTATACCTTCGCTCATTGCTGTGACTGCTGTGCTCTGGGCGGGCTGGCTGAAGCGACGTCGATCAACCACGCAGGGGCTGGTGGGCGACCAACATAAGACGGACGTAGAGACGCAGACTTCGCCATCGAGCTCAACGCTCGCATCCAATGCGGCATTACAGTTCGCGGCCGGAGCCCTGGCTTCCTCTGTGGCGGTGTGGCTCGCCTTCGCGACCAGGAACCAATTTCAGCTTTGGTCGGAAGATAGTTGGCTGCGAGTACCACTGGCAAGCCTGCTGGTTGGGGTGGTTGCTGCCTGCTCTGCGGGTCTGCCGCGACTGAAGTGGCTATTCTGTCTGCTGGCTGTCGCCGCGGCAAGTTGGCTGGTTTTTCCGCGAGGTGAGGCTTGGACCGATCTGCAGAAGGAACAATGGTTTTGGCTGGCGAGCATATTCGTGGGCTGCAGCTTGGCCTGGATTCCGCTTTCACTACGTTCTGCCGCCAACGCAGGGGTTCAAGCCCTGGCGTGGATTCCTTGCGTTGCCGCGCTGGCATTTCTGACGGCCCAGTCGTTCATGCGGGTCACGGAACCACTGCTGGCTGTGGCTTCGATCTTTGGAGTATTCGGGATAGGGGCAATTTGGATCCAGGCCAGGCAGTTACTATTGGGAGCAGCCGGTCCGGCGCTAATGGCCATGGTCGCAGCCGGGGCTAATGCTCAATTCAATTCCTTTCTCGGACTCCCCAACCTGCTGACTGCCTTCGCCATCTCGGCTCCAGCCATGGCCGCTATCGCCACACAGTTGATACCCGGCAAGTCCAACCAAACGCGTTCCACTGTCTCTTATATTGTGTTTTGCTTGATCGTTTGTGTCGTGCTGGCCGCAGTGGTCATTGTCTGGACTCAAATGCTGGCCGGCGGCGGTGAGGAGGAATGGTGATGGCAGCCAATGACACAGTCGCAAATCTGCTGAGCCAAACCAGGTTGGTGGGTATCATTCGTCTCGACGACCTGTCCCAAGCCGTCGCGTTGTCGTCGGCGCTTCTCCGTGGAGGAATTAAGGTTCAGGAATATACGCTCAGCAATCCGGCGGCCTTACAGGCAATCGTGGAAGTCCGTGCGGCCGTGAAGGAATTCTCATCCGGTGAAGCCGTCTTGGGAGTTGGCTCCATTCGCGAATTGGGGCAGGCAGAGGCCGCTCTTGCTGCTGAAGTCGATTTTATGGTGACGCCCACTCTGAACCCCACCGTGATTCGCTATTGCTGCGACCACCAAACTCCAATCTTGAGCGGGGCATTCACACCAACCGAGATTGCAACCGCTTGGGATCTAGGAAGCACTACGGTCAAGGTCTTTCCAGCTAGAGCTCTCGGTCCAGCGTATATCAAGGACCTGCTCGCACCGATGCCCGAGCTCCAGCTGATGCCTACGGGCGGCGTTTCCCTCGAGAATATCCCCGATTACCTCGCAGCAGGAGCCGCAGCAGTCGGCGTGGGGGGCAGCCTGATTGATCAAAAAGCCATGGAACGCGGTGATTGGGATAGTGTGAGCAGAACGGCCGAGCAGTACGCACGATCGTGCGCTTCGAATACTTAACTTCCACTTGTTGGATTCGTACGGATGGAAGCAGTTTCACAGACGCCCAACAGGCTCCCTCAAATCGACGTATTGACCCTAGGCGAAACCATGCTTCGCTTAACACCGCAAGGCTTTCATCGCTTTGAGCATCAACGCGAAATGGAAGCTCATGTGGGTGGCAGCGAATCGAACACAGCGGTGGGACTGGCACGATTGGGCCATCACGTGTGCTGGCTATCTCGGCTGACGGACAACCCCATCGGCAGAATGATTGCCAATTCCATTGCATTCCACGGTGTGGATTGCAGCCAGGTTATCTGGACGGATCAGGATCGCGTCGGCTTGTATTTCATGGAGCGCGGTGCCCCTCCGCGTCGGTCGGATGTCATATATGATCGCGCCGGATCCGCCATGAGCAAAATCTGCCCTGAGGACTTGCCGCAGGACCTGTATGATCGGAGATTCAAGATCTTCCATACCAGCGGCATTACGTTGGGCATTTCCGAGTCCGCATCGCGCACGGCCGTGTTTGCGGCCCGTCAGGCCCGCGAGCACGGGAGCTTGGTCAGTTTTGATTTGAACTACCGTGCCAAGCTTTGGAAGGTCGAACAGGCTGTGGCCGCGATGAATCCGATGTGTGAATTGGCCGACTTCATTTTCTTGCCGGGGAGAGATGTCCAGCCGCTGTTTGGAATCAATGCCGGGCAGCCGCATGAAATTCTGAGACGGCTATCGGCGAAATGGCCCGGCACGCGAATCGTACTGACACTCGGCGGTCAGGGCTCGGCAATGATCGATTTAGCTGGCCAAATTCATCAACGGCCAGCTTACGCATGCACCGAAGTGGAACGGTTGGGAGGCGGAGACGCGTTTACCGCTGGTTTCCTATCCGCAATTTTGCAAGGCATGCACGAAGACGACGCATTGAGTTGGGGAAATGCGGTCGCATCACTCAAATACTCGATGCCAGGTGATTTCCCCCTGGTGGACCGATCGATGGTGCATCGACTCACAAACAGTGACCAACACGCTCATCAGGGAGTACACCGGTAAGCCACGCAGTCGCCCACGCTTGTCCACGCTCTGGCGAGCGTGGCTACGG
>JANSWS010000613.1 GCA_024743355.1 bacterium
ATCCAGCGATGGGCTCCCAGCGTTCGAATGTTGTTAATCAAAATAAGAGTTACGGATACCAGGTATGCTTGGGGCAGAAACCCATCGATCAATGTGCCGCTGATAATGGGAGCCCGCAGAACCAAAAAGATGCACCAGCCAAAGCACAGTACTTCTTGCATTCGCATCACGCGTCTGGCCTTAGGACCGAAATCTCCTCGCATGTAGAAGATATCGATAATCATGCTACTGGCGTGAGTTTCTACCCACTGCCGAAAGCCTGGAAATACCCAGGCTATGGGTGAGAGGATGGCAAACCTGAAAAAACCGGCGAGCGGCACAACCAGCGCCACAGCGATGAAGAGCAGCACATTGGATGGATGGCGATGGCTGAGATCCAGATACTCGCCATCTTTGTCAGTGCCGTAATGCTTGCGGCGGTGATGGTCGACATGGGGGTAGTAAAGAAACGATGGAATCAGAAACGGGATGCCGCACAATAGATTCCAAGCGATCCGAAAACCGTTAAAACCTTCCTTGGGCAGATGGACCAGCTCATGGATAAACATGGCCGCCCGCATGTAGAGAATCGAAACCAAGGTGAACAGCAAGCCTCGTGTGATCCACAGCGGCCAGAAGTCTTCAATGAAGCGGTTGGCATTCAGGCAGGCGAAGAAGGCCGCATGTCCCGTGATAATGGTCGCGAGAAAATCGATCCAGTAAATCCGCGGGTTGGGCTGGGTCAGGTCTTTGACCAGTGATTTTGCCTGCGTGATGGAAAATCGGTCGCTCAAATATGAAGATGCCATTTTCAACCTACCGCTAAAAGATCTCTATTTTTCCCTTATTTGAAGTTCCATCTTTGTTAGTCGGCATTTCCGTTCCCAGTAGCCTGTGTTTTTGCCCCAGGCAAAATAAATCACTCAACTTGACACGCTCGCCATGAGCTTCATTATTGATCCTGCGTCACAATACGGAAGGCTCTTTTTTTGCAGGGAGATCGAATTGATGGAAATTGAGACGTCAGAGGGACTTACGGCTAAAAAATGCAAGCCCTGCGAGGGTGGAGTAGACCCTTGTTCACTGGATTTCTCCCGTTCACAGCTGGCCGCGCTCGAAGGCTGGGAACTCTCAGAAGACGGCAAAATGATCTCAAAACGCTGGAAATTGAAGAATTTTGTGCAGGCCATGAAGCTGCTCAACAGCGCGGCGGAGGTGGCGGAAGGGGACCAGCACCACCCTGACTTGCATCTCACCGGCTACCGCCAAGTTCAAATTGATCTGACCACGCATGCCATCGGCGGACTTAGCGAAAATGACTTCATTGTGGCTGCCAAGATCGATGCAGCCGCCGAAAATATAGTTTCCGCATAGGCATTCCCCGTGAAGCATGTTGCGATCGTCGGTGGCGGGATCAGTGGTATCGCTGCTGCATTGGAATTGTCCCAGCAACCCCAAGCGATAAGCATTCGCTTGTTCGAGTCCGCGGGAAGATTGGGTGGTGTATTGGAGACACTCCGCCAAGGGCCCTATCTGGTGGAGCGGAGCGCCGACAACTTTGCTACGCTCTTGCCCGACGCACTGCAATTGACGCAGGACTTCGGGCATGTGGAGGCATTGATCCATCCGGTCGAAAAGGGCCGGCAAGCGTTTGTTTTGCACCGAGGCGAGTTACTGCCGATTCCGATTGGCTTCAGTCTCATGCAACCCACGAAAATCCGATCGATTTTGGCTACCAAGACGCTTTCTTTAGCCGGAAAGCTGCGATTGTTGGGCGAGTACTGGGTGCCCAGAAGAACCAGCCAGGACGATGAGTCACTCGAGTCCTTCGCGATACGCAGGTTGGGACGCGAGGTCTTCGAGAATCTGGTTGAGCCCATCGTCAGTGGGATCTTCACAGCGGATCCAGCCAAGTTGAGTATGCAGGCCACGATGCCACAGTTTGTGGAGATGGAAGCCAAGCATGGGGGATTGATTCGAGCGCACTGGGCGTCCATGCGGTCGGATGCGGCCGCGGCCGCAAAACGCGCCAGCGGTGCTCGCTACGATCAATTTGTCGCACCGCGCGAAGGCATGTCCAGCTGGATAGCTGATCTGCAATCCAGCTTGCCAGCTGATTGCATCCGCTTCGATAGTCCGGTGGAGTCGTTGGAGTCCATCGGCCGAAGATGGCTCCTGAGAACTCCCCACGAGACCGAGGAATTTGATGGTGTCATCTTGGCCACACCGGCCAGAGTTTCTTCGCGACTCTTGGAGTCTGTCCATCCAAGTGTTGCAGCAACGCTGGCCGAAATTCAGTATGCCTCGAGCGCCGTTGTCGCCGTGATTGTGCCTAAGTCGGATTTGGCCGGTCGCATCGATGGATTTGGAATGATCAACCCAAGAATCGAAAAGCGTGCTTCGCTTGCGATCAGCTACACCAGCAACAAATATCCGGGCAGAGTTCCAGAAGGACAGATCTTGTTGCGAGTCTTTTTCGGAGGTGCTTTGTCACCAGAAATGATTGACTACTCCGATGAGAGACTCTTTGAGCTCGCGCATGGCGAACTGCGCGAGATTCTAGGCTGGCGAGGGCGAAACCCCCTGTGGCAGGCAGTCATTCGCTGGCGAAATGCGATGCCGCAGTACAACCTGGGACATACTCAGCGTGTGGACTCACTGATGACTCGGCTGGAAGCCACGCCGACACTCCGCCTGTGCGGCGCGGCCTACCGTGGCGTGGGTATCCCGCAATGCGTGCGCAGCGGCCGACTTGCTGCGCGCTCCGTTCTAGCTGCACTCGCGGACGGCGAGGCCTAGGCCCGAATTACTCCCAGGTGTTCGAGAAGCTTAGTCGCGCGGCAGTCAAATTCTTACCCGTAGCCACGCTCGCCAGAGCGTGGTCGCCGTCGTCCACCGTCTGGCGACGGTGGCTACGAGTGGTAACCGGTAGCCCAGTCGTCCATCGTTTTGGCGACGGTGGCTACGATGGTTTCGTGGCGAGCTTAAGCGATGGCCTATTCGAGGTGCTGTGACAGGAATTCTGTGACCCGTTGCGGGCTGACGATTCCTACCACCTTTTCCTCGAGATCTACTACTGGTACGTGGCGAAAACCAGCCACAGCCATCACACACAAGGCGGCTGCCGCAGGATCTTGATCGTAAACAAAGG
>JANSWS010000515.1 GCA_024743355.1 bacterium
CGGCGGCATTTGCGGCTGGTGTGTTGCTCGCCGTTGGTCTGATGCGGCAGTTTGTTCCGAACCAGGCCGGCCCGACAGTCGCTGTCAGGCAAGCCGAGGATCTCCGACAGGGAACGGATTTGCTACCGAGAATTTCGTTTGTTTCTAATGCCGTGGTAAACACCAACCAGGATAGCTCGCAGACTATCTTCCTGTTGTTTGACGAGCAAAGTGGCGAAGCTCATCTTTATTTTCGTAATGTGCCAATGCCTGGTCCGGGCCAACATTACGTGGTTGTCGCTCGTGATGGTCTCGGGAACTCCGAGCCCTTGGGAAGGATCCATATTGACGGAGATGGCCAAGGGCAAATCGTAATTCCTGCCCTCGAGAAGGCCGAAGCTGCCTCGCTGCGTTTGGAATTGAGGGCGCATGAATCAGCTGATCAGCAGGACTCCATTTAGCGTTTTCAAACGCTGATAGTGGCGCTGTCCAGCTAGGTGTTTCGTGCTATCGGAGCGTGAGCGGGCTCTGCGAATTTCGAGGCTTAGATCCTCAGGTTTTGGCAGAACATCTGCAATAGTTGTTGCGTGTCTTCGGGACGAAAGCTTTGTGGGCTGCAACGCATTGAAAAGGTAAGTTCCCTTCCGTAGGTGCTGCTCGACAGGGTGCAATGCGTGTTGCGTCGCAATGGCGGAACGCCTGTGATACTTTCCAGGCAGAATTCATCACAGGCAACTCGGCCGCGAATCTTAGGGAGGCGACAGGTGAAACGTCGAGATGGGTCTCCCGCGTTAGAGAGAACGCACGTGGCGAAGCAGGGCTTATGCTTCAGGAGGAACGGCAGAATGTAAGGTGCTTGCATGGAAGTCGTAAGACCATCCATGAAAGACTTTTGCAGGTCACCACGCTTGATTTCCAGCGTTGCCTGGCGAATAGCATCGAGCAGTTGTTGCTCCGAGCGCATGTCAGCCTGGGAAAGAGCAATGAAATTGTAGGTGGTCATATTGCATGCCGGCAATTCGAAGTCGTCACCATCACGCGTGTCCGAGGGTACAAGAACTCGCATGGGACGACCTTTGGTATTGCCGTTCCATTGCTGGATCGTGCGGAACATGCTGATCAATAGTAAGTCGTTTACGGTCAGGCCTTGGTCGGCAGCTGTCTTCCGCAGAGTTGCCAGTTGTTGAGAATGAAAACGCTGGTTGACGATCCCCGGTAGATCTGCTGACGAAGGCCGTTCGACTGGTAATCTGAGTGGTTCGACGCGGTTCAGAAATTGCCGCCGACCCTCATGCATGGCTCGTAGGAATTTTCGCACTGGCTTCTCTCCTGCGGAGTAGCCGCGCATTCTCTCGGATCTGTGCTTGAGTTGAACGAAATCGAGATTCCCAAATTCAATTTGATTCTCGCAGCACTTCAAGGTTTGCATGTAGCAGGCAAGCCAATCACCGATGAAGCGGTAGGCCCCGGTGCCATCTGTCGCTGCATGGTGGAACTCCAGGGTCAGACGAGTTTGGTTGTCGCTCTGTACGCCCCAAATCCTTAAGCCGGGCTGCGCACGGACATCGAGATATTCGCCATGAGCGGCGAGCCCTGCGGAGGCTGTGGTATCCCAAAAGATCGCCGGCATCTGCTCCGGGGCGAGCACCCAACGCAGCCGCTTGTGTTTGTCCGGCCGCACGACTGAGAACAGTAAAGGGTGTCGATATAGCGCTTCGTTCAGAGCGGTTGCCAAGCCTGGACGATGGATTGTTCCCGAGAAGCGCAGCTCGATGTAGAACACCATCGGGTAGGACCGGCTATCGTCACACAGGAAATACCAGTCGATGGGAGGAACGTAGAGTGGAAATACTCGGCCGTATCTTTGCTCGGTCGTCATTGCTGCAGTGCAGGTTGAATCCACGCAGCAGGCCGCCAGTTGCTACGCTATGCCAGGTATCATCTCGGATCGGAATGTCTCGCGTGGGCGCCTTGAACCCTTTCCGAAAACCGAGGAAAAGCACAGCTAACGCCGACAGGCTGATGGTTTTCGGATAGGTTTGAGAGAGCCGGACCGAGGTCCGGCTCGCAGGAGAATATAGTTGGACATGAACAGGTTGTCCGAAAACCATGAGTCACTTTGGGTTTGGCCGCGGGACTCTTCGGTATTCAAACGGGTTCTCAGCATGGACCGTCTGCAAGCATGGGATTCTAGTGTGGACAAGCAGCACTAGGATATGTCACCTGTTGCTTCGGCAGCCTTGTTCTTTTTCTGCTCGTTCTTCTTTTGCTGAGCGCCCTTGGCTCGTACATGAAAGCCTGCCTTGTTCAAGGCTTCGACTACTGCCAGCCCATCGAACTCACCTTCCACGACTAGGGTCTTCGATTTCGGTTGCGCCGTATCGGCTTCGACTCCCTTCACGCTTGCGATTGCCTCCTTTATCGCCTTGTTGCATCCGCCGCAACAATTGTGAACGCCGACTAGCTCCAAGCGTTTGACAGTTCCTTCTTCGACGCCACTATTATTTGGCATCTTCAGCCTCTGATGATCCGATTCACCATGGAAGCCGGCGCGGCCAATGGCTGCGATCGCTTTGCGGGCGATCTTTGCATCTTCGGCCGTGACCTTTGCCGTGCCATTATCGGCGTCGACCTCGACAGAAGCGCCCTCGACCTTCTCAATGGAACCTTCCACAGCTTTCACGCACGCGCCGCAGCACAAATGCATCTTGGATAGGGTGACCGTGACGTCAGCCTGAACCGGGGTAAATGTGCCGGCAATCAGTGCCATGCTCAACAAAGACAACGTTGGGTACTTCATTATTTGGACTCCATAATTGGGGATTGCAGTCACGATATGGAAACTGCACCGCGATATTGTACTTCATACCAAGGCTAGGTCCACCTTCTGGCGAAGGTAGCTACGCTCGCCAGAGCGCGGCTTGGCTTCGTCTACCTTCTGGCAAAGGTAGCTACGCTCGCCAGAGCGTGGCCTGGCTTGGTCCACCTTCTGGCGAAGGTAGCTACGCTCGCCAGAGCGTGGCCTGGCTTGGTCTACTTTCTGGCAAAGGTAGCTACGCTCGCAGAGCGTGGCTTGGCTTGGTCTACCTTCTGGAGAAGGTAGCTACGCTCGCAGAGCGTGGCTTGGCTTGGTCCACCTTCTGGCGAAGGTAGCTACGCTCGCCAGAGCGTGGAAGCGCAGCTAGCAGGAAGAAGAATTGCACAAAATGCCGCCCCGTCGCGCGGGCCGCTGAGTGTGAATGGCATGTAAATTGCGTACTTCACGTGCTGGGGATTGTTATCTCTTCTGAGCATTACCGTTCAGACTTCGGCTGCATCGGCAATTTTTAGGATGCGGAGCTGCAAAATAAGATGGTGCTGAACCGAGCTGCGAAATCGAGACGGCGGATTTGGGTTTTGCATTGGTTGGAACCGGTGCAACGTAGGTGGTCAGAAAGCAGTAAACGTTCCAGCCGCATAACCCTCACACTTTTAACAAGAAAGGTTTGCTATCAGTTTTTCAAAGTCGATTTGTGTCAAGACGGTCGGGAAAAAAGCCTGGGTTATCACCGCTGAGGATTGTAGATCAGCTAGGGCGATTCGAGATGAATTGGAAGCCCAGGGGCTTTACTGCACGAGCATTGAAGAACAAACCGAGGTCGATCATTTGCCGGGCGATTATCACTTTCTGGCTACATGTCCAAACTCTCCACAGGCCACATCGGACGTAGGATCTGTGCTCTATCAATCTGTGCCCGCAATGACCATTGTGTAGGCTCAGCGAACAAGCCTGTTCGATTTCTGACCGCGCGGCTTCATGATAAGGGGAGAATAATGCAGGCCGGCAAGCTGGATTGCCACGCACTTTCGGACGCTGGAAGGCGGCGTTCCATCAACGAAGATCACTTCTTAATCGCAGATCTGGTGAAAGCTGTGCGGATTCAATTGACGTCGCTCAGCTACGATGAACATGCCGAGGTCACTGGGCACTCACTGGGTAAGATCTTACTCGTGGCCGATGGAATGGGGGCACATGAGGCAGGGAAAAGGGCCGCCACTCTGGCTGTGGACGAAACCATCAGTTACATGGTGAACCGCATGCATTGGCATAATTTTCAAAAAGTCTCCTCAAGTAAGTCAGATTCTGATTTGCTGGCCGAAGACCTGATTGCCGCATTTCAATATTGCCAGGGCCGCATTCAGAATGAAGCCAATTTGAATCCGCTTCGACAGGGTATGTGCACGACTCTGACTGTAGCTATTGTGGACTGGCCAACTCTGCACTTGGTCCACGCCGGAGGCAGCCGCTGTTATCTCTATCGCGATCAGAAGATTCGCCAGTTGACTCGAGATCACACACGGGCCCAATTGTTGGTCGATAGCGGTGCTAGACGGGATCTGTCGGCGAAGCAGTTAGGGGGGAGGAATGCCCTTTGGAATGTTGTTGGCGGGGACTCAGCTGAGTTAGAGCCGCAGTTCTTCACCATGGATCTGACTGCGGGAGACTCGCTCCTACTGTGCAGCGACGGATTGACAGCCCACTTGTGCGACGAAAGCATTGCAGGGACTCTGAGCGCCGCGCAGACAGCCCATGGGGCTTGCGAGAAGCTGGTGGCTGAGGCCAACGCTGATGGCGGCTCGGACAACATCACGGTAATCGTGGCCCGATTTCATGATCTAAAAGAATCACTACGATTAGAAACGGCCGAGGCCGGTAGCGATCTGCTTGGGGATTCAACAAGCGGGGCTTCCGAGGACGAAGCATCCGCCGATGCAAGACGGGGTAAGCTCAATCCGGATATGCCAGTCGCTCTGGACGGCTGATCCGCCAAGTCTCGGAGCCTGTCCGCTTCATCA
>JANSWS010000626.1 GCA_024743355.1 bacterium
ATCGGTGAGTGGTGGCTTTATGAAGAGGTTCATTTGCACCCGCAAGCCGGATTCGAATACCGCGTCCTGCTGAGCGAGGGCGAACTACACATCGTCGCGGACCAGGTAGAATGCAAATCGTTGCCTTAACTGAACAATTTCTTTACTCTGCGGTAAATCCAAAGCTCCGTCAAGTCGGAGCACTCCCAAAAAATCCGCATACGCATGCGAACAGTACTCAAGGCATGCCTAACTTTCGCGTGTTCCTGCGTAATCTCCGCCTCTTCCCGCAAACTCGCTATGATGTTGCCTCTGGCGTTCCTACCACAGAGGCGGCAACATGCAGTTCGCGATTCGATGTCAAAACCTGGTTAAGACCTACCGTGGCAAACCGCCCGTAGAAGCGGTAAAGGGACTCGACCTAGAAGTATTACCTGGCGAATGCTTTGGTGTCCTGGGACCCAACGGCGCGGGAAAGACCACCACCATCGAAATCTTGGAGGGCCTGCTCGCCCCGACCTCGGGAAGCGTGGAGGTCCTGGGAATGAGTTGGGATACTCAGGCCGATGCTATCCGCCAACGGATGGGGGTTTCTCTGCAGGAAACGCAACTCAGCGAACGACTGACCGTCCGTGAAACGATGCAGCTTTTTCGCAGCTTCTACCGTTCTGGCATGACGGTCGATGAGGCGATTGAGTTGGTTGCCCTCAGCGAAAAAGCCAATGCCTGGGTTAAGAATCTCTCTGGCGGCCAGAAGCAGCGTCTGGCAGTCGCTACATCCGTAGTCGGTGATCCGGACATCCTCTTTTTGGATGAGCCCACAACGGGTTTGGATCCGACCAGTCGCCGTCAGTTGTGGGACATTATTCGTTCCTTTCGAGAACGCAACAAAACCATTCTGCTGACCACGCATTACATGGAAGAAGCCGAGCGTTTGTGCGATCGCGTAGCCATTGTGGATAGCGGGCGAATCATCGCGATTGGAACGCCACGCGAATTGATCTCTTCGCTGGGGGCTGAGCATGTCATCGAATTCATGACGAACTCCGATCTGGGCAGTTCAGACGATGGTGCCTCGTTTGATTGGTTGAAGAGTCTACCCAGTGTCGACCGTATTGAGAGCGATCATAGCCACCATCGAATCATTGCGGGGGAACCTCACGCGGTGCTGCCCGCTCTATTTGCGGAACTCAAGCAGCGTGACCTGCGACTCGCGAATTTAACCACCCGTCATGCAAGTCTAGAGGATGTGTTCGTCAGCTTGACTGGGCGTCATTTAAACGAGAACTAGTCGAACACAACCTTCTCATAAAATTGGTTGCGATTCATGACCTCAAATAGCAAGCCGCTTCGATCCACGGCTTTGATGCAGTTGACGTTGGCCCGACTCCGAGAATTTTACCGGCAGCCCGAGGCCGTGTTTTGGGTTTATTTTTTCCCGATCCTGATGGTCGTGGCCTTGGGAATCGCCTTTCGCAACAAGCCCGTGGAACGCATCACGGTAGATGTCGTATCATCCGAGCACGCACAAACGATCTTGGACGCGTTGCAAAAAGACGAACGTATCGTGGCAGCGATTTATGCGGCCGATGAATGCCAACAACGTCTGCGGACCGGCAAAAGCGATCTTACTGTAGCGGCTGAGGATGAGAAAAAGGTGGGATTCACCTTGGACCCCACGCGTCCTGGGAGCGTTCTGGCGCAGGACCTTTCCAATCGCATGATTCAAGAGGCTGCTGGCCGCTCGGATCCTGTCCCAACCACAACCAGCGAAGTGACTGAACCGGGAGGCCGCTATATCGATTTTTTGGTTCCAGGGCTACTCGGTATGGGTCTGATGGGAGGCGGACTGTGGGGAGTTGGATTTGCCATCGTTGATATGCGTATCCGCAAGCTCTTGAAGCGGCTGGTTGCAACTCCCATGAAGAAGTCACAATTCTTGTTGGGAATCATGTTCAGTCGCCTGTTGTTCATGGTGCCCGAGATCATCTTGTTGATTGCATTTTCATGGTATTTCTTCGGTGTGCAGATCTACGGCAGCTGGCTGTCAATCGGCTTCCTGGTGTTGCTGGGGGCCGCCGAGTTCTCCGGTATCGGATTGTTGGTAGCTTCGCGTGCCAAGACGATGGAGAGCGTATCGGGCTTGATGAATCTGGTGATGCTACCCATGTGGACTCTGAGTGGTATCTTTTTTTCCTACGAGCGATTTCCCGACATTGTGCAGCCCGTGATCAAACTTCTTCCCCTGACCCCGCTCAACGACTCGCTACGAGCAGTCATGCTGGAAGGGACGAGTTTGATTGCCCTATGGCCGCAACTGATATTGATGTTTTTGTGGGGAGCCGTAACCTTCGCCGTCGCGTTACTTGTATTTCGCTGGAATGATTAATTGGAACTGTGGACACTTCTCGCTGATCGCCACAAATGCCGCAAGCAACGCAGCCGACCACCAAGAGTTGCATCGTCTTCTAACGTGACTTTCGCCAGGCGAGTCGGAGGCCGAACGATCGGCTTAGACCGCCCCTCACCGGCCGTCCCGACCAGTCGGGATCCGACTCTCCCGAGGGAGAGTTAGTACTGACCGCGATCAACGAGTCCGATCGCGTCCCGCCGCTACCAGGAGCGAGTCGACGAGCATGTTCGGCAACGTTTGGAAAGCGTTGCTCCACCCGCATGCCATCAGCAAAGCCACGAACCGCCCGGCAGGCGGTACGTACAGTAGGTCCCGCTTGCCGAGTGGGAACTGACGACAGGAGAACTGCACCGAAGCGATCGATTGCGTCGAACAATCGCATGGGTTGCATCTCTCATCAGCCGCCTCCAGCTTCAGTGAAGAGCTCACACCAAGACACTGAGGCACTGAGAGCGCGGAGCCACCGAGAGCGGGTGGCGACTGACCGAACTCGCTGTCCTCATGCAAGCTATAGCAAGCGGACCGAGGGGAGACCGCCG
>JANSWS010000120.1 GCA_024743355.1 bacterium
AATTTGGTGGTGCATTGGCCGGGGCCGGACATTTCAGTCGAGCCCGTAAAGATCGGAGCAACAACATGTACGCAGAAGCAGATGGCGGTCGGAAGACGCTTGGGGACGTCGATATTGTCTATCACGATGGTCTCTACCACCTGTTCCATTTAGTCTTGCCCAATCATGATTTTGTGGCTCATGCGGTTAGCAACAATGGATTTTCTTGGCGTCGAGTCGAGAACGCGCTCTTCATCGGTCATCCAGGCAGCTGGGACGACTCGATGCTGTGGACGGTGCATGTTTCACCGGACCCCTCAAAGCCTGGCAGCTGGCGGATGTTCTATACCGGTTTGTCCAGGCGAGATCATGGCTTGATACAACGCATTGGTCTGGCAACCAGCGATGATCTTTATCACTGGTCGAAGTATCCCGTGAATTGGCAAGATCGTCGCACAGCCTTGCCTTATGCCTTGCCTGGAAGACCTCCCCAGCCAAGTTTTGATTATGACGAGCAAAGCTGTTTCCCACTGGAGCCACATCCGGAGTTTTATGAGTCGAGTCCCGAGGAGGGGCGCGCCTGGATTTCTTGGAGAGATCCGTACTACTTCCGCGAAGACGGTCAGGGTTGGCTGCTGGCTGCGGGCCGCGTCAATTCCGGACCCGTCGTTCGTCGCGGTTGTGTTGCGGTTATGAAAGAAGTGGCACCCAACCAATTTGAACACCAGGAACCGTTGTTTCACCCGGCCCTGTACGACGATATCGAAGTACCAAATCTGGTTGTGGTTGAAGGTGAATACTATCTCATTGGGAGCCTCCGCGAAGATGCGAAAGTCCGCTACTGGCACTGCCCGAAACTCGGCAAGCCCTGGAGGAGCTTTAGCGACAATGTGCTCTTAGCTTCGGGGAACTACGCAGGCCGCATCTGCCAGGATAAGTACGGTCTATTGCTTTTCAGTTTCTTTACGCCCGGAGGGCTCGACCGTGTGACGCATAATGTGATGCCTCCTCCCAAGCGGCTAGTGCGGGATCCACACGGCCAGTTAATCGTCAAGTCCTTCGAAGGCTTTGACCAGCTTGCATCAAAGTTAGAACACGAACCCGAACTGCTGTCACTTGACGGAAGCACGGAGTGGTGCGAAGTTCGTCGCCATCAGGACGGCTGGCAACTACGAAGTCTGTCGGGTTTTCGAGCGGCCGTTTTCGAACAGCAAGCAAGCTGCTTTCGCATGCAAGCAAGTTTAGAAATCCAAGATGAAGGTAAGTGTGGATTGCTCTTCCGTCTCGATCCGGAATCCCGCGACGGTTACTACCTATCGCTTGATCTCTTCAAAGGCGTTGCCCAATTGCGTGCTTGGGGCAGTGGCCCCAACGGGAGCGGGGAGCACATGATGCGTTTCGAATCGCTTCAATCCGGCTATTGGCGAGTTCATCAGCGGGGTATTGCCGACATACGACTGCTTGTCTACGGGAGCTACTTGGAACTCTCCGTGGCAGGGCAGGTCATTCTGTCGCTGGCGGACCATAGCTTTTCGGAGGGTGCATTCGGATTCTATGCGGAGTCCACCGAGTTATCCATCAAGCATGTCGCAGTTGAGATGCTAGAGCGGCCCGCACAGACAGATTGGCAACTTGCCAATGGCTAGTCCCAGACCGCCATTTTTGATTGCTCGTAAGAGCGTCAGCCCGGTTTTCGCGGGCCGTAGGCAACTCCTCTTCAGAAATCGCGTTATCACGCTTAATCGCGGATTTTCCCGGAGTTTTGTCGAAAGTGCCGCTGCCCAAAGAGTCCAGGACGACAACAAATACCAAGTTGCCCGACGGTATCACTTCAAAAGTTTCTCCGCCCGGTGCTCGATGGCCGACAAGTCACTGGGCTCCGTAAAATCACGTCTGGCTTGATTCATCAACAGTTGGGCTTGATTGCGAATTGCAGCCAGATCGTGATCGCCTGCCGTTTCCGCGATCGCAGCGAGTGAATCGAGCATGCGTTCCATGACGGCCAACGAGCGGCCAACATAGGGCCGAATCTGGTTGTAACAGTCATCAAGAACTTCACGGAACTCGGGGCGATCCACCCACACCAATGCGAGTCCAGCTTGGTCTTGAATTACGTTAGGCGGCCACTTTCGCCCAGCGATAGTCCGCAACACGGACCCCAGATAATCGAGACCATTAATGGCCGTCATGGGGTCATTCACGCCCGGTGATAAGGCTCGTACGATCGCTTCTACCAACTCCATCAGGCCGGCTTGCAAGTCCTGTCTAGGGGTCCGAATGGTGCCTGTCAGTGCATAGTTGGCGTAATGCGCGACGTCGGAATCATCGACCTGCTTCCCGGCGTCTTCGACCAAGCCAATCCTCGTTCCTCGATGAACGAAGTCACCCGGTCGGGCTAGCAATTCCACTCGCTGGCCGGAATTCTCCGCGGTTCGTACGAGTCCATCAAGATCGATCGCTTGCAAGTAACCTGTCGAGTTACTGAAGATGTTCGCAGCGTTCTCGAGCGGTTTCCATCCCTCCTCGGATACCAGCTGCTCTCGCTCGAGTACCCCATCGGATCGCGGCTCGGGATACAAGGAATCGGTGACTCCCAATAGGTCTGTATAGATGCTGTGGATCAAGGTTTCGGCCCGCATGCAGCGGGTAACATGATTCGAAAGCGCTAACAATGCAATCAAGCATACCGCGCCTGCTAACTCTGCGATCGAAAGGCACACATGAGGTGTGAAGTCTAGTCCATCGAACTCGACGTCTCGGATCGATCGCAGAACCAGCATGCAGAATATGACCGTGCCCAGGTAAAGACCGATCACATTCTGAGTTACATTGGAGTCGAAGACGGATCTTACCAGCCGTGGACCGTATTGGCTTGCCGTTTGTGACACCGATAACATCGTCAGCGAAAACGTTAAACCCAGAACGGTGACCAGACCGCTGATCAAGGCGCCCAGTACTACCCTGGCAGACTGGGGAGTGGATTCGATTTCTCCCAGCCAAAGGACCTTGCTACCTTGAAGTGAACGATCAACTTCAAGCAGAAGTATCACGCCGATCAGCGCGACGATCCCGTAGATAGACGGCAGAAACCACAGTTGCCCTCGGAGTAGATCCCACCAGTAGATCAGCTTGGTTTTCATATCGCCTTTCAGGCAGCGCGGGGACCTAAGTTGGCTCAACTACGCTTGAGGGCCGCGGATCAGATCGTATCTGCATAGGCGTCTCGCAGGCCACGAATTCGATCATGACCTTCTTTGATGGCCGCATATTGTTCGGTCAGTATATCATTGGCGGCGCTGCCAGCGGTTTCTTTCAAAGCCTCTTCGTAGGCTGCCTTAATCTGATCCTCGCCGCGTTCCGCCTCTGACAGGATCGCATGTGCATCGCCTCCGCTGAGCATAGAGCGGACGTCGATCCACAGCCGATGAATGGCCGCTGAGAAGGAACCTTCAACCCTGGGCTCTTCATCATTAAGGGTCACAATCCTCTTCAAACTGGAAGCAAATTCCGCTCGCTGTCGGGCGAATTCGCGGAACAGGTCGGCGATACTCTCATTGTTAATCGACTCTGCAGCTTCCGCAAATCCATTGTACGAGTCCACATTGATCCGAATCAGATCTCGCAACTTGCTAATCGCCGTATCGCTGAGCGTAAGCTTAGTCTCAACATTCATTTATCAAACATCCTTTCCATAGAAGCACGTGAGTTAGAAGCTAGCACACTGCGTTATTTCAGACGCTGTTATTTCAGACGCTGTTATTTCAGACGCTGTATGCCAGATGACGTCACCACTAATGTCGTGCGAATGACATGCCAGAGAGGGTTGGGCGGGCCAACAAGTAGGCTTCTGGTCGCTGAAGAAACAACGACGCGTCAGATGGGGCTGATTGTCGAACAGCCGGATGGAGCATCCAACACCTGCGGCCGGTGAAAGCCGACTTACCAAGCCGAGTCGCCTTGGCGGAAACCACCCGCGGTTGCACAAAAGTGGCAAACAAATCGTTCGCCAGCGATTGGAGGTAGGCACACATTTCACGCTGCACGAGGCTTCGCTGAAGCCAGAATCAGACTACACTTCGTTAGTTAGTCGCTTGGCTTTCAGTTCGGCGATCAACTCGCTGACCAGGGCTTCAAGCCGGTCAACGCCACCGTCCGAAAGTGCTACTAAATTGCCGGTGGCAGCCTGCCCCTCAAGTAACCGCGCCTGTTCGACCGTCTGCTCCGCAAAAAAGGTCGAGGCCAGACCCTTCAGGCTATGGGTTAAGCGATGACACGCTTCGGCATCCTGTACATCGACAGCCTGTCGCAGTTGCCCCAGGATTTCGGGCGCATCCTCGAGGAACATTTGTCCCAGATCGCACAGTAGCTCTCGGCTGCCGGCAAGAGCATCTAACGCAGCGCCCAAATCAACTTGCTCAGTTGCAGGAGTGCCTTGCGGTGGATTCATCGTTTCTAGCCCGAAATAAATCGCAGAGAAATGAACAACGAGAACGGATGCAAAAAGCTTCCATAGCAAGCCCAACCAGCAAGCCCTGTGCCGCCGCGTGAAAAGACGCAATTCCTGATGCCAACTCGGTCGCCGAGGAAAGCATACATTCCGGGTTGGTCGAAATTCGGCCAGCCAGCGCGATTGAGATGCACTGGGACGATGCTTTGCAACGCAACTGCCGGATTATCGATCGGGATGACGATGCTGAGCGGCAAGCGGAGCCCTGCGGTATCAAACTCGCAATTGGCGAGAGCGACAAGCCTGCTGCCCCAAATATGCTTCTGATATACTCAGGCTTGACTCATAGGACAGCGTCACTTTCGATTAGCCGTAAGGGCCGTTAGCCCCCGTGGTCCATTTTGACTAACCTACACTGCCAACATAGAAGTGGAACGCAGCTGTGCCCAAAGTCCTTGTAATCGATGATGATCGGAGCATCCGCCACATTGTCAGCAAGAGTTTCCATGAGGATGACGCCATCGAGGTCATTGCCGCAGGCAATGGAAAGTCGGGCTTGGAATTGCTGGCAGACCAACAGCCTGCTGTTTGCCTGCTGGATATTTACTTGCCTCGCTACAATGGATTGGAGCTCTTTCGGCAGATTCGTGCCGTGGATGGCAAGATTCCGGTGATCTTCATCACCAGTGATACCTCGAGCGAAACAGCGATCTCCGCCATGCGCTGCGGGGCATTTGACTATCTTTCGAAGCCCCTCAATGTGGAACAGCTCAGACGCTTGACTCTGAGCGCTGTCCGTGCCAGGCAATTGATGGATGAGCCCGTGGGCTTGCCGGTCGGCGAAGGCCACAGCGAAGGTGAATCGTTCATCGGCAATTCCGAGGCCATGCTCGAAGTCTTCAAGGCGATTGGCCGCGTGGCAGCGCAGAACGTAACCGTCCTGATTCGCGGAGAAAGCGGAGCTGGCAAGGAACTGGTCGCAAGAGCATTGGTTCAGCACAGTGATCGGGCCGACAAGCCATTCGCGGCCGTTAATTGCGCGGCTATTCCGGATCAATTGCTTGAAAGCGAGTTGTTTGGCCATGAGAAGGGAGCCTTCACCGGCGCCGACAAGCGGAGGATTGGACGCTTTGAGCAGTGCGATACGGGAACCATTTTTCTTGATGAGATAGGTGATATGTCGCCTATTATTCAAGGAAAAATTCTGCGGCTCTTGCAGGAACAGAAATTTGAGCGGGTTGGCGGCAATGAGCTGATCTCAACGGACGTGCGAATCATCGCCGCCACCAATCGGCCCTTGGAGCAAATGGTCGAAGACGAGGATTTTCGCGAAGACTTGTTGTATCGGCTGAACGGATTCACGATTCAATTGCCCCCGCTGCGCGATCGTGTTGAAGACTTGCCCGCGCTATTGGAATACTTTCTTCGGCGGGCTAAAGCGGAAATGAATCGTCCTGAGTTGGTCGGCCTCTCACCCGAGGCTTTGGAACGGTTGCTGAACTACGACTGGCCGGGCAACGTGCGTCAGCTGCAATCGGTGGTCCGCCAATCGTTGCTACACACTACGGGAACTGTGATTGGCGAAGCTAATTTACCCGATTTTGTACGTCGTCACTGTATGGATGCTGGTCACGACGAAGAGCGGAACGCGGGGCAAGCAGCATCGCCAGCGACTCCCGGCGGATCGCCTGCCACCGACGTGCCACAAGACGCCGGGAAAACGCTTCCGTCGGAAGCAGGTCCTGCTGCTGATGTTGAGGATGGTGAGTTTTTGGTCAACCAGTTCATCGCCCAACGTCTTGCGGAAGGATCTACCAATCTTTACACCGAAACGATTGAAGAAGTTGAAAGGAGATTGTTCGCCAAGGTATTGAGCGCGACCGGCGGGAATCAGTCTAAGACAGCAGAAATATTGGGTATTACGCGCGGCAAGGTGCGTGATCGTATCGCAGCTTTTGACATTCAGCTTGACCGCACGGTTTCTCTTGGTTAACGGCACAATCGCAACAAGCCGCAGGATCGCTACCAAGCGAACTGATTTTCAGGTGCCGCGTTGGCCGGCGTCATACAAAACGGCGGTCGCACTTTTCACAAGCTAGGGTTCGATGATTCCTCGTGGTGCTTGGCCGGGTCATGGTGATTTTTCCCCTAGAGCGAGCACCCATCTCAACCCTGGAAAGCGAGAACGATCCATGAGTGCACTCACCGGTAAGATTGCTTTTGCGAGCGGCAAACAAGGCGATTACGACATCTGGTCTCTGGACGTTGAGAGTGGATATCTGCAACAAGTGACCTTTGGCTCATTTTGGAATGACAAACCAGCCTGGAGCCCATGTGGCAACTGGCTGGCTTTTGTTAGCAACCGCAGCGGCTTTCAAGAGATCTTCAAAGTTGAATTGACCGAATCAGGCCCAGGCGACCCCATTCAACTGACTTCCCTGAATCGCTGGTGTGATGCCCCTAGATTTTCGCCTGATGGAAGCAAGATCTGCTACATCAGCAACGAAGCTGGAAACAACGATGTGTGGATGATGGACGCCGATGGCCAGAATCGGCAGCGGTTGACCTCGCACGAAGGGGATGACACACATGTTGAATGGACCGTGGATGGCAAGGGCATTCACTGGTCGAGCGATCGGGACCAAGGTGATGCGGATATTTGGCACATGGATCTCGAGACGGGAGAGTTGACGCAGTTAACCAACGAGGTCGGGGCGGATATCGATCCCGTACAGAGCCCGTGCGGTTCGCTGATTGCTTTTGTGTCGAATCGATCGGTTAATCCAATTCCTGGACGTCGCTACAGTGATCGCGATAGGGATTTGTGGTTGATGCGGAACGACGGAAGCTATCCCGTTAAACTGACCGATCACCAAGGCTGCGACTTCTGCATTACCTGGTCACCGGACGGCAAGCACATCATGTACGCTTCCAACCAGGATCGCTCTGCTTCGCACCTGCGTGTACTGGACGTCTCAGATCTGATTGATGCCTATGCCAAGAATGACCCGCATGGGATTATCAACGCCGCGGACGCTTTGCGGAGCGAACCTGTTCGCCTGGATCGCGACCCTTTGCAAAGCGAGATTGGAGCGCTTCGCCGAACAACTTTTGTGACTCAATGGATGCCACAAAAGTGGGTTGAAGCATGCTATCCTCCGGGGTTCTTCGGCCAGGAGCGTTATCCGCATTGGATCGATCCGCAGTTGGCGGTGAACCCGATGAATTCCCAGAGCCGACAGCGAGCACGCGTCTGAGTCGGTGCGTTCCAAGCCCGAAGGCTTGGAACGGTTCCGAGTGCTCACGGCCTTCAAAACTAGAGGTCATCAGCGGGCAGCCCTGCCGCTTCGCTGATGCGGTTAAGGGCCGCTATCTGAGAAACGAATTCGACCGCTTGCACAACAGCCGCGGGACCAGCCGCGCGTACTGCCGCTTGGACTTCGTCATCCGTCAGCAAAACGGGTGAAGCTCCTAAATTTCTTGCGACTCGAAAGAGTCCGCGTTCGGCGGGCGTATATTCAGTCCAATCACCATCCAGGGCGAAGATCTGTCCATCGGATAGGCCTTGGCTGCGCAGATCTTCCATGGCGTGGGCAATGACGTACCAAGCCCGGTCCTGGCGGGCAACGATCCAAGCCAACTGGGATTTGAGTAGCGGTGTTAAGTGATCGCTGTGCTGAACGGCATACAGCGTCTTTCCACGACGGCTTCCTTCCTCGGGGAAGTTGGCAATCAACCGCATCCAGTTCTCAGGCATGTGGTCAGGCGGCAACTCCATCAATTGGCGAGTTGTGTCCACATCCTGCAAGGGCAATCTTGGTTGGCGGGTAGTTACTTCGCTGATCCGCTTCAGAACGATATCGGGTGCTTCCAGCGGAGGACGCTGCATGGCTGGAAGACTGGCTGGCGGATTCGACGCCCCGACAACCACAAAGGGTGCGACCTTGCTGACGGTTTTCTGAAACTGTGGTGAGGTTGGTGTCAGATAAGTTCCCGACGGTTGATGCTCTTCAGGCCGTCCAGTTGGGGCTGTCGCTTGTTCGCCGACGAGTCGCGAGTATCCGCCTTCGTCTGGATTTTGCGGGACACCGACTCCTTCCTTCCAACGATTAATCGCATTGTTCCAGGACATTGAGAGCAGCATCTCGAGAATTTGCATGTCCGTGAAATGAGCTCGCAAGGCGTTGATGTCCTTGTCAGAGATCAGATGAGGCTCGAAGGTGTACTTTCGTGCGAAAGCAAAGGCGGCACGCTCCGCAGGGCTAAATACATCCCAGTCGCAATCCAAAGCTGCGATACGATCTTCATCGCGCCCAGCAGCAAGTAGCTTGGATTCCTGGTGACCAAGGCAGTATTGGCAATTGTTCGTACGAGATACGAGCCAAAATAACTCTACTTTGAATCCATAGTCCAAGGTCATCGTCCCATTAAGGAACTCGAGAGTGCAAAAAGGGTGGTTAAAAAAATATAGAATCGCTTGGTCATCGTATTTGTATCCATGCAAAGTGAGTTGAGTTGAGAATCGGCCAAGTCCCGAAACTAGGTCGCCGGCAGCTTTTCAACTGCGCGGCGACCTGGCTTGAAATCTTGACCGGGGACTTGGCGAATCGGTACGAACGCTAGTTGCCGGTTCAGTCGAGTCTCGCGACGGTGCAGGCGGGTGTAGTGCTAATCACGTAATCCGCACGCACCCGCCGCTTCTTGCCACCAGGGGATTCGCAGGTTAGCTGAACCGCAAAGCGGACATTGGTTCCCCGCTCTTCGCCCGAACCGATCGTTGAGAACTCGAGCAGCCGATAACCGGACTGCCACAAGTCTTCAGCTACATACACGGGAGTTTCCCGGTCCCGAAGTTCCGCAACGGTGACCCCACGTTTCCAGTCTTCTAGCGTTTGCTTGAGCAGTTCTTCGGCTTGGCTCATATCGCTTTTCGCGACACTGCCTCGGCAGCCGAATACAAGCAGCAACAACGCCCAGCAGACTAGCTGTGCGGTAACGCGGTGCCTGCCGTCGACATGACTCGCTATGGCTTTCAAGGCACATCTCCAACCAGGCTTTCGCCGCCGTTGCGGCTGCCCAGGGCTCGCCAGGTTGCGACATCGATGCTTTGCGAAACGAACGATACGGAGCCGTCGCAGCGACTGAAATTGACACCGCCGGGATGATAGCTTTGAGCTGCCGTTGCGATGCGACCTGGAGGAAACATGCAGGACCGGCTATTCGGAGGCGCGACATGAAAATAAGCCGTCGTCGAGTGATAGCCGTTCATCCACGGGGCTCCCACATCACTGACTCGCTGATACTGAAGATCCAGCACGTCAATGGATTGGCAATCCAGGATGGCTTGATCCGGATTGTCTGGGTGAGTGTGCGGCCAAAAGGTATCCGTTGGACTGGAGATCGCGTTGCTGAAATCGCCCAGTCCATGTTCGCTGAAGGCGGCCGTGTTCGAGGTACCATCGGTGATATCACCGAAACGCAGATACAGATTAGGAATCAAGACTCCGTTGGGAGCGGGCATCCCGTAGTTGACATCGCTAGGATCGGATGGAGGCAGTCCCCACAGCAGTCCCGATCCTTGGCTACTTCGGTAGTTGGTCGAACCCCAGGTATTAGGAGCCGATTGAACGGGATCCGATGGGCAGCGATAGATGGCGATTTCCGTAGCCAGGGCTTGGGCGTTATTGGGATGGTCCCAGCGAACGCGAAAATCGATCAGCTGCCCCAGGTTGGTCTGCTCGATAAAAGGCAGTAGGGCTGAGTGCGGGGAATGCCTGAGTTCATTACGACCCGCCGGAAACCTCTTGTAGGCCGATTCGTAGTTGTGCAATGCCAAACTCAATTGCTTGAGATTGTTCGAGCATTGCATGCGTCGAGCCGCTTCTCGGGCAGTCTGCACAGCCGGAAGCAATAACGAGACCAGGATGCCAATAATGGCGATGACGACAAGTAATTCTACCAGGGTAAATGCAGCCCGCTGGCTGCGATTCATGAGTACACGTCGGTGATGCATAGAAGAAACCTATATAGGATGGGTGCTTTGTATCGAGTGAAATCTGAACAGAGTCAGCAGAAGGAGTTCGCGTTGCGCAACACCTAACGCCGCAAGAAACACCGCGCTGCAAACCGCGAAATGAAAACGCGCGCAGATTCACGGAATCCTGCTACTGGTAGCAGCACGGAACACAGGGCTTCCCGCCGGCTCTTCGTTCATGGAAAGGACATCCACAGCAGACTCGGCAAGTTCCCCGAGGCTCGCAGGCATCGTGGGCTTACCGAAAAACGCCAAGGCGATCCGGCAAACCAACGAGCGCAGCAGAAACCTTAGGTGCAAAGACTTGAGTTCTGGTGCAGCTGGGGCTGATGAGAGTCAGCCTGGAGAAAGCTAGCTGCAGCGTGGAGGGCGAAAGATGCCATCCGCAACGACGGCAAGACAAAGCACATCGGAAGCAGGGTAAAATGCTTGTGCTTCCGGTGGCACCAGAACGATAACACGCGACAGATTTGGGGTCGATACTCGAATTCGCGATTGGATGCCGTTGGCTGTCAGACTATCCGACGGCTCGTCTCGACCACAATTGGGACCGTGACAGTGCGAGCTGGTATTGATGGCAAAATAGCGGAATCCGCCATCCACGTAGATCCGCTTGCTCTGCGACAAACGAGAGACTGTTCCGCCCTCGGTGCAAACCAAGGTGTCCAAACGGTCTGCGTCACGCGGATTCTCCACGGGCCAGATATGGCAGCCAGCGGCCAGCAGCGATTCCGAAAGCGGAGCCAAAGCAAATACCGCCGCCAAGCAACCAAGCATTGCTTGCGTTCTCAATTTGCGATGAAACCCTGGGAAAAACGCCATGCCGTGATACTCCGCGTGGATCAGCGCGGCTGCAGTTTGAGAGAAGCAAATCGGAAGAGAGACAATGGATACTATCAGGTGTTGGTCAGGATTGCAAATACTTCGTTCCGCAAATGGCTCGGCGAAAGGTGCTCCCCCCTGCCCGCTTTTTGCTTTTACCGCTTGACGTGTTTGATCTTGCCCCGGAGGGGCACCTTGGGCTAACAACCCAAGCGGAAACGCCAAAGAAGATTAGCGTTCCTGTTGCATTTAACATTGCCTGCAATGAAGCGTGCGAAGGGGATTTTGTTTCCTAAACCCCACAGGGACCGATACGAAAAAAGTCGCTGCCGGGATCAAGTCAGGGATGAAAGCATGGAAACGACACGCAAGCGGCCACCCATCTTACGGGCTTTGGGAGCCCAGGATCCCCCGCAAACGATCTGGTTTCAGGGCAAGGAATTTGGTCGAAGCGAAGTTTACAAACACGATTCTTGGGCAGCCACAGCTTTGTACGTGGGTGTCGAGGACAAATTGGTGTGCAAGTTCAATCGAACGCAACCTATCTTTGGCGTTCCCATGTCGTGGTTGGGGCGAATGTTGGCTCATCGGGAAGCTAGTGCATATCAACGCTTGATGCATGTTCAGGGAGTTCCCAGCGGCAACGTGGGCGTAAGTGATGGACAGCAAGAATATGTTACGGCAGTAGCGCATGGTTTCGTCGAGGGGCATCCATTACAGCCAGGGGAAGTGCTTGGCGACACTTTTTTTAGCCAGCTCCAAGAGATGCTCCAGCAGTTGCACGCGGAGGGCCTGGCATATGTGGATTTGCACAAGCGGGAAAACGTGCTGGTTGGTGACGATGGCCGTCCCTATCTGGTGGACTTCCAGATCAGTTTCCAAACCCGCAACAAATTTTTGTGGAGACTTCCTCCGTGGTCTTGGGTTTTGAGGATGTTTCAGGCTTCCGATGAATTCTGTCTGGCAAAACACGTCCGGAATCACCGACCGGATCAACTGTCCATGCTGGGACTACAGCAGTACACCAACCCGCCGTGGTGGATTCGCTTGCACCGCTGTGTGGCAGTTCCCTTTCGCCAGATGCGTCGCAAGCTGTTGGGCTGGATTCGTGTTCGCGATCGCAATGGCCAAGCCACCAGCGAGCAATTCGCAGAGCACGCCTTTCGCTACGTCAAGCAAGGCTGAGCTGGCTCGTATTGGGAGCTCGAAACGCAAGCCGCGGATTCGCAATCCGCGGCTCATCTGTGGACAAGCTCTGGCGTTTTGCAGCGCAGAATCCGACCTAGGACAGTTGGGGAGAGTATGCATTTGCCTTGTGCGACTACGCGCGCTCGACGGACTTGCTGTGCGATGACGACCATGTGGGGGCAATATCTCCGCTTGAATGCAGGGCATCACAAAACGGTGAACGGGAATTCCAAGAAAAAATGATGTTCGTTCAAAAGGAACCGCTCTACAGCACGATGAGCGATTGCAGCACAGGAGGCGACCCAAGCTCATGACTCGATCGCATGGAAAGTTAGGACTCTGCCAACCGGATTCCCTTGGCGGCGAAGAAGCACGCCGCCGCCGAGCAGGAGTTTAGTTGGGCATATCTCCACAATGAAGCCGGCGAAATCTTTTCGGACTAACTCCAGTCCAACGTTTGAAGGCGTGCGTAAAGTTGGCCAGCTCCGAATAACCTAACCTCCGAGCAATCTCCGAAAGTGGCATTCCGCAATCTCGTAGCAGCCGCTGAGCAACTCGGAATCGGACCGCTTGAAGTAATCGAGAAAAAGACAGTTCATGTTCACTTAGATGACGCTGCACTGTGCGAGGACTGGTTCCAATGATTGCGGCGGTGAGGTGCAAGCCGATGTTCGGATGCTCAAGCGATGACTCGATCACCTCCTCCAGTTGTCTGACCGGTTCATAAGCGGGTGCGGTCGCCAGGAAAGACGCTCGCTCATCGTCAGTCGCGGTCGGGCAAGGTGATGATGGCAATGGTTTGCTCAACCATATCTGGTCGAACCAAACGGACGTCTGCGGATGATTGAAAGAGACGGGAGTTTCAGCGAGTTCGGGGAAAAAGACGCCCAAGTTGATCGGACCGGTGGCAAGTTCAATGCGTGTCGGTCGCCAGTCGAATCCACGCAAGATA
Source organism: bacterium (assembly GCA_024743355.1). Classification (GTDB taxonomy): domain Bacteria; phylum Planctomycetota; class Planctomycetia; order Pirellulales; family Pirellulaceae; genus Aureliella. The sequence continues at coordinate 13,423 of JANSWS010000120.1, forward strand.
CCCGCAGTAGCCAGAGCGTTGGTTAGTCCCAGATGGCTAATTTCTGTGGTTTTATCGAGCTCGAGAGTTTCTGCGTACTTCTGACAGTACTTTACTTGATCGCCGTGGCGTTCGATCCAGATTTGCATACCCGAGTTATAACTCGAAATCATCTCGCTACCGAACAGGATTGACTCGTGGAAGGTGAACGCCTTTGCCGCCAACCTCCCGTAGACCCCGAGACTTTCAATTCCCAAATGTCCCCCGATGTGAAAGCCGAGATCATGCCTGCCTTCCGCACGAGCAACCGAATGCAGGAATACACACAGTTGGTGAAGCGGCATCAGAGACTCCAAGGTTTCCGGCGTAGGAGCCACTAGCTTAGCGCGGCGCAAGTATCGAGCGACTGGTACGCCTTGGCTGACCAGATAGGAGATCGCCGGTGCCAACACGGCTCTTCGGACCAGAGGGATCGGTTTCATTGGGTTCCCACCGCTTCATTGAGTCGCTCCCGATTGATCGACACTCTTTGGTCGCCATCGCGGAAGCAGCTTCGTTCGTCCACCGCGTTTCATCGCAATGGCGTGAATTAACAAGTCGGTTGGCACCAAAAATGCCATCCATTGAATTAACATGAACCGCAGCACGGCAAAATTCGCTTGATGCATTGTAGCTCTCCAGCTGGAATGATTTCACGTTCTTTTCCTAACTCGTTTCAATTGGGACCTTTAGGTGAAAGGAATTCCTGCATTTCTGAGGCTGATTCTAGTTGTCGACGTGATGAGGTGTGTGGACGAGGACACTTTCAAGCTCAAGAGTGTGCAATGATCGGTGGTGGGCCAATTGCTGCCCAGCATCAATGAAGTGACCGTCGTGCGACTGTATCCAAGCTGACCGATGAGTCGGCTCGCGCTCTGGTTCACTTCGAAGACGGGCAAACACAACAAGTGTTGCTCGTGCGAGAGGACGTGCTGGCAGGTTCTGCCAACTAGAAGTCGTGCCGCCGGCGACAGTTTGAAAGAGTGATTTTCTTTATCTTGCGAATCGAGTACATCATGAGTGTTCCAAGTGTGCGGATCATCCGTGTGATTCTTCTGACCGCCTGTGTTTGTTTCGCTGCGGCGGATCCCTCGCGGGCAATCGCGCAGGCTACGAGCGACAAAGCGCCGCCCAAACTGATTCTTCAAATCACCGTCGACCAACTCCGCGGCGATTTAGCTCGTCGTTATCTGCAGAACATGGGGCCGGGCGGATTCCGCTATTTGTTGGACAACGGTGTTATCTACGAGAATGCGCATCACGCGCACGCGAACACCGAAACCATCGTTGGCCATACAACGCTTGCAACGGGCGCTTACCCGTCGGCGCACGGCCTAATCGGCAATGTTTGGCTGGACCGAGCGACGGGCGAAATGAAATACAACATCGAAGACGCGCGCTACCCCCTGTTGACCGCCGGTGCGGATGTCGACAAGGCGACCGAGATCGACCCGACGCAGAGAGTCGCCCGCACCGAGGGTCGCTCGCCGGCTGCGATGCTGACGTCGACATTCTCCGACGAGCTGGCCATTCATACCGTACGCGGCGCGAAAGTCTTTGGTGTCTCGATCAAGGATCGCGGAGCGGTTCCGATGGCGGGCCATGCCGGCAAGGCGTTCTGGTTCTCCAAGGCTTCCGGTCAATTTGTTTCCAGCCGTTATTATTACGAACGCTATCCCGAGTGGGTGACCACTTTTAATAAGTCGAATCCGACGCAGCGATATGCCAATCAGCATTGGCAGCTGTTGCTTGACCGCGGCGAGTACCATTTTGCCGATTTGGATGACGTGCCTTGGGAAACCGAGCTCGGCGAGTACGGACGCGTGTTTCCTCACCCCTATGGCCCCGGCGATGGCAAAATGTTCACGACCTTGCTGACGATCAGCCCTGCCGGTGATGAGCTGACGCTCGATTTCGCCAAACAATTGATTGAACACGAAGCGATCGGCGTTGACGAGGTTACCGACTATTTGTCGCTAAGCTTTTCGTCCACAGATTACGTGGGGCACGTCTTCGGCCCCTCGAGTCTGGAGATGGAAGACAACTTGTTGCGTCTGGACAGAACTCTGGCGGACCTGTTCTCCTATGTCGATAGCAAGGTCGGCCTGAACAACACGCTTATCGTGCTCTCCGCGGACCATGGTGGGCCGGAGGTGCCGGCGCAGCTGAGGCAACTTGGATTTGAAGCAGACTACGTCGACCCCAGTTCCTGGGACAAGCAGCCGGGGATCGCTCGGCTGAAGAAGCAGTTTGGTGTGGGCGATGAATTGATCGAGAAGTTCTTTGCACCTTATGTCTATCTGAACCGAGAGGTCATCCGTGAACGGGGCTTGGATCAAGCCGCCGTCGAGCGGGCAGTTGCAGAAGAAATAACGAAGTTTGCAGGCGTCGCTCTGGCCGTATCCAGCACTGCCTTGATGCAGGGACAAATTGCGGAGACGCCGCTCACTCGCAGCATCCTACACAGCCACAATCCTCGTCGTTCCGGTGATCTCTTTGTCGTTTTCGAGCCGCATTGCTTCATCAACGACTTTGATGGTCTGACCGTCGCTGCCACACATGGGTCTCCTTGGCGATACGATACATATGTTCCCATTATGTTCGCCGGTGCAGGCATCCAGCCCCAACGGGTCCTCCGCAAGGTATGGACGATTGACGTCGCTCCCACACTTGCAGCGTTGGTAGGCGCCAAGCCACCATCGGGAGCCAGCGGGGAAATTCTGCAAGAGGTATTCGACTGATGCCTGGCGAATGGGAGGAATGAGCAATGTTTCTTGACTACTTCGCGCTGGTCGTTCTGCTTCTCTTGGCGTCGTCGGCTATCGCAATTTCTATTTTCGTAGCGATGCTGCCTGGCCGCATCGCCCGAGATCGAGGACATCCGCAAGCGGATGCGATCTGTGTTTGTGGTTGGTGGGGGATGCTTACGCTGGGCTTGCTACTCCCACTCGCCTTCATCTGGGCGTACGCAAAGCCCGGCCATTCTCGCCCCGATAAACTCGCGCAAACAGACTCAGGGGAGGGAGATGGAAGATGATCGCTTTCCTCACGCTTTGCTACGTGGCGGTTGTAGCGTTACTCGTTTACCTGAAGGTCATTTCGCTCAATCTTTGGTGGAAGCTCTCGCCTCTTCTCTTTAGCTTGATGCTGATGGTGGTTTTGGTTTTCCCGATGCAATGGGGGGCACCATCTGGAATGGTCAACGTCTACCATCCGGTGATTGAGATCGTTCCGAATGTATCTGGTGAGGTGAAGGAGGTTCTTGCTCGTCCGCTTGAACCGATCAAACAAGGGGACGTCTTGTTCACGATCGATCCCAGTTCCTTCCAGCTTGAGGTAAATCGATTCGAAGCAGCCCTCAAGGAAGCGGAACAGGCGGCCAAGATGCTACCTGCTGATCTGGAGACCGCCCAAGCGGCCATTGCTCAATCTGAAGCGGCCTTGGTTGAAGCCAAGCAACAGGCTGAAGCACTCAAGCTGGCGCTGGACGCCGCCGAGGCAAGAATGTCGAAAAGCCAGTCCCAGATGCGACTCGCCGAGGGCAAGTACAATCGCCAAAGCGAGCTTAGGAAGACGGAAGCAACCAGCGAGCAAGAGCTGGAAACGGAGCGTCGCAACTTAGAGGCAGCCAAGGCCAGTCTTGAAGAAGCCGTTGCCATGAGAGACCAGGCGAAACTCAATTTGGAATCCCGTGTCGGCGACGTGAACACCTCGGTCGCCCAAGCCGAAGCCGCATTGCGATCGGCACAGGCTGCCGAAGCCAAGGCGAGGCTCGCGCTGCAGTCGACGGTCGATGGCGAAAACACGACCGTTGCTCAGATCCGTGCCCAACTCGCTTCAGCAAAACTCAATTTGAATTGGACGAGTGTGCGTGCTCCCGCCGATGGCTACGCGATCGGTTTGTCACTGCGTCCAGGACAGCGCGTCGCTCAGTTCCCAATGCGCGGCTGGATCTCGTTTGTTGAAACCAGCCTGACCCGCATCGCGGTTGCTGTGCCGCAGTACGCGATTCGCCATATTGAGCCTGGGCAACAAGCGGAGGTGATCTTCAAGCTCTATCCCGGACAAACATTTTCAGCAACCGTCGAAGCAATCGCCTACATCACACCTGCCGGCCAGCTTCAGCCATCCGGTAATGTTCCGACCGCACTCCAGCCAGGGCAGTTAAGCATGCCCTACGGAGTAATCTTGGCTCTTGATGACGAGCGGATCGAGGCTTCCAAACTGCCGGGCGGAGCTGTTGGTAAAGCCGCCATTTACACCGACCACGCGAAAGCAACTCATCTCATCCGCCGTGTCGAGTTGAGAATGCAAGGTTGGCTGAATTACATCATTCCCTAAAACGCTTAATGAGAAGCCCCAAGTAACAACAAGAGAATACCATGAACAGAAGTAATGCGGTCCTAATAATTCTGATGGGTGCCGCACTCGTCTTCGCGAACGGAAGCTTCGCCCAGGAAATACTACCGTTTCCGCCCAAGCCGTCGGGAAGCACCGCGGGTCGCACCATCCAGGAGTCGGTTTATAGTCCACTCCCGGTTACGAGTCGCCTTCCCAACGACGCCCCCAACATCATCATCGTCCTGATCGATGACGTCGGCCCTGGTCAGTCGAGCACGTTTGGTGGCGAGATCGCGACCCCCACAATGGATCGGATTGCCGGCGAGGGCGTCGCCTACAACAGGTTTCACACCACCGCCATGTGCTCACCGACGCGGGCTTCGCTGCTCACCGGACGCAACCATCATCGCGTCGGCGCCGGGCAGATCGCGGAATTGGCCAACGACTGGGACGGATACTCCGGGGTGCAGCCCAAGACCAGTGCGATGGTGGCCCAAGTCCTGAAGGATTACGGGTACCACACTGGGGCCTGGGGGAAGTGGCACAATACGCCGGCTGAGCATACCACGGCCGCGGGGCCCTTTGATTATTGGCCGACCGGTTACGGGTTTGAATACTTCTATGGGTTCCTCGCTG
>JANSWS010000368.1 GCA_024743355.1 bacterium
GCCTCTTGAATTGCGATGCCGGCCGCCCGAGCTTTTGGAGATCGGCGAGATTCAGAGTGACTCGATCGGGATATGAAGGCAGCCAGAGCAAACCTCGTCTGCGGCCGCGGACGTCGGACAGTCCCTGGGTACCTGTTGCATGGGAGCCGCGCGGGTCGGCTTTGGGCTCCTACCTACCTACCTACCTACCTACCTACCGAACACCGGGCTCTAACAGCGTTCAATGATTGCCCTTATAACTGGGCCCGCTTCCAACGGAAAAATCTCCGTCGCGGCATACCTTGCCTCTGACGTGCCCGAAGCATTTGAGGCAGTCGCAGCATGTCATCGAAGAAGGTGTACAGAACCGGGATCGCAAGCAAGGTGAGGAGCAGTGACAGGGTCTGGCCACCGGCTGCCAGCACCGCAATGGATCTCCTTTCTTCGGCCCCCGGTCCGGTGGCGATGAGCAGCGGCAGTAGCCCGGCAACGAAGCTCAACGTTGTCATCAAGATGGGACGCAAGCGGTCTCGGTTGGCTTGCATGATTGCCTGATGTCGCGGAAGCCCTTGTTGACGCAAGCCGTTGGTGTGATCGACCTGCAGGATAGCGGCCTTCTTGACGACTCCAAAGAGCACCAGAATCCCCAGCGCGGAGTACAGGTTCAGGGTTTCGCCTCCCCAATAGAGACTGATCAATCCAAAGGGAATCGCCAGCGGTAATGAAAGCAGGATGATCAGTGGATAGACCAAGTTCTCGTACTGTGCCGCCAGTACGATATACATAAAAATGAAGGAGAGCACGAAAGTCCAGCCGAAATCGGCGATGGTCCGTTCAAGTTCCCTTCCACCGCCCAACACTTCGACATCGAATCCGAGTGGGATACCGATTTCTTCCGCGGCCTGTTCTAGTGCGTCGACACGATCTGCCAGGGCATAGCCGTCGGCAATGTTTGCTCGCACCGCCACCATCCGTTGTCGGGAAAGGCGGTCGATGCGGGAGGCTGCCGTGTTGAACTGAAAATCGACCACATTGTCGATTCTGGTCAAAGTGCGCGAATCCGGGCGGCCCAGGATCGGTTCCTCGAAGGATACTTCGCCAGCAGTAGGTAACGAAGGATTGGCGCGAACATACAGTTGTGAGATCGAGGGAATGTCGTTTCGATCGATTCCAACCAATCTCAATTCGATATCGTAAGCGTCGCCCGCGGTTCGATCCAAATACCGCGATACGCGGTCATCGCCGCCGACGGCTACGCGTAGGGTGTCGGCGATTTCGCGGACTTCAACCCCCAAGCTTGCGGCTCGTTCGCGGTTAATCGTGGCCAGCAATTCCGGATTGTCAATCTCGAGCGTTGAGTAAACATCCACTAAGCCGGGGATCTGTTTTGCGCGTTCTCGCAATTCGGTACTGAATGAAAGCAAGCGATCCGCATCCGGTCCTGTGATGGCGAGATCAATGTCTACCGGAGCACCCTGACGCAGGGAAGTCAGATTGCGAACCGATAACTGAAGATCGGGGATCTTATTGAGTGCCCGGCGCACTTCAGCCATTTTCTCCCGCTGCGAGAAGTTGCCGCGAAAGGCTTCTCCCGGATCCCCCTTTAACATGCCCTGCCACAGTCGTTCCAACGAGAAGCTGCGTTCGCGACTGTCTTTCAATCGCACGAACATGCTGGCCCGATTGATATCGCTTCCACCTCGCGTTCCCAGCGTGGTTAGTACGGAATCGATTCCGTCCATTTCTTGCAAGACGGCTTCGACCCGATCGATCGTCTTGCGCATGGCCAGCATATTGACGCCCTGCTGGGCTTCGGCCCGGACTTCAAACTCCGATTCATCCACGTTGAGAGGCACATAATCGCGAGGCACCAATTTCATCAGCGGGATGTTGGAAGCGATAACGACTATGACAACCACCAGCACCGCCCAGCGGAACCGCAAAGCCTTTTCCAGCATCCACAGGTAAGCCGATTCCAGCCAGCCGTAGAAGCCAGCCCGTGACTTGGGGGTCGATTTGCCGTCCTGCCGGGCGGGCCGAAGCAGTTTGCTGCACATCATGGGTGTCAGTGAAAAGCTGATCAGCATGGAGATCAGAATGGCGACCGTCGCTGTAACTCCAAACTGAAAGAGCATCCGGCCGGTGACGCTGGACAAGAAAGAGACCGGCAAAAAGACGATGACCAAGGAGATGGTTGTTGCCAGTACCGCCAGACCGATTTCCTTGGTACCAAGAATTGCGGCTTCGGCCGGCAACATCCCTTTTTCTTCGATGCAATGAAAGACGTTCTCCAGAACCACGATGGCATCGTCGATGACCACGCCAACCATCAGAACCAGCGCCAGCATCGTAACATTGTTCAGAGTGAAACCGAACCACTTCATAAAAGCAAAAGTGGCAATAATCGATGCCGGGATGGCGACAGCGGCAATGATGGTCGAGCGCCAGTTGCGCATGAAAAGCAGCACGGTCAGGCATGCCAGGATGCTGCCAGAGATCAAGTGACGTTCAATCTCATGTAAGGCCTCGATGATGTATCGGGATTGATCCTGAATGATGCTGACTTCGACATCGTCGGGCAGTAGATCGCTGCAACGTGGTAGCCGTTCCTTAATACCTTCAATCACGGCGACCGTATTTTCTCCTGATTGCCGCTGTACCTCTAGAACCACTGCGGGTTTGCCGTTCAAGCGGGCGAGGGTACGCACTTCCTTGGTGCTATCGATAACGGTTCCCAGGTCGTTCAGACGTACTGGCGTTCCACCAACCGTGGCCACCACCAGTTCCGGAAAGGCATAGGAATCCTCGACACGTCCCAGTGTCCGCAAGGCTCGTTCTCTGAGGCCTTCATCAATACGCCCGCCGGGTACTTCCGCATTTTGCTGCGTCAAGGCTTCGCGGACTTCTAGGATAGACAAGCGATGGGCCGCCAGCCGGCGAGCGTCAATATTGATCTGAATGGCCCGATCCGCGGCTCCCGCGATGGCAACTTCGCCGACGCCTCGAGAGGATTCAATCACATTCTTTACGTAGCGGTCCGCCAGCACAAAAAGTTCACGCGGCGAGCGCGGTCCCGAGACGGCTAAAGTCATAATGGGAGAAGAATCCAGGTCGCGTTTCATGACCACTGGCGGATCCATCCCGGGCGGCAAGCGCTGGACGACTCCAGCTACCGCATCGCGAACGTCGGCAATGGCGGCATCGATGTCTCGATCCAATTCCACCGTAATGATCACGAAGGCGCGACCATCTCTCGAGATGGAACGCAGTTCCTCAATACCCGCCACGGTTGCCACCGCATCTTCGATGATCGAACTGACCTCCGACTCGACTTCCTCCGCGGCCGCACCTACGTAGGTTGCGTTGATGTAGATTTGTGGCAGATCCATATTGGGAAATCGGTCGACGCCCAACGAGGGAAAGGCCACGATGCCCGCCACGACCAATGCGGTCACCAGCATCAGCGCAAAAACCGGGCGTTTAACACAGACTTCAGCCAGCCAATACACGGATGGGATTCTCCGGAAAACTAATGCAACGCCGCCACTATGGATCAGTCGAAGTATTGGTAACCACGCGGGCGATCTTGCCCTTCTCGCCGTGCAGCAAGATTCGGTCGCCGACGTTCAAGCCTTCCAGGATCTGCAGCCCCTGTTCGCGTCGAGCTCCTGCGAGCACTTCCTGTTCGCCGGCTACGCCATCGACTACTTTCCAAACCTTCTGAGTTCCAGCGAATTCGACAATGGCGGAGTGTGGAATCACCAACGCCTGCGCTTGAGGATCGATGACAATTTCGGCCTCCGCAAACAAACCGGCTCGCAGTGAGAGGTCATCATTTGGAATCTCAGCCTCAAACACTAGAGCTCGACTCTGCAGTTCGAGCATCGGACTGATACGGGTGATCTTAGCCAGGCGAGGCTGGTCCACGGATTCAATACGCAATTGCACTTCTTGGCCAACCGCCAGCGATTGAGCGTGACGTTCGGGTACCGTGCCACGAAATCGCAGTGGATTGGTGCTAACCATGACTGCGATGGGTTGTCCGACCATCAAATAGCTGCCCGGCGCGACTTGTCGGCGTTGTACGTAACCGTCTATCGGAGCTTGGATCACGGCGTCCTCTAGTCTTTGGCGGGCCAGTGAAAGTTCGGCTCGGCGAACGCCAATCACGGCAATCTTTTCCAGCACGCTGTTGAGTGCCGAGGAATAGCGGGCTTCCGCCACATGCTCGGCAGCCACTGCCTGATCAAATTCGCCCCTTGCAATCGCATTGTTGCTTTGCAGATCTTTTGCCCGCTGAAGGTTGCTCTTCGCTTCTTGCCAAATCGCGAGCGCTTCTCTGACAGGTGGGGCCGCTTCTGGGTTCAGCGACTGCTCATCGTCATTCTCCTTTAAACCCACCGACGCACGTGCTTGTTGCAGTTGAGCTTCGGCTTGAACAACCTGTAGCTCAAATTCCTGCAGGTCGAGTGTTACCATGGCGTCTCCCTTTTGCAGGGAATCGCCCAAGTCGAAATGAACCTTGGCCACACGCCCGGCAACTTCGGTGCCGACTGTGGATTGCTCATCACCAAACAAGCTGCCTTGGCTGCGAACCAGGGTGGGCCATAGTTGATAGTCGATCGTTACCACTTCGGCTTCTATACTTGGCAAGGCTTCCGGTTCGCGGCGGACAACATCCTGGGACTGCTGATCGCACCCAAGAAGTAGGAGCATGACTGGGAAGAGGTATGTCAGCCGGAGACTTTGAGGGAGAAAATTCGAGTCGACGCTCGATAGCAAACCGAGCTTTTTCTGCTCACCTTGGCAACGGGAATATGAACGTGAGCTTTTTGTAGGTGCGAGGCGCACAGTCTTTGCGGGCTGAACCATCGGGAGTGCAGTGGCAGGCAGCAGGGCGGAAGGGAAGTCGGCAAGTCTCTGCTGCGTGTCGGTCTTTCGGGACGACGGTTCACCAAAATGACGGCAGCACAGAGGACTGAGTTATCATACTATGATTCCCCAGCTCAAAAGTTGCCAATATTCGAAAATTGCATGTGTCCGCTCGCCTCCGCCCCTTTTTGGGTGCAGCACCTGCCGTGACCGGTCAAATTAACGCACCCTGTGTACCTGAGCCACCCACGGTTGTTGCCTACCGAGCAATTTGCATGAGCCAATCGATCAAGTTGGAGACGTGTGGCAAGTGCTTGCCCGTGTGGCTGATCCATTACCAGCTTGCACGCGTCCGACTGAGCAACTCCATATCGAAGCCAAAGCTCTCACTACGAAGAACTCGGCTTTGGCAATGCCGCTTGGTCATGAACGCACAAGCTGCCAATTGAAGAAATCCACTGGCGAGCCAGTGCCACACTTTCTGACGCCCTACTGCCAGTGTCAGACATTGCTCAATGCCCATTCGCACTTAAAACAAATGATCGACGAACGAAGAGCACAGCTCATTGCGATGCACTAGAAAACAGGCGTAACATTTCAATCAGGGTAAAGTCCACTAGGAATGCAGGAACGTCGAACCACTTCTTCAGATCCGGGACACGAAAAAACCCAGGGATTCGTGGCAATCCCTGGGTTTGGAGGAGAAGACCAATCTGTACGAGGTACCCCGTAGGGGAGTCGAACCCCTGTTACCGGACTGAGAACCCGGCGTCCTGGGCCACTAGACGAACGGGGCATGCAGGCTGTTTGCAACAAGTCGCAGAACAACATTCAGTCGCAGTCTTCCTCTGGCCGGTCAAAGCGTGAGAACAAACTATCTCTACTTATGACGTCCTCAAGACACGTCCAAGCGTCTGACGACAGGACATTGCAGACTTGAACGTCCAAACGCGTCGCAAGAATGCCTTAGCTCGCAACTTATGAACGGCTGGTTCTTAGTCTAGCCGGTGACCCGATTTTCGCTATCCCAAATTAACAGGCAATCGGAGCGATTGCCTGTGTAGGTAGGTATCGCAGCCTCTAGGGGCTGATAAGGGGTGTTCGGGCGGCCTTGCGAAACCAGAATGCATTTACCGCCATCCGCTTATCGGCTATGTTCCACAGCCAGGGCTTGCTCCAGCCTGCTTGTTCCACCACCCCGGCCGTTTGCAACTGAAGCAGCTGCTGAAAAATGGCGAAAGGGTTGCAGCCAGTGAAGAAATTGCCCTGTTCAATGGCCAAGGCCAGCCGCCGGGGTAATTCCGATTCCGGGAGCGTGTGGAGTTCGGGCAGCGTCTCGGATGAGACAAAATCGCTGACTAGCAGACCCGCTCCTCCAGGATGCAGGCAATCCAGCATGGTAGCCAAGTGTTTGCGTCGCAGTTCAATGATCAAGTCCGCCAGGTCGGGAGCATCCTGAGGAACCAACGAGAGTACGGCGTCAATAAGCTGAGAGAGAACACAACTGGAAACGACGCAATTCGAACGCAGCAGTTCAATGGAAGACGCATGCATTCTGGAAGCTGCGATCAAATCCCCAACACCCGAGTTCGCTCTCGGATCGGCAGCGCGGTCGCAGCCTGCTCGCGCAAAGATACCAGTCAGTTCGAATTCTTGGCATTGGACGTCAGGCAAACCGATCGATTCCAATCTTTGACGCGCCCGCGAGAGCGCGTGGGAATCGATGTCGATTAAATGAATGTGGCGAAACTGCCGTTGCAGTACAAGAGGCTCCAGGTCATTGCAATTGCCGCAACCAAGAATCGTCAACGAATCGGCCCCGCCAGCCAATTCTCTTGCGGCCCACAGCAATCGCTCAGTAACCCGCGCCCGGTGCTCCGCATACGAGTCTGACAAGCTAAGCGTTTTCGCGTTGTAATCGATCTGCTTCTTCAGTGCCGGGTGCATAGTTTTGAGCTCAGGCTATTCGAGTTCAGTGAAGCAGCAAGCATCACACTTTGCCAGCCTTCTTCCGCCATAATTGCTGGTAGAGTTGCTCGTGAGCGGTGACCATCTTTTCTAGTGAAAATTCAGTTCGCACGCGCTCAACCGCGTTGCGGCCCAATTCAGCCCGCTGTTCATCGTCCTTTAGCAACGCGTTGGAGCGTCGAATGAGCGTTTCGATATCGCCCAATGAGTAGAGATAGCCTGTTACTTCATTGACTACTAAGTCGCGATTTCCAGGAATGTCACTTGCCACTACCGGAATACCCAATGACATGGCCTCCAGAATCGTGTTGCTCTGCCCTTCGTACAAGCTGCCATTCCAGAGCAGGTCAAAGGCTGACATCAATTCGTAGGCATCTTCGCGATGGCCGAGAAATCGGACCGAATCATAGGCTTCCACCTTATCGCGATATTGCTGAAGCTTTTCGCGATCCGGTCCATCTCCCAGAATGACGAACCACAGGTCGCCGTAGGCCACGCGCAGCAATTCCCCGGCCCAAATCAGATCTTCGTAGCCCTTCTGCGCCCACAGACGCCCCACGGCACCTACCAGTCGCTTCCGCGGCTGCAGGGAGAAGCGATGAAAAAACTCGTCGCGGGTGATGCGCTTCCTCGCGGCATTCGCCGAACGGGGATCCGCCTGCGGGTGTGCAGCCTGCTGCTCCGTGGACGGACTCGCTGATTGGGCATCTCGGCTGGCCTCTCCAGTTTTGCCGACCGAAGCCGCAGGGCCAACCGGCGGCGCTGGATGGGGCGGCGGCAACTGCAAGGCATTGGGAATGACCACGAATTTGTCCGCCGAAGCGCCGTGCTGACAATAGAATTCTTGGATGCCCGGGGAGTTGGTGACGATGCAATCCGTGAAGCGATCGAGATAGCGATCGATGCAGTGATGCCACCAGCGTTTCCATGGGTCCACACATCGTTCGGAAGAAATGACCACCGGGGTGCGCAGCCTTCGAGCTGCCAAGCGACCGTAACTGTTGGCGGCAAACAGCCAAGTATGAACCACATCCGGTTGAATGTGTCGCAAGATCGACAGCAGACGATTGATGGCGAGGGGATCGAGTTTCCCGCGTTTCTGGACAAAGTGAAGCGGGATATCCGCTGCCCGAAGTGTTTCTTCCAAGGGTCCGCTGTGCGTTAGCACAACCACCTGGCAATCGAAAC
>JANSWS010000290.1 GCA_024743355.1 bacterium
CGGTGATCGACAACGCAACCGCCATTATCAAAATGAAGCCTGTTCGGTTGGCATCTGCTGCCACTATGGGATGAATCCACATCGCTAAGCCCGACCCCATGACAAATGGCAAGGCGATACCGGCCCCGGCGATGCCTATGGCGGTTTTTCCAATCACTTGCAAATGAGAAAAATCGAATTCTAGACCGATCAGGAACATGAGCAGCACAAGTCCCAATTCGCTAAGAACGCGAAAGACGATGGCAGTATCATCCGGAAACAAAAAGTCGATCGTCTGGGGTGCTAAACGTCCCATTACCGACGGTCCAAGCAACAGTCCGGCAATGATTTCACCGACGACTTGCGGCTGCCCTAGTTTTTTCATCAACCAAGCACCGACCCGCGCTGCGGTGATTATTGCAGCCAACTGCAAGAGAACATGCAGGATGAATAGTTGGAACTGATCGTGCATCCGGATTGTTGCATTCTTTACAAGATCGTTGGATTACACCTGTTACAGCCTCAGGATGAGGTAATGCAGACACTGGTTAGTCCGGCAACCCCTGGCCCTTTGTTTCAGGAGCCGCTGGCAGAATCGCTAAACCAACCAGGAAGATCAAACACATCGACAAGCCGGCGTAGCGAAGTGGCTCTTCCGTGTCTGCGAAGACCTTCGTCGTCAATAGCGCGAGAATCGCCGGTCCGATCGCGGCTATAAAACGACCGACGTTGTAACAAAAACTCGTACCAGTGCTTCGCAGATGCGTTGGGAATAACTCGGGAAAATAGATGGCGTATCCCGCAAATAGAGATAATTGGCAGAAGCCCATAATTGGAACCAGTACAAAGATCTGCCACAACTCATTCAAAAATCCGAAAACCAACGCGGTGCTTACCATGGCCGCCACGAATCCGATTGCAAACGACGGTCGTCGCCCGATGCGTTGAGCTAAAAAGCTGAAGCTAAACATGCCCAAGAAGGCACCAGCATTCACCATCAGCGAAGTGATCCCTTTCCAGAACGCGACACGGCCCACAACTTCATTCTCAGCAAGTCCTTGGCTGGAGAACTGCTTGGTCAACACATTGCCTACCAAATCCATGGTGAAAAAACCCACCGCCCACAGACCAACGACTCCGGAGAATGCCAGCCCCAGGCCAACCAAAGCGTTTTTGCGCCATCGCCTCTCGCCAAACAGGGCGCGATAAGAACCGAGCTGAGTTTTCCCTGACTCTCCCGCGGCATTTTGCCATCGCTCCGGCTCCCGCAGTTTTCGTCGGATAAGTAAGGCCAAGAGCGCTGGCAGGGAACCGACGATAAACAAGGGCCGCCAGACACTCTCCACCAACCCCTGTTCGACGAGCGACCCCATGAGCATGCTGAGTAACGCGGCAGTCACGTTGCCTATCGCCGAAAGGGCCTGAAGTAAACCAAGTGCGTAGGGGCGAGCCCGTTCGGGCATTACCTCCGCAACCAGGGCGACTCCCACTGCGAACTCGCCGCCAACACCCAGCCCAGTCAAAAATCGATAAACGGCAAAGTCCCAGAAGGACAAACTGAAAGCGCTTAATCCAGTAAAAACGGAATAGAGCAAGATGGTGATCAGCATCGTTTTTGCGCGGCCAATGCGGTCACCCAGTACGCCAAAGAATAGGCCTCCACTGGCCCAGCCCAGCAAGAAAATGGAAGTCGCGTAGCCGGCGTACGCATCCACGCTCGCCTTCAGCTCCATCGAATCCTCAATGCGGAGCAGATCGCGCATTGCTGGCTGTCTAGCAAGAATAAACAACTGCTGATCTAAACAATCGAAAAGCCAGCCCAGCGCCGCCACTATCAGCACAAACCAATGGTACCGATTCAGTTCGCGATACCAAACGCCATCTTGTCTTTCCATATGCTTTCTGATTCTTTACGTAGGTATTCCTGCCACTTTATTGTTGCCTTCTCCTGAAACTCTCTTCATCCACTCGGACATGAGCCAAGGAAAAGGAATTATGTTCCACGAGTTAAACGCACAGCCAATGAAGGGGCTGCTGCATCTCTCGATCTTTTCAAGTGGCAGATCTGTTGGGACATATCCCGCTAATGCTCGAAGCTGCTGAAACTGCGCTAGAAAAGACCTCTAGAATCTCGGCTTGGCCGAGTCGCTCCATTTAGCTAGCTACTTGACGGCCTGAAATCCGCGGTGGAGATTGCGAAGGAGCAGGTCGCTAAGCAAAGCCGACCATGAAAGCTCATATTTAAGGACTCCCAATCCATCGCTGCTTTTTCAGATGCAGCGTCTGGAATTCCCACTGGGCTGCCCATTCAGCGGCGGGGATAACCACTGAGGCCGCTTAGTGAGCGGCTGTGCAGATTTGCCGCGTCTCTTCCAAAGCTACTTGTTTGGGGCAAGATTCGTGGCAAGAAGTGAGCGTTCAGCAAGAAAACCAACGCCATGCAGCTTCCATCTTGGAAGCGAGGCGGCCGAAGTCCATTCAGCAAGAGCCCGCACGGCGAGCGCGGCGTGGAAATTCTCGTCTCAAGATGCCGTACATGTGCCGCGCGATAATTATGACAATGCTTTTTCCGCCGTCAATCAATCCGCGAGAAAATTCTGGCCCGTTCCGTGGCTTCTTCCTTGGATCTTTTTTGCCCACTTGCCATCAACTCGAATGGACGTTCGGTTACCCAACTTTGATGCCGGCCGGCCATAAGAGCTCAAACACAACCAACTCATAAATATGTGTAATTGGGCCAAGGCTTTCGACTACGGCCTCGCTTTGTGTCTTCCATTTACCCTACTCTTCATCCAAGCCGGCGGAATTGCTGACAAAGGCCAGATGCCGGCTGTCGGGTGCCCAAGATGGTACGTTAATGGTTCCTTGGCCACCATATACATAGGCTACGACCCGCGAGTCTCCACCATCGATAGACATCGTCCGCAGATAAACGTGCTGGTAAAACGGATGATCATCCGCAGCGATGTCAGCTGGAAATGACAGGAAGACAATGCGTTTCCCGTCGGGGGAAACATGAGGAAACCAGTCGTTTAGCTCGTCATGCGTCAACTGCTGCTGGTCGCTACCATCTGGTTTCATTCGCCAGATCTGCATGGTTCCAGTGCGGGCGGAATTGAAGTAGATATATTTTCCATCCGGACTGTATTCCGCACCATCATCTAATCCAACTGCGTTTGTCAACCGCGTCTCTTCGCCACCATCAACCGCAATGCGATAGATATCGAACTCACCGTCACGTTCGGCGGTGTAGACAAGTGACCTGCCATCCGGCGACCAGCCATGCAAATAGGACGGAGCTTTCTCAGTCACACGCTTCGGAGTTCCTCCTGTAGCGGGCAGAGTGAAAATCACCGACGCCCCGCCTTCCTCCTGCAAGTGATGGCTGATACCCAACAGCGTTCCATCGAAGGACAGCACATGGTCATTGTTGTTCCGATCGGCAAATCCCGTGTCTATCTCCACAGGCCGCTTCTCATCCAGCGAATAACGAAATAACTGACCTTCCGAGTTATAAATCAAGGCCTTCCCGTCGCGCGTCCAATTGGGTGCCTCAATTTTCTTGGATGTATTCAGTAGCACCCGACGCTCTCCCGTGTCGACATCCAAAGTTTCCAGTCGACTTCCGATATAATCACGATAGGGCACAAACCCATCGGCCACGGGAACGGTGATCCGCACGTTCTTGAAAACTGCCTCTTCTATCACATCGGCGTTGTGCGAACAAACAAAGAGACCTACATAGACTTCGTCCCCAAGCTGCAGGTTGTCCAGCTGCTCGACCACAAAGGGCTGCCCGAAGCGGGCGACTGACATCGTGTATTTGTCTCCTTTGCGTTCCAGCTGAATCACATCCGCTTCCGTGAGCGTGGACTTTATCTCCTCTGTTTGCCCGCCAATCGTTCTCCGAAATTGCAAGGAAGTCAAACCATCCCCATGCACGACCGCATTCACGTGCGACGTGTTGTTGTCTAAGCTGCTACGCACCATGCATCCCAGCTTTCGATGCGGATCAACACCCTGGCCCAAAAACTTAGCCTGCGTGCTGATAATGAAGTCGCCTTTGATGCGGGACCACACGAAATGGAACTCATCTTGATCGAACCACATATTCTGCCCCGAGCCGGAGACTCGATACGACTCGGACTGGGCATCATAGCTAGCCGAGCCCGGATTCTTGGGCATGCCTACGTCGGTTTGCGAATCGAAGAGACCTATCTTGTCCGCAGCCTTGCAACATTCCGGGCGTTCCGTAGCCCCGAACGTGACGACTGTGATCGCAACGACAAAGATGTGTCTTATGAAATGCAGTGCCAAAGTTCTTTTCCTTGTGGAGGTTTCATTGCCATTCCGCGAACCCGCAATGGAAAGCCTGTCGCTACGAGCCAGCATTAAGTACACACGTATGTTAGCTACTCGGCCGCCGCTTCGCAGCATAAGGCCGCGAAATGGCATATTGGAATTTTAGGCGGGTGCTTGTCCGAATATGGTCATCCCCCAAGATCAGCGCAGCCCGCTGCCCAAGACAATGAAATGGGCGCGACTAGAATTGCACCTGGGCGCGCATGGCAAAGATATTAGCTTGGCTGCTCCCAGCGCCTCGGCCAGACTGACGATCCAGCATGGCGGCGATGTAGTTGAACTGGAATTTCGTGTTGGGATTGAGGTACCAGTTCAAACCTGTTGTCAAGTTGTTCAGCCGGCCTCCGGGACCATCGCCGATGGTGCCATCGACATCGAGGTGAGAGTAGCGTAGGGCAACTTCCCAAGCACCGATGCCTTGCTGCTCGCCAACATTGCAGCGGGGCGTGATACCACCAAACACGCCTGCGGCCTTGTTATACCCCCTGCGTTCTCCCGTAAGAACGTAAGTCGCTTCAGCGTACGCACCAGGTAGCGTCACCGAAGCTGCCCCCTCCTGATTGACGACAGCGTAAAACACTTCACTCTGAACGAAGAAACTGCCATAGGAAAAACCATATTCGACATTGAATAGACTGGCATTGTCAGACGGGATTAGCCCCGTATTTACGAACGGTGGCACGTTCAGCAAAACGTCGGTAGGCACACCAGCACCCGTCTCACCGACGAAGATCTCCGGCTGATTGCGGAACGCAAACAGATTGCTTTTGGGGTCGATGAAGCTATAGCCGCCACCGATGTGCATCACACCGTGTTGTTGGTCGATCAACAAACCGGTAAACCGCGTTGAAAGGCCATAGCCACCATCTTCACCGGTGCTGCCACCAAAAAAATCCGTTGGATATCGATATCCAGATACCGCATAGGTCAAACGTTCGTCACCGCTTGTTCCATACCACATCGCGCCGATTTGGCGAAATGGAAGAAAGGCAAATGGCAGAGCCCGCTCAAGGAATGGCAATTCCTTGACGCTCGTCAATCCGTCCATACCAAAGGGTTGGCGGAACTGGCCAATTCTCAAATTGCTGGTTCCAATTACGTTGTCGATGTCCAGCCAGACGTCCATGAAGCTTGGGCGTCCTGGAAATCCAAAATCCATTTCGAGTTGATAGCTGACGTTGTCCCAAGCCTTGCCAACTCCAGCCAACCGAGCGCGGCGAAAGTCGGCTCCGTCCTGCACATCGCCCACCGCTTCCCGATTTTGGCTGTCTTGCGAGAAGTAAACGGCGTCCGCCTGAAAGAAGCCTGTCAATCGAGCACTTGGATACGAAGGCTGTGCCACAGGCGCCGCGCTGCTGAAGGTGGCAGATGCTTCTTTCGGCATTGAGGCAGCCTGATTCTGGTCAGCCTTCAAGGCATCAATTTCTGCTTGCATGCGAGCCAACTGTGCCTCCAGCTCAAGGGCTTCGGTCTGCGCGAAGGCATTCTGGCCCCAGGCAAGGGCGAGCAAGCAAAGTGCGATATTCGCGAGACGAAAGGCGAGCAGCATCATCGGTTTCACAGTATTTGATCTGAGGATTATTCCTAGAATCGGAATTTTTCCGGCGCATCGACAGACCTTTCCGTAACTACCCAGATAACTAGAAGCCTGCCTTGCCAATCTGCAAGATCATGCGCTTTTGCTGCAAGTTTTTGCACGTTCTGAAGGTGGGAAAAGAGGCTTTTCTTGACAGTCGGTTTAGGGGTAAACCGCCAATTGTCTCCGTGATCGATCCAATCCGCATATTTTCGCGGATCCTTTCGACTTCCTACCTGATCGCGTGTAAAGATTGGCCTACATCTTCCAGGATTGGGGCCTAATTTTTCATGGATGGGCGAATAACGGCTCTTGTGAGAGAAGAGCGGTATTTGCCGGCTTCGTCACAGTCTGTGGCGGTCCAAAGATCGGACCATTCACGCTTTTCAGCTTCCTTGTCCATCGCTTCCTCGGAAAATCCAGCCATGACTTCTCAAGTCGCTCATGTACTTGAATTCAGGTGCACATCCTGCTGGCAGTCGGTCCATGCCGACCCGCAAAAATCCGGACAAGACATGGCCTGTCCAAGTTGCGGCAACCAAGTCACCATTCCGGAAGCCAGTCCGGAGCGTCTGCGCGACGCCAGCACGATCGCGATAACAGCTTCTGTAGTAAATCCGTATTCACCCGTCGCTGATGCCCGAAGATCCATGAGCGACGCCGAATTGATGCGGCTGGTTGAGCAAGACAATCGAATGCTGCCCACGGGTGAGATGGATTTTTCCGGCTACCCGCTAGCTACGCTGACCTCGCGATTCCTGGCCCAGCTTGTGGATGGGCTTTATCAGTTTGCCGCCCTGATGTTGGGTCTACTTTCGGTAGTTGCCGCTGCCAAGCTGGGATTCTTGGAATTGCCCAATCAACGGCAAGCACCCTACGATTTACCGACGCTATTCATTTTCGGTTTCTTTCCTTTGGTAGCGTCTATTCTGCAATGGAATCTAATCGCCACACGCGGTCAGTCGATCGGCAAGCTCGTTATGTGCATCCGCATCGTAAACCTGCGTGGTACATTACCTGGATTCATACACGGAGTCTTACTCAGAAACTGGGTCCGCCATCTGCTCGCAGCCGTAATTCCGTTTTTCTCCCTGATCGATGTGCTGTTTATTTTCGGTGAATCCCGGCGTTGCGTCCACGACTATCTGGCCGGCACGCGAGTTGTTCAGGCCTGATTTGCCATGCATTGCGCGGAGCATCGCTCAAGCGATCGGAACGAGGGTTGTTTCGGACGGAACTACCAACTGGTTACAAGGCTCTGCCTAGTAACCCAGCGTCTTGCAGGCTCTACCTGCGATGTCCCGGATCTCAGCGATGACGCCGCTTGGCCTGCACCCGAGGCACAGCCTCGATGAATGCGCGTTCCAAGGCTGAGCCTTGGAACGAGGGTTGGAGGCGGAGCTTTGGAACGAGGGTTGAGCTAAACTGGTTACTCGGCTCTGCCTAGAAAAACCTGAACCATTTCGGACGGAACGCACGATGAGATTTTTGATTTACTGCTTTGCGTGCACGATCTTCCTGGCTGCCCAGCCATGGACGATCGCACAGAGTCCGGTGCGTCCGAATATTCTCTACTTTTACGTCGACGATATGGGCTGGGGAGCCATTGGTCCCAATGGTCAATCCGCGCGGCAGTCCGCGGGACAAGCCTTCGTTCGAACGCCGAACATCAACGAACTGGCCCGCCGGGGAATCAATTTTACGCGAGGATATGGATGTCACGTCTGTTCTCCTGCTCGATCATCTCAACAGTCGGGCTTCCACCAAGGGCACACGTTTGCGGATCGTAATGATCCCGACAATGCCAGGAAAGCCATGCGAGCCGATGAGATATTGATTGGCGACGCCCTGTCGGCGGCAGGCTATACCACCGGCTATTGGGGAAAGTGGGGTTATGGCGGTTCGAAAGACCGAATTCAGCCGGTGATCGAAAACGTGCAAACGCTGCCCACGTCTCACGGCTACCAACATGTTCTGGCCGAACTCCATCACGTCCGCGCGCATACTTTTTTTCAGCCCACGTTGTGGCAGGCACCCGCCAGTGACAATCGGCTCGGCGGCTTGCAATTGGTTCCTAACACTCTGGCCGCATATCAGCGCAATGCAGCCTACCCCAACTCTCCGGCTCTACAGAATCACGACAACTATCCTGCTACCGCGTACTGCGATGATGCCTATGCTTTTGCCGCTCTCGACTTTGTTCGGCGGCACGGCCAGCAATACCATGCCACCGGGAAGCCATTTTTTGGTCTGCTGGCAGTTCAAATTCCGCACGCACCCTTTGATGAGATTACGAAACTGCCTGAGTGGGACCGAGCTTATGCCGGAGATGCGCTGATGGCATCGCTATCGGATCAAACTCGCCAATGGGCGGCTATGGTGACTCGCATCGATGAGCATTTCGGAAACATCCTCGCAGCACTGGAAGACCCGAATAATGACGGCGATCCCGCGGACTCCATCCTTAATGACACACTTGTCATCTTTCAGTCGGACAACGGTGGCCCGGCAGGGCCGAGCCACCGGGAGCTAGACACCAACGGAGGTCTGCGGGGAACGAAAGGTACCATTCAAGAAGGCGGCATTCGTGTACCACTCGTAATGGCCTGGCCTGGCCAAATCACGGCGAGAAGCCAACTCAAAGCTGGCACCAACTGCGATCGGGTTGTTGATGTAAGCGATCTGCTTCCCACGTTCTGCGAACTTGCCGGTGCTCCCATTCCGCTTGGCATCGATGGCGTTTCCATTGCTCCCAGCTTGTCAGGCAAGGGAGTGCAGCGGCGGCGGGATTTCATCATTCACGAGGCGAGTAACGGGCAGTCGATCATTCGCGCGAACTGGAAACTCATCCGCACTGGAAAAGGTGAATTGGAACTCTATGACCTGGCATCCGATCACTCCGAGTCCAAAGATGTGGCACCAGATCACCCTGACAAAGTGCGCGAGATGGAGCAACTGCTTCTGGCTGAGCGAGTTACGGAGCCTAAGGGGTTCGCCATCACTTACCACCATTGGAACGGGGATGATGGGGCAAGTGTTCAGAATCCCGACCACTGGTCCGATTATGAATATTCAAACAACGGTATTTCCTACCTTCGGGATGACGGCGGTCCAAGACTGTCATGGATCGCCAGCATGATCAATCACGGCCATCAAGCCAACACGGCAATCGCGGATGGCAACACTGAGTTTCTAGGATTGGAAATCGCCGGCAATGCCAGCAGTAACTCCCCCCAGCGACTCTTAGTGGGGGCCGCAGCAAACCTCACAGGACGCAATGAGATACGCGTCTCATCACTTGGAATTCTCTCTCTACAGGGTGGCTGTGCCAGCAGTCTAAGATGGATCGATATTCAATCAGGCGGTAAACTCGCTGGGCACGGGACGCTTCAAGGGGCCGTCTACAACCAGGGATCGCTGGCGATTTCTGGCCCCACGAATTCCGGCATCCGCGTCGACGGAGATTTTCGGCAAGCTGCCGATGGTCAGCTGAGCATTGAACTGCAGCGGAGTGAACATGTCCCCTTCCACATCTCCGGTACAGCGATTCTCGACGGTCAATTAAAGATTAGCTGCCCGCAGGATCTGCCCACGCCTGCGGATCGTCCCTATACGATTTTGTCGGCAACACAAGTCACCGGGCGATTCCAGCATGCAAACGACCAAGTCCGCAGTGAGGATGGGAAGACATTTACCATCCGTTATTTTGATAACAAAGTGAGCCTGATACCCGAGTAGCATTGATTCATGATCATATTTTCGATGTTACCTCGGCTGCCCGCTGTCGATGAAGGGCATAGCAACCTGCCAGACAGAAAGCGGCGCCCGCCAACTCCAGTACAGCAAATCCCAGGTGCAGGCTGGAATACCCGTCCAGCATCAGGCCTATCATCCTCCCAATTGATGAACCGGCCAAAGGTAATCCGCCAATCATCAGGGCTGCGGACAGATGATCCAATTTCCAAAGAACGATCATACTGAGCGCAATTCCCATCTCTACGCCACCATAGAAGGCTCGTATTTCGGTGAGCATCCCAGGCGTTTGCGTTTCTATTCCAAACGCGTGCAACAAGGCTTGCGGCTGACACCCCAGCCAAATGGCAAAACCGGCCCAAATTGCAGCCGTTACGAAATTCGCAATGCTTGGAAAACTCGTCTGCACACCAAGGCTCCCTGAGCGTGGACTAGAAAACTTCCTTCTTTCGTAGAGACAAATAGTCTAGCGTCTCGAATTGCCTTCGCTTGAAGTAGGTCCCACTTGCCCAGTGGCGACCTGAACATCGCCAGGCTTCACCGCAGCGTTACGGCTCGGCCAACAAGTGTCTCCAATGCAGAATCCGAGCCGCGCGGAAATCGCTGCACCCCGCTTCAGCGGAAACACTCTCTACCGCCAGGCACTACTTGCCAGGCGTACTCAAACGCGACGAACCACCCGGCAGGCGGTACGTACTGGCTGCAAAACGCAAAGTAGGTCCCACTTGCCGAGTAGCGACCTGAACAGCGCCAAGGCTTCACCCCAGCGCTACG
>JANSWS010000786.1 GCA_024743355.1 bacterium
CGACCAGCGGCAATTCATACTGGTTGCAAATCTCGAGCAGCGGATCCATGTTGCAGGGAATCCCGAAGCAATGCATGGGGCACACGGCTGCAATGCGGCGGCCCGTCTCGCGGTTGATCCACTGACCCCCTTTTCGCTCTGCCACCTGCGATAATCGCTCGGCGAGAGCCACTGGACTCATGCCCAACCGCTCGGCATCCACATCCACAAAATGCGGCGTCCCTCCCGCAAAGTGAATGGCGTTGGCCGTGGCCACAAAGGTCAGCGAAGGGCAGATGACCTCGTCCCCCGCCTCGACTCCGGCCAGATGCAGGCAAACTTGCAGAGCCGCCGTACCGTTCACGGTTGCAACCGCCCGCTTTGCCCCCGTGAAACCTGCCAGCTCTTGTTCGAACCTCGTCACATAGCTGCCCGCCGAAGATACCCAGCCCGTATCCAGACAGTCCTTGATGTAAGTCCATGCCGTTGGCGGCAGATAAGGCCGATGTAGCAAGACCAATTCGTCGCTTGGTCCCACCACCGACCGCACCGCGTCAACAATGGATTTCGCGAATTCACTCATGGAGCAGGAGTTAAGGAGTTAAGGAGTTAAGGAGTTAAGGAGTTTAGGAGTTTAGGAGGTTAGGAGGTTAGGAGGTTAGATGCGGAGTATCGAAGCGCGTGCAGCATGTAGCGAAACTCGTGCAGAGTTTCGGCAATGCGCGTGCAGCATGTAGCGAAACTCGTGTAGAGTTTCGGCAGTTCTAGCCCGAAGCAAGTTCGTAGCGCAACTCGTGCAGAGTTTCGGCTTATTCTCTCGACTGGGCTCACCTGTTCTTCATATTCTGTGCAACCCCCTTGGGGTTGAGGTGAATCAACGCTTGCTTTCCCAGGGTGGCGCTCCGGCGGCAAGCCGCCTGCGCTGACCCTGGGCTTTGCTGTTGGACCTCTTCGAGGTCGGCTTACTGCTTACTGCTTACTGCTTACTGCTTACTGCTTGCACCGGCCCGTGTGCTAGCGCACGGCGGCTGATGTTTAGTTGACCTCTTTTCTCTCCGCTTGGTACCGAAACTCTGCACGAGTTTCGCTACGACCGTTCTTCTGGGCTTTCTAGCAAGTAGCAACTTTCCCCAGTGCGGAACGCACGACAGGAACTAGCCTCGGACTTTAGTCCGAGGGAACGCAGCCGCGCATCTTCCCCAAAGTCGCGAAGCGACGATAGGAAAAATCGCTACCACCGCGGCACGCATTCGGAAGTGCTCAAAATAAACAGGCTCGTTAACGAACACCGCCCTGGGTACGGTTACCAGCGACGAGAGAC
>JANSWS010000577.1 GCA_024743355.1 bacterium
CCCTGGAATCAGGCTTCGGAGAGTCTCCCGCTGCAGGAATCCAGTCATAGACTCCAGCCCGATTAGGACTCCGGCCAGTGAGCAATCCAACTCTGGAGGGAGAGCAAACGGGAGCGGCTGAATAGAAATCGGTTAGTCGAATTCCCGATGCGGCCAGTTCATTAATGCGTGGAGTTTTTATGTGCGGATGGCCGTAACACTCTAAATCTCCGTAACCGAGGTCGTCACATAGAAGGACCACAATATTTGGCGAACTGTTTTCATGCTGGCCAACCGCCAAGCCGCAGGAAATCAATATTGCGAGCTGAGTAGCCCCAAAAATCATCCGACAACAAGTCTTCATGATCGGGTCTTTCATGAGATGGAATGCTGCAACCGCAAGAGCAGTCGGCATTCTATCCGATCGACGACGTCAGCTCGACCGCGAGCAGCGGCAACAGCGTCTTGGCAAGCCAGCCCAAAAAAAGGACCGCGCTTTGCAGCCGGGGTGCTGACTGTCGCCGGGGCTTGCTCGAGAAACATTTTCGGCTAGTTTACGCCGACCGGCACGTGCGGGAATAATCGACGATTGCAGGAATCACAGAACGCGGGTTGGAGCAGGCCATGAGCCCTATCATTGACGACACCTTCGCGGAAGCCTTTCCCATGACGGCCACCCGTCTGATTATCACCGCCTGCGAACAAGAGTTGGCTCACATCGCCGCCACGGAGTTTTGCGGCAACGCGGCCAGCGTGATTGGTTGCGATACCGAGGCCGCGGTGGAAGGCGCGATATTCTCTGATGAAACTCCGGACGGTCGCCCTGGAGTGTCCGTGCTGGCCTTTGCCTTCAGCAGAAAAGATCTGGAAAAGGCCGTCTCTCAGCGAGTAGGCCAAAATGTACTTACCTGTCCCACCACGGCCTGTTACAACGGCTTGGAAAGTCCCCGAGAAAAACAAATCAAGTTGGGCGGGTTATTGCGCTATTTCGGCGACGGCTATCAAATCTCGAAAAAGCTATTTGCCCGCCGATTTTGGCGGATTCCCGTCATGGATGGTGAATTCGTTTGCGACGAAGCCCTGGGTACAGTCAAAGGAGTCGGGGGTGGCAATCTGATTCTCACCGCCCAAGATAACTCGGCCGCCTTGAGAGCGGCCCAAGCCGCGGTCCGTGCTATCCGTGGCCTGCCGGAGGTCATCCTGCCGTTTCCAGCAGGAATCGTTCGAAGCGGATCGAAAGTGGGCTCGAAGTATCCCCAACTCCGAGCCAGCACCAACCACAGCTGGTGCCCGGCGCTACGAGGCCAGACGGAGTCGGAACTCGCGGTCAACGAAAACGCCGTATACGAACTGGTCATAGACGGGCTGTCGGCCGCCTCCGTCGCGCATGCAATGCAGGTTGGCATTGACGTCCTGTCCCAACATCCGGACGTGATTCGGATCAGCGCCGGCAACTATGGCGGCAGCTTGGGCCCCTTTCACTTTCATCTCAAGCGTCTGGCGGAACATCGACTCTAGAAAACAGCGAGTCGTTACGAGCATTACCGAGCTAAGATAACGCCCCTGCTGGCTCCATCAGGAATTCGTGGGCTGGCCGAGCGTTTGTTTTTCTTCGATCAGCTTGTCCAGTTCCAGTTTGAGGCGATCCAAGATTTCATCGTAGGTAAAGGCCCCGATGGACTCCTCGCCTTTTTTTAAATTGACGCGTTTGGGTCCACACCACAGTCCCAGATCCGCGTCGTCCGTTTCGCCAGGTCCATTGACGCGACATCCCATGACTGCGATCGTAATCGCGTACTGCTTGGCATAGGCCGTCATTTGCTTGACATCTTGGGCCAGTTCAACAAAGGCTTCATTTTCCACGCGAGAACAACTGGGGCAGGAAATGATGTTGAGCGCGTTCGGATCCAGAGCTACGACGCTCCGAAGGCGACCCGCGTAGATGTCGTCAATAATCTCTCTTCCCGCCTGAATCTCTTCGGGTTTGCGCGCATTGGGAACTGTCAGCGAAACACGGATCGTGTCGCCGATGCCGCGGCCAATCAGTTGCTCAAAAGCGATGCGGGTTTTGATGATCCCGTCGGGCGGCAAGCCAGCCTCGGTGACACCCAGGTGCAGCGGAATATCCGGTCGCATCTCAGCGAAACGCTGATTGATCTTCACCACAGTTGAGGGATCGCTGTCTTTGAGCGAAACCACGAAGCGTTCAAAGCCGAGTTTCTCCAGGTGTTCGCAATGCTCAATACCGCTCTGCAGGATTGGCCCGATGGCATCATCTGGATCAAACTGTGCTTTCTTATCCGGATCCACGCTACCGCAGTTCACTCCCACACGAATCGCGCAATCGTGTTCGGTGGCGACGCTGGCCAGGTAGGCTACTTTCTCCTGCCAAGGGCGGTTTTTCTCGTGGTGATAGAGATGCCCCGGGTTGTAGCGAATCTTGTCGACATGCGGTGCGACTTGCTCGGCTAATCGATAGCTCTCCTGCAGATCTACCGACAAGTTGGCTGAGGTTTGTTTGCGGATTTCCGCCAAAGCCTGAGCATCCTTTACGCTGTCGACCGCGACCCGCACAACATCCGCCCCAGCCGCATGAAGGGCATTGATCTGCTCTACCGTCGCATCAATATCCTGCGTGTGCGTCGCCGTCATACTCTGCACGGCAATGGGATGTTCGCATCCAATCGAGATGGAACCGATGCGAACACTGCGGGTTGGGTTGCGTTCGATGGACATATGCGAAACAGACTTCTCTGGGTTAACGCGGGTGGCAATAAATAGAAAGGCAGCATGCAAAACGGCCGGCCATGAGCTGGCTGAGGGGGTGATCTCTCAGGCAGACAGCACATTACAGGGCCTGGTTCCAGGCGTGGTACTGGAAGCACCGAGTCAGGCGCGACCGGCATCGCATCGCCCCATTTTAGGTACCGCAGCAACGACTCGATAGTTCAACTGGACACCCCAAAACAGTGTGATTTCCAGGCAAGCCGGCACTTTGCTGCGAAGCTCGCCCAATGCGTGCCATGGGATTTCAGTGCAAGCCATGGGATTTCAGCACTTAGGAAAGAATTCCGCGAGTGAATTACAGTCCGCGCGTGGCTCACGGAATGCGTTTCCTCGGCCGACAGGCGGGCGAAAGCACCAGTTCCATTCCAAATGCGATCGTTTACGATAGTCAATTCTCTGGATCGGACCCTGGTCAGGCATTTTGGTATTCGGGGCTGAACGAAGCCCCTGGAGTGGCGTGAAAAAAGTGAGCTTGGGACAATTGTGCGGCCGTAGAACATGGGTTCACATGGCGATGCTGCTGCTGGCAATCCACGGATCTATCTATTCTCAAGAGGCGAGTCTCGCCCCAAGGCTTCCGAATTACCCGCTTGACGTGGCGGTGGATTCCAAGGGTGTCGCTTACGTGGTCGATCGCAGTTTGCCCGGAGTATGGCAATGGAAAGACGGACAGCTCAGCAAGTTTTTTCAAGGCTCACCCAAGTATCGGACTCCATTGAATGCTCCCCGCTGTGTCTTGGTTACAGCGGATGACACAGTGCTCGTGGGTGATTCCGCGACTCGCGATGTGTACAGATTCTCGAGTGCTGGAGAGCCGGAGGCCATCACCGGTGGAAAGATCGGCATTCCCATGGATTTGGCGATGACGACCGATGGAACGTTATATGTAGCCGATCTCGAATTAAGGATGCTGCTGCGTA
>JANSWS010000568.1 GCA_024743355.1 bacterium
GGGCAAGTCACCTTCGGTGGTAACGCCGGTGGTAACATCCCTGCCAATCAGGCATCGTCAGAAGGAATAACAGACGAAAAAATCCCTGAGAATCAACCCGTGGATGGTCAGGGATTCCCAGGGATTTCATTGCCAGTACCCCCGCAAGGACTCGAACCTTGGACCCGCTGAGTAAGAGTCAGCTGCTCTAACCAACTGAGCTACGGAGGCGTGTGGGTTGTGGCTGAGGAGCAGAGATATGAAATTTTGGAATTGGCCAACTTCGGCGGAACTCCGATCTACTCCCGACACCCTCCAGGATGGTATCGAAACGTCGGACACCCGCAACCCCTGCTCGGCTCTTGCATCGGCAATAGCGGGCCAAATTTCAATCAAGGACGGGAATTTTTTATGCCAAAGATTTGATTTGGTAGCCTGAATGACGGCTGGCGAGGATTTCATCGTTTAGGAACCCCCCATTTCGTATACTATTGGCTACCCTGACCCGCGGAACTCCGGGCCGAACGCCGTGTTGAATACAATAGAGTGGCTCTGCACCCTCCGAGCCAGAGCTGTCATGATCGCCTAACGTCCAGGAAATTGCGATGAGAAGAAGCGTGCGTATTCTGCTGAACTCAGGCCTGTTTTTACTGCTTTCGCTCAGCTGTTGGTCGGCCAGTTTCGCCCAGCCGGAGGGGCGTGGGGAACGTGGCGAAATGGGAGGCCGTGGTGGCTTCGGTGGTTTTCGCGGAGGACCTCCGGGCGGGGGCGGGTTTCCGGGTGGAGGTGGCTTTCGCGGAGGACCTCCCGGTGGAGGCGGATTTCCGGGAGGCGGCTTCCCAGGCGGGGGGTTCCGAGGAGGGCCAGGTGGTCCTGAGGGAGGAAGCCGAGGCGGTTTCGACCCGTCAGCCATGTTGAGCCGTTTCGACCGCAATGGGAATGGAATGATTGATCCCGACGAGAACAACGGGATTGCCGGCGTCATGCTGCAGCGATTGGCACAAGCCAATCCGAGCATTGATCTCAAGAAGCCCGTACCCTTGGACAAAGTTCGTGAAGCTTTCGAATCCATGCGCGGCGGCGGACGCGGTGATTCGTCCAGTTCCGCCGAGTCCGAGACGGAATTGTTGGTGCCGGACTTCAGCTTGGATTTTGTGCCCATTCCGCCAGATGGCTTTGGTGCCATCAGTTCGGCACTCAATGTCAAGATCGAAGACCGAGATATCCAAGAAGCTGAAGAGCGGGTGCGACGTTACGACCGGGATCGCGATAACAAACTCTCCAAGCAGGAGCTTTCCAGCGGGCGATGGTCCGATGATCCCATGCAATATGATCGCAATAAGGATGGTTTCCTGACGGCCACCGAACTAGCGGCTCGTTACGCAAATCGTCGGATCGAAGACGAAGAGCGACGCGAGAACGGCGGAGGACGGGGAGGTTTCGGCTTCTTCGGAGGCGGAGGAGGAGATCGTGGAGATTCCAGCCGCGGTGGCTGGGGAAGTCGTGGAGGTGGTGGAGGCGAAGGATGGAATCTCGCGCAAGATGAAAAGCAGCCCGAAAAGAAACGATTCGGCGACTTCAAGAGTTACAAGAGCGTGAGCGGCGAAGATGCGAAAGCGCCCGATGGCTTGCCCAGCTTTTTTGCCCGCAGTGACCAGGACGGTGATGGACAGGTGATGATGAACGAGTTCAGCAGCTCGTGGAATGAAGAAACGCTCCAAGAGTTTCTCAAGTGGGATCTCAACAAAGATGGCGTGATTACCGCCCGAGAATGTTTGGCGGCTCTGGATGGAGGGGCTCGCGTTGGCGGTGATGCATCGACTTCAACAACGGCTTCCACCACCACGAATTCGAGTTCTGGCAGTGCGTCGGCCGCTTCGAAATTGGGTGGGACCGAAATTGAATGGGCACAACGACAGATTGCCAAGTACGACAAAGATGGTGACGGCCAACTAACTCCCGCGGAGTGGGGAAAGATGTTGATCAAGCCCACGGGGGCCGACACCAACGGCGACGGAGTTATCACCGTCGAGGAATATGCGGCTTTTCGATCCTCAAAGAAATAGGCTCGCTGCGGTTGTATTGTGGAAGGACCCCACCCGCCCGCATTACTCGCGACCTCCCCACGAAGCGCGTGGAGGTAAGCAAGACAAAAGCAAATCTCTTCTATCGCTCACTTTAGGACTGGATCTGGCTGCCTAACAGTTGCAAAAACTGCCGCATCCAAGCCGGATGGGCGGGCCAGGCCGGTGCCGTTACCAGATTGCCGTGCGTATGGGCATTGTCGAAGCCGTGACTGGCCGCGATGTACTCACCGCCGGACTGAGTGATTTCGGGACTGACAGCCGGATAGCAACTGCATTGCCGCCCACCGATCACGCCGGCGGCAGTCAGGATCTGGGGTCCATGGCAAATGGCCGCGATGGGCTTTTCTTGCTCGGCAAACTCTCGCACCAGCTGCAGCACGCGTTCGTCCAACCGCAAGTATTCGGGTGCTCGACCTCCAGGTAAAACCAGCGCATCGTAGTCTTCCGCCCGCGTGTTCGAAAAATCGGCATTGATCGCAAAACGATGGCCGGGCTTTTCCGAATACGTTTGCTGACCTTCAAAGTCGTGGATCGCGGTCAGCACGTAGTCACCCGGACTCTTGTCGGGACATACGGCGTGACAAAGGTGCCCGACCATGGACAGCATCTGGAAGGGAACCATGACTTCGTAGTCTTCGACAAAATCTCCCACGATGAACAGAATCTTCTTTTGCGGCATAACCTGCTCCTCAATTCCAATCGCTTTCGGCTTCTTCCGGCAGTTCTCTGTCTTCGGCTTTGCCGTCTTCGGGTTTGCTCTCGCGTTTCTGCAGGTAGAGTTTGATGGGAACTTCGCCGAAGGGCAAGTTGTCTCGCAACACGTTGATCAGGTACCTGCGGTAGCTGGGTGGAAAGCCTTGCGGCATGTTGCACATCAGGATCACGGTGGGCGGTGTCGTTCCAATCTGCGAGCCGAAGTAGACTTTGGGGCGGCGATTCAGATACAGCGGTGGTTGTTGACGCTGCATGGCGGCGTGAATGATCTTGTTGATCTGAGCTGTAGAGACTCGCGTTTGGGCTTGCTTAAACAGCATTTGTGCGTGGTTGAGTAAGGCTTTAACGTTCTTGCCGGATTCCCCGGTGATAAAGGCAATGGGACAGTGTGCCATCGTGGGGAAATGCTCGCGCAAATAACGAACCCAGCGCTCGGTTGGGATCTTTCCAAATACCTTATCCCATTTGTTGACCACAAAGATACAAGGTTTGTACTGTTGGTCGATGTAGTGGGCTAATTGCTTATCGACCTTGCTGATTGTTTCCATGCTGTCCAAGAACAGCAAAACGACGTCCGCGCGCCGCACGCTGCGCTGGGCTCGATGCAAGCCGTAAAAGTCGATGTCCGTCCGGATACTCTTGTTGCGTCGCAGGCCGGGTGTATCGATGGCCACAAAGCGATGACCATCCAAGTCGAAATGCACATCCACGCTATCTCGCGTCGTACCGGCGACTTCGCTGACGATCATCCGCTGGGCTCGAGCGAGGGTATTGACGAAGGTACTTTTGCCGACATTCCGACGTCCCACGATGGCCAGCTTCATGCGTGGTGCCTCGGCTGGTTCCTCGGACGTGTCCGATTCTGGCAGTCGCTCAAAGATCTCTTCGAACAGCTGTTCTTTGTTCCGGTTCTGCTTGGTGCTAATTGGGATCAACCAGCCACGCCCCAGCCGATGAAACTCCAAAGCGGTGTTATCGAGATTGGCGTGGTCCGTTTTGTTAGCCAGCAGCAAGATCGGTTTTTCAATTTTGCGTAGACGTTCAGCCACCAGCTCGTCGAGCGGCGTGAGTCCAGCTTTGGTGTCGACC
>JANSWS010000115.1 GCA_024743355.1 bacterium
CCCATCGTTCGCATGATAGATTTGCACCTGTTCACAAAATAGCGCAACATCAAAACTTGCGCGTCGTGCTTGTAAATTCAATGCCAAAATGCTTTACAGCGATAACTGGCCCGCCAGGCTAGCTGCTGGTGCTAGCATAGCTAGACTCGGCAAACATCTCCGGCTTACGGACCTGGCTGGGCAAGCCTGCCTGAACGAAAATGTCATTCAGTGCGTCTTGTGTGCTACCGATAAACTCGTCCCGTTTCACGGTGGCGTCGGTTTGCCGCCCGCGGGCAGAGACTGGCAGATCCAGATCGGCGTCGACAAACTTTTGCAGAAAGGCAACGTTGTCGATCATTCCGGTAGATCCGGGCAGCAAGCAGTTGTTTTCTGTGGCTTGCTCGGGAGCAACACCGCTTTCGCAATCCCCCAAGCGAACAACATAAACGCGATTCAGCCCCAGTTGTTCCAGTTGCTCAACCGTACCCTTACCACAGAACCAAGTCCACGAGTCAAAAACGATGCCGGTCTTCTTGCAGCTATTGGCCAAGGCTACAAACCCGTCCACATCTTGAATGAACTTGAATTGCTTGGTTTCGGCGTCTAGCAAGGGAGAGAATGCAATTGCGACTTGGATGTCTTCTTTGTTGAATACGTCGGCCACGCGATCAATTCGCGAGCGAATCACGTCAAAATATTCGGGATAGGGAAGCCGATCGGTCTGGCTCGGCACATTCAGAACGACGGTTTTGGCTCCCGCGCGTGCGGCGATTTCGGCTACGTTTTCAAGTTGGCCAAATTGCTTTGCGAAATTGTCGTCGTCGGTGTCCAAATCGACGGGGGCCTCAAAGCTACCCACATTGAGCCTGGAGCTCGTTAAAAAACGCGACGCGCTTTCGAAGGATGTACGCTCGCAACGCTTCACCAAGTCATTGATATCGATGTCTATACCCCGAAAGCCGTAGGTCAACGCGAGTTCGATGATTTCGCTCTGGCGTCCGCTGATTCCAAGTAGATCACAGTTCAAATTCTTAAACACTGATTGCTCCGTAAGGGTTGTTTATTTCGCATTACAGCAGCTTTGCAGCCTTTAAAGCAAAGCTCAGTTCCAATGGCTGCCAGATAGAAGTATGCCATAACGAGGCAAAATCCGACAGGGGGACGCTCCGTCTAGCGACGCTTTGACGCGGTCTCAAGGTGCTCGCTTACGCAGCTTGCGTTGTAGAGAGCGACGGTGAATTCCCAGTCGCCGGGCAGCTTCCGAAATGTTTCCGCCGCAATCCGACAGGATGCGATGAATGTGTTCCCACTCGGCTTGGGCCAAGGTAGGCACTGGAATCTCTTCATCGTTATCCGGCACATCGACTTCGGACCCGCCGCGGGCAAACGCGTTCAAGATGTCATCCGCATCGGCGGGCTTGGGAAGAAAGTTGATCGCCCCCAGACGTATTGCGTCGATGGCGGTTGCGATGGACCCGAAACCCGACAGAATCAAAAACTCAGTGCTAGGGCTGATAGCTTTCAGTTCCTGCAACAGGCTGAGGCCTGGCATACCGGGCATCCGCAGATCCAGCACCGCCAATTGCGTCGGATTGCGGGAAAATACCAGCAGTGCTTCTTCCGCATTGCTGGCCACTGCAACCCGAAATCCCCGCTCTTGAAAAGCCATCGCCAGTCGGTCACGCAAGACGATACTATCATCGACCAACAGAATGCTGGAGGCGGTCAAGGGCGCGATATGTGCTTCGGGATGACTGGACATTTTTCCTTCAAATGATGGGACTTCATTCTTAACTGTCACCATATCATGAGCTTAACAGATGCGCTAGTTCAAGGCTGGCACTGTATGCGGATTTTCTGCATTCGGATTTTCATGGCTTCCGAATGGACCCCCCAGGGCATCATCCGCTTGGCTTGCGTCTTCCTTGTCTACCTTTAGAGTCTATTCCAATACCGAAGAGAACCGTGTGGAAACGGCCGCATGGCTGCATGTGTTTGAACCCGTTTCTCCGCTGCTGTTAACGCTGTGTTGGTATTTCCAGGCAGGCAGTTGTACCCATGGCGGGTTGGCTCTCGTAGCGTAAGTTTCCATCCAAGCGACGGGCTACATTTTGAGTCAGATAAACGCCCAGGCCCATGCCTCGTCCTGGTTCTTTGGTGGTGAAGAAGGGCTCACCGATGCGTTCCATGACCTCGGGGGGCATGCCACAGCCCGAATCCCGAACGGTGATCCGCCAGCGCTCACTGGAGGCCGTTGCTTCCACGTCTACCTGCGCATCTGTCGGACTGGCATCTAAGGCATTCTGCACCAGGTTACGCACGGCCTGCGCGGCGGCTTGCACGGGCAGCAGGCTGCGAGAGGAATCGCTGTCCTCGGGAATGGAGATGATGACGCGTTCGCGTTGGCGAATGCCCAGCAGTGTCTCCTGAAGGAATTCGGAAAGCGAAATCGATCTTAGGCGTTCGCCTGCGGCCTCGCCAGCGGCGCTTGTCATGCGATCCAGGATTACTCGGCATTGATCTAATTCGGAGCGAATCAAGGACACGTCACGACGAGCCGCATCGGAGCTGGGCTGCTTTTCCAAAGCACGGTCCAACTCTTTCGCCACCACCGCAATGGTACTCAGGGGGGAGGCGAGTTCGTGAGCCGCGCCAGCAGCCAAGGTCGCCAGACCCTCCAATTGTCGATTGCGGATGCGAGCATCCTCGGCTTCCTGGAGAGCCTTCTCACGCTGTCGCAGTTCGCCGGTTAGAACGGTAATGAAGTACGTGATCACGCCACTGCAAGCGGCAAAGGAAACTGCGAAACCCAATTTGGGGATCGTCCATACCTTTCCGTCACCTGCCATGGGCGACTGCAGGCTACTGGAGCTGAGTGGGGCCAACGGCAGGGCGCTGATCAAAAGCAAGGTAACGCCGGCCACAGTGGCCAGCCAAATTGCCCAAGCCCAATTGGTGGAAATAATCGCCCCTGCCACGGCAATGTTCACGAAGTAGAACAGTGCAAAGGGATTGGCAATGCCGGCGGTCAGATAGAGCATTCCGGTGAGCACCACGATATCGCACAGCATCAGGCAGGGAATGACTTGTTCAGCTGGCAAACGATCCTTCAGTTCGACGCCCGTGCGATGCAGATGGCTGAGCCAAAGCCAGTAGCCAAAATTCGTCACGGCGGTGATGCCGATTAAGGCCAGCAGCTCGGCGTTTGGGAGCGCGATGCGAAACGCCAGGGTAACAACCGCCATGGTAAGCAGCTGTCCGCAGACCGCCACCCATCTAAGTTGGAGGAACCAAATGGCCGTATCCAACGTAGGTTGGGCTTCGACTTTGGGGCGTATCAGCGGCGGAAGAGCCATTGCGATTTCCGGATTGTCATGAAATGAGAAGCCACAGAGCCGTCGAATCCATGGACGCCAGAATTGCCGCCGACAGATTAAGATCCTATCCGAAAACCATTAGCTGCATTGGCGTTAGCCGCGGTTCTCTTCGGTTTTCGGATGGGCTCTCAACTAAGGAATCAGCGTCTTGACCAAGTCTTGGCAACCTAACGGACGGGTCGATGCAAAGACCTCTCCGGCATAGAAGCCGGCGGCTGAACCGGCTGAAATGGCGATGCCTCGCACTCGATCGAGGATCTTCTGTTTCGCGGGAGGGAACTGCGTCTGATAGCAGAGGACGGACTCAATCTTCAATTCTAACTGCTCAGAGATATCTACGGTCAGGCTACTGCCAAATTCTGGCGAGCCAATGGGATCGTGACCCAGATAAAAGTAGAGTTGTCGCTGTATGGTGTGAACCGGCAAGTCTTCGAAGTAACCATCCCACTTGGTCAAGCGTGCATAGAACACGGCGGCGTCGGTGATTTGCATTGCCTGGTAGTGGTCCGGCGAGGCCATGGGGGTCTTATTGCCAAAGCCGATGACAATCTTGGGACGGAAACGGCGAAATTCCGTAGCCAGCATCACCCGAGCTTCTAGGCTATCGAACAGGCGACGATTGGGAAGGTCCAAAATTTTTCGCATGTGGACGCCGAGTTTATCAGCGGCCGCCTGTGCCTCGGCAATACGGATCGCTGGGTCGTCGCAACGCGGTGTCGGTTCGCCATTGGTCAGGTCAATGATCCCGACACGGTACCCCTGTTGGGAAAGTTTTGCCAATGTTCCACCGCAGGCAATTTCGACATCATCCGGATGAGCGCCGACGGCAATAACATCGAACTCCGTTTCGCTTGTCGTTGTATGCATGGCAAGAGCTCTCGTTAGATTGATAGTCAAGTAGCAGGTCAAACAGATGCGAAGGCTTGGAAGCCCAAGTCCTGTTCCGTAATTCCCAAAGCTGCGCCGGAACACCTAGAGCCCATTCGAAAACCGTCAGCCGGCCGGCATTGATCCGCAGTTCTCTTCGGTTTTCGAAAAGCTTCTAAATCCCTGGGCTCCGATGGAATACTTAGTCGGCTTGCTTGGTCGCTACGAGTAAGAAGGACGGGTTCGCAGCTTCCAATCGCAGCGCGTCCATCTGGCGTTGGCCACGGGCGAGATTGATCATCAATACCCGGGGATCCGCATCCCGCTGACGGAGCAGCTGTTCGACGGTCGTCAGGTGATCCAAACCTGCCAGCTGTACCACCAGACGTCCCGCAGGCTGTAAGCGGTGCCACGCCGCGTCGACCAGTCCCACGACTGCGCGGCCCGTGCCTCCCACAAATATTGCGTGGGGATCAGGAAGCTCCTGCCAGGCTTGCGGGGCTTCACCCAGAATGGGCGTCAAGTTGGTCGTGCCAAAAGTGCGAGCATTCTCGACCAGCAGGTTGTAATCCTCGACATCCATCTCGATGGCGAAGACCTGACCTCCAGGGGTCAATTGTGCCGCCTCAATAGCCACCGATCCGCTGCCGGCACCGACGTCCCATGTGATGCTGTTGGGCCCCAGATCCATTTCAGCCAAGGCGATAACGCGGACTTCGCATTGCGTCAGCAATCCTCGCTTGGGCTGACTTTGCAAGAAACAGTCGTCGGGATTACCGAAGACTCGCCGACCCTGCATGCCAGCCGGCCGGTCTGGCGTATTGGGTAAGCGTATGAGAATCATCACGTTGAGATTCCCGAAAGACTGTCCCGCGATGTCTTGCAGTGAGCCACGCGTGATGCGTTCATCGGGAGAGCCCAGGTTCTCACACACATAAGCTGTAAAATAATCGATACCCTGCTCCAGCAAGGTTTGAGCCAGTTTGCTGGGAGTAACTTCATCTGAGGTAAAGACGCCCACTTTTTCGGCCAGTCGAATGCGATCGACAACTTTGCCCATCGTCTGCGTCGCCAAGTTCGTCAGATAGGCCTCATCCCAACTCTCTTTGATGCGAGCGAATGCCAACTGCATGCTGCTGACATGTGGCAGTACTTCAAAATGATCTTTGCCCAATTGCTCGCACAAGAAACGCGCGGTGCCATAGAACAGAGGATCCCCGCCAGTCAGCAAGACTACTGGATGCTTTGAGGGGGAGCTCAATAAATCAGCAACTTGTCGAGCGGTTCCTTCCAGATCGGCCGGTAGAGTCACCCGTTGTTGGTCGGGATGCTTGGGCTGATCCGCACTGCTTGTAGCGCTCAATTTATCAATTAATCGCTGAGATCCTACCAGCGTGCGTGCCCCTCGAATCAGATCGACAGCCTGCTGAGTCAATCCTTCAATTCCATCGTCGCCGATGCCGATAATCGTGATCTTGTCGCTCAATGGTTCGATGCCGCTTGCGTGAGTTGTGGTCAACCGTCCTAGGTCAGATGTGGGAAGGCCCCTCACCGGCCGCTGAGACGTCCGACTCTCCCGAGGGAGAGTTGGTGTTGTCGGCGACCAGCGCGAGGTGCACATTTTCCCACATTTTTCTGGTGGCGGTAGGGCAGGCACGGGGCTCTGCAAGCGCCACGGTTTCAAGTCTGTCTCGGGTGTGCCAAACTATCGGTGTGGGGCAAACGCGTCCCTAGGTAGCTGCCGTCACCAGACGGCGGACCTCCCATCCGGTAGCTGCTGTCGCCAGACGGCGGACCTCCTATCCGGTAGCTGCCGTCGCCAGACGGCGGACCTCCTATCCGGTAGCTGCCGTCGCCAGACGGCGGACCTTCCATCTATGCAAGCGAGGCGAGAATGATGTTGAAACTGAGAAATTCGCGATTTGTGCTTTTAGTAGCTCTTGCCATTCTAGCCGCGGATGCTTCTTTCATGGTCGCTGCCGACCCGCAGACGCTGGAAATTGGTCAGTCGGCACCCGATTTCGAGCTGCCAGGTGTGGACGGCAAGAATTACTCACTGGCGGATTTTGAGGATGATGAATTGTTGCTAGTGCTGTTTACTTGCAATCATTGTCCGACGGCTCAGGCATACGAAGAGCGGATTATGGACCTGCAGCGTGATTTCGCAGGTCAGGGCTTGGGCTTAGTTGCCATCTCGCCCAACAACGCCGAAGCCGTCCGCTTGGATGAATTGGGCTACACCGATCTGGGTGATTCGCTCGAAGACATGAAGCTGCGAGCCGAGGCTCGTGGATTCACATTTCCCTACTTGTACGATGGAGAAACTCAGGAGACTTCCGAAGCCTACGGAGTACTGGCCACTCCCCACGCCTACTTGTTTGATCGCGAGCGCAAGCTCCGATATGTAGGCCGCATTGATGACAACGAAATCAAGGAACCAACTCGCAAGGATCTGCGGATCGCCATCGAAGAGCTGCTCGCTGGCAAAGAGGTAAGTGTTCCCGAAACCAGAGTCTTCGGTTGCTCCA
This sequence comes from bacterium, assembly GCA_024743355.1. GTDB lineage: Bacteria > Planctomycetota > Planctomycetia > Pirellulales > Pirellulaceae > Aureliella. The sequence goes on from JANSWS010000115.1 coordinate 6,755, forward strand.
CCAAGTGGGCTGACAAACAAGACTCGGCCCGACAAGCTCTGGAAAAATGGGATCAGGAGGAAGCCGAGTTAAAGCTAGTCCCTCCCGCGGAACTCAAGAGGCGGTTGACCGAGAAATCGGAAAACTACCGCCTGGTCAATGTCTGGGCGACCTGGTGCATTCCTTGCATTGAGGAGATGAATGAATTAGTAACGATCCACCGCATGTATCGCAAACGACATTTTGAGTTGATCACGGTTTCGGCGGATGACAAAGACAACATGGACCGTGCGTTGAAAGTACTTAACAACAAACACTGTTCTGCCAGCAATTACATTTTGGACACCGAAAGCCGAGACGAGTTGTTCGATGCCGTGGATCCCAAGTGGCAGGGCGCGGTGCCGTTTACCGCTCTCATCGCGCCGGACGGCGAGGTCATTCATCGGGTGCACGGCGAATTTGACCCGCTCGAACTCAAACGCGTAATCGTTGAGCATATCGGCCGAACGTACGCTGACAGAAAATAGCGATTCCGCGGCAAGCCGTAGCGTTCATGCGGTTCATCGCCCGATCTCGCCCCGAAGGCAGTCATTTGTTGGCGGTCGGATCGCTTGTGGCTTCAGGATGCATCTTGCCAACAAAAATGGCCGAGCACAAACTGCTCGGCCATTTCGAATTTTTGCGGAATGCAACCAGCTGCATCAGGCGGAGAACGAACTTCCGCAGCCGCAGGTCTTTTGAGCATTGGGGTTATCGAAGGTGAACCCTTGCTTCTCGATACTGTGGTACCAGTCGACCGTCGTGCCGTCCAAATACAGAGCACTCTTCTTATCCACGACCACAGTGACGCCGTGATAGTCGTACTTGCTGTCGGCTGCCGCATCGAACTTGTCATCGAAGTTCAATGTGTAATTGAAGCCGCTGCACCCACCGCCAGCGACGCCAATCCGGAGAAACTGATCTTCGCTGAGTTGGTTCTCTTCGCGAAACTTCTGAACTTGCTTGGCTGCATTCTCCGTCAGGATAATTGCCATTTCTTGCCTCTCTTCGAAAATCTAAAAGGGAATCCCCTACTGGGGAGTGCCAATCTTGGATGGTATCAACAGGACTCGCGTTAAGGGCCGCAGCCAAATGACCGCAGTCCTCTGCTCTATGTTATACGCAATCGACCAGCGGGCGGACAAGTCTCAATTTAAGACACGTTTCGCCGCGAGCTGCCTAAATTTTATTCCTTAGATGCCGAATTCGACGGTCCTGTTGCCAGGCGTGGAGGAATTCGCTTGGTGGGCGGAGCCCAAGCCCGTGAATTGTGCGGGATCTACTTGCCTTTCAGCTGCGACAGTTCCTTTGCCAACTCCTGAGTGAGCTCTGGATTTCCGCTGGCCACGTTGGAATTCTCATCGGGGTCGACCCGGTGATCATAGAGCATCGTGCCCGTGATTCGGCCCTCCGCATTCGAATACTCGGTGAAACGAAAGTTGTCTGCACGTATCGTATCGCCCTGGCGATAGCGTCCTATCGCAAACGGTTTTCCAGGAAGATTGGGATCGCGCATCAGCGGTACAAACGACTGGCCCTGCAGATGTTCCGGAAGTGGCAGTCCGGTCAATTCGCACAAAGAGGGATAGATATCGATGAATTCGACCAAGGAACGAACTCTGCTACCCGGTTTCACGCTGCCTTCGGTGGGTGCGGCAACGAGCAGCGGAGCGTGCATGGAGGTTTCAAAACACGAGTGCTTGTTCCACATGCCATGTTCACCAAGCTGCCAGCCATGGTCTCCCCACAGGACGACAATGGTATTTTGAGCCAGCCCCAGTTCTTGTAGCTCATCCAGGATCCGGCCGATTTGGGCATCGGTGAAGCTTACGCAGGCGTAGTATCCGTGGATCAACTGTCGTGCCATCTCGGCCGAGACCGGATTCTCGGGATGGATGCCGGCGTAAGCCCGCAGTTCCCCCGAGTTGTGAACCGCGCCTGCGGGAGCAGCCTCCGGTGGATGGTAGTTATCCGGAAGCTGAATGCTATCGTGATCGTACAGATCCCAATATTTTTTGGGAGCATTAAAAGGCAGGTGGGGCTTGAGAAAGCCAACTGCCAGAAAGAACGGTTGCGATGGCTCCGCGGAAAGTTCCCGCAATCGCTTGATCGCTTCGTTCGCGCATTCCCCGTCGGGGTAGTCTTCATCCTGCGCGTCTGCGGCTTCATAGGGCAGACCACGATGGGATCTTTTCTGCGGCCAGCGCTCTTTGCTCTCGGCAATGGCCGCCTGTTCCGCCTCCCGGTCTTGGTATGCCGGTCTTTGCGATCGCCAGGCAGGTTCACTCCAGCCGTCGGCGTGATCCGTCTTGTGGTGAAAGACTTTCCCCAAGCTGATCGTTTTGTAGCCGCTGCTTTTGAAATGCGTGTGAAGTGGGACCGCGGATGGAGCGTCCTTTTCCGCCCAAGCCAAGTAATTTACAAAGCGATCGGGGCTGGGACGCACTCCCGTCATCAGCGATGCACGCGACGCACCGCATGTGGGAACCATGCAGTACGCGCGTTCGAATAGCACTCCCTGGGCAGCAAGCCGGTCGATGTTGGGAGTGTGCATTTGGGATTTGCCGTAGCAGCCCAGTTGCGGTCTTAAATCGTCGACCGCGATGAACAGCACATTGGGAGTCTCCGCAAACAGGCTGGATGTCGTGAGGCCAATGGCAAGCAAGCACAATGCAATTCTATTTGACATTGGTTTGGACCCTGCAAAGGTACGAATCTACAGTCATGAACAACCAACCATTGGGGCCAAAAGTACAGTTGCTGGTGCGTTCTCCGGTCACCAGTCGGCCCAGTAATTTCCCACTGGGGTCAAACACGTAGATGCCTCCGGGTCCGCTTGCCCAAATATTTCCTTGCGGGTCCACCGTCATGCCATCGGGAAGTCCAGGCTCTTTTTCCACGCGATCGGTGGCATCAAAGAACTCACGGCCTGTCCCCAGAGTACCGTCTTCCTTTACCGGGAAGGCAGTCCAATTCGCTTGCGCGGGATTGGACTGGGCGACGTAAAGTGTCTTCTCGTCCGGTGAAAAGGCAATTCCGTTGGGACGCTCGATCTCTTTGGTGAGCAAATCAACCTGGCCTTTGGGCGTTACCCTGTAGACTCCGCAGAATGGAATTTCGCGACGAGGGTCCGTGAAACGCTCCGGCAGCCCGTAGGGTGGATCGGTGAAGTAAATGTCACCATTGCTTTTCACCGCGGCGTCGTTGGGGCTATTGAGTCGCTTGCCTTGATAACGGTCGGCGATAGTCAGTTTGCCGCCCCGGTCGGTCAGTACGCTGACACGCCTATCACCGTGCTCGCACATGCACAGCCGCCCATCAAGATCCAGGAATAAACCATTGCTTCCCGGCTCGAGACCGTAGTAGGTAACCCCGGTGTAGCCCGATGGAGACATGAACAAAGAAATGCTGCCGTCCGTATCCCAGCGGAAAATGCTGTTCCTTGGAATGTCGGAGAAAAGCAAGTGGCCATCGCTGCCACCTATCCAGCATGGTCCCTCTGTCCATGTGAAACCGCTGGCCAAAATTTCTATTTTGGCACCCTCATCGACCAAGGCGTCCATCTTGTCAGACAGCCGTTCAATGCTGCCTAAGCTCGTCTGAGCGTTACAGGTGTCTTGCAACGAGCAAGCCAAGCACAGGATTCCGCAGAGTGCCGTCGCGCTGACGCGAAGCGGTAGGTTCGAAAGCCAAGTCATGGGGGATCTCCGGTGGGGTGGGAAAGCCGCGAGCGGGATTTCGCGGCGAGATTCAACAAGGTGCGGCTAGCCCAACGGAGTGCCACAAGCAGAATGCCCGTGTGAAACACCCACATGCATCGCGGATTATTCCGACGGTTGGGGACCGAGGATGTATTGTGGCCAAGTCACGGTCGCCATTCAAGACACGCGGTGCGGTGAGGGCTGTAATAGTAAGCTTGTGCCGGTGTGGAACATGCTTAGCCATAGCCGAACCGCCGGCTTCTACCAGCCCTGAAGTAGAATCCATGGAAGCGGCTGCCAACCCGTGTTGGTCCTGGCCGTTCCCTGGGAATCCGGTCGTAGTTTTTTGAGCTGTTCCCCAGCATCCAAGGTGGCTTCCACTAAGTAAGTTGTCTCGCCACTCTGCGTTTCGGTCTCCTGAGAGATGTTGTGAATGGTATAGGAAAGCTCCTGCCAGGTCGGGAATCCGCAGGTAAAGGTTCCAGATTGATGAACAGCTAGAGCGCCCCGCTGTTGCTCGTTCACGCACAGCTGCAGATGGTAAGCACCCAGAGGAACCAGCTTGATGAGCGGCTCGCCGGTCGGAATGTCATGATTTACTCGACCGCTCAGGTTGGACTCCAAGACATAACCATCAACGGGCGCTCGCACGTTGCATGTGGATAGAGTTTGAGTGAGTTCCGCGAGTTGGCTGCGCAAGTTGGAAATGGCAATCTGCGATTCGGCCTCAGCCTGGTCATTCTGCTCACGCTGGGCCACACGCATTCGCTCAGTGGCTTGCTCTAAGTCACCAATCAACACGCGCCGCTGTTCGTCCAGTGCCGGGCATTCAAATCGGGCCAACAGCTGACCTGCTCGCACACGGTCGCCGGGTTGAACCAAAGCTTCCAGGAATTTCATGTCCATGGGCGCAGCCAGCTCTCGGATTTCTGACGGAACCAAGTTGGCGTGACTGACGTGTTTGTAGGGCATCCAGCCCAGAAACAGGATGCCAGCGGCGGACAGGATAAATAACAGACCCAGGCGAGCGGATAGCGATGTGGGCCACCAGTTGGTTTGCTTGGGTTCTTTGGGAACTTCGGATGTCTGGTTCTGCGAACACGGCATCTCTGAAATCGGAGCAGCCAACACGTGATCGTCGGCCGCCGACTCAGGCTCTGTCTGTATTTCCGCTTCCACTGGGACAGGCATTTCTGCTGCCGCTGGCGGTGTGGGTTCTCTGTGGTTTGCCGTATTTGGGAGGCGTACCGTGCGTTGCAGGGCGCTGGCGATTGGGAAGTCAAACAACAGGGATCGCAGCATGAGGACCGTTGAAAACGCGTCCCTAAATCGCGCCGATGAATGGGCGGATGCTGGATCGGTAGATGCTGGATCGGTTTGGGTGAGAGCCTCGGCTAACGATTCATTACGAAGAGGGGCTGTTGGGCTGGCTGTAGGGTCGCCTGTTACGGCAGGGCTTGTACACGCTTTCGTTGTTTCCTTATCGCACACGCTCTCGGATGAATCCTTGAGAGCTTGTGACGCAGGGCTGGAGCCAGACTCAGGGAACGACTCGAGGCGGGGTAGATGCTCCAGCATCAACCGCACGGAAGTACGAAGTTGCGAATGCAGCGAAGCCAAGTCGGAAGCCTGCTCATCATGCACGGCAAATGCGAAGGTGATGACCAAATTGTGGTAGGGTACCCGTTTGATGTCGATGCTCACCAAATGCAGAGATTGACGCGCTGTTTGCACGGGGCCGAAGAGCAACGTCTTGTTTTTTCCGTGTGAGACTCGCAAGCAATGCACAACCGCTTCTCGCAACAGTTGTTTGTCATGCTCTGCAAATAAACCTTTGGCAGATGCGTAGTCGCTAAAGTTGTCGCCGTCCTTTCTGCCCCATACCCCGAAACCGGCCAGCCGGTGGAAGCGGGACAATGTGCGCACCGCAGCCTTCAGGTAGGAAGCCACGTCAGATTCTTTCGTCCCCAGTTTGACGAAGCTAGACTTCAGTTCCTCCAAGGGATGGACATTCGCAAAATCCGGGCTGCTGGTAGGGGCAGTACCCGCCTGCCGTTCGTTGCAAGCGGAAGCGTGACTTGCTAGCGACGACTTCTCCGGGCCAGCAGCTGTTTGCAGCTTGGAAGGAGCTTCGGTAACAGGCGCCGTACCTTCCGCAGCTAATGAATGCTGATGATCAGAGCATTCGCTCTGGTCGGCCACAATGATTTGTGCCGTGCCATCGATGAGATCTTCGATTTGTTTTTCGATGTGGGGCGCGACATTCACGAGAGACTCGCTGCATTGAATCGCCTGGCAATTTTCCAAAGCCAATGGTTCGTCGCCGGATGTCAATACGGACTCGGTAGCTGGCCAGGTACATGCCGTTTGGCTGGCTGTTTCAAAGGAGAATGCGAAGTCCGTGAACGCGTTTGGCTGGGGGCTATTCATGGCGTGCTCCATGAGTATTAAGTTGTGTGGCCGCGAGTGGGTGCATGCGGTCTGCACGCAACTTGGCTGGAAATGCAGGCATGCGACCAACTCGTGGGGACCCATGAGCCACATCAGACTGACGCTTGGTCGGATTGCGAGGATCAAATCGAATGTGACGTAGTCGACCGTAGTTAGACGGATCGTCGAAAGGCTAGCTCACAACTCAGACCGCGGCAAATGTTGGCATCACGTTTCGAATGCCGCTTTTTGCCGGATGGGCAAATGAGCGGCATGCTTCGATGCCTTGCTCTTGGAAGAAGTGCACGCAGATCGTGCAGCCGGGGCAATGGCGTTTGAAGGAATCGCTGCTGCCGCCAGGCTAGTTGGATGACATCTCGGGCCTGGGGCGAGTCAGGTAGGCGAAGAGATCGCGGATCTGTTGAGCTTCCAAGTCTTTAAGGCTGTCCTCGGGCATCAGGGACGTCGGCAATGCCCGCAATTCCAAAAGGTCCTCGCGGGCCAATAGAATTTCCTGATTGTCGGCGGTGCGTAACGTTACCGAATTTCCGTCCTCGGCTGAAATCATGCCTGTCACGACTCGGTCATCCGCCGTTAAGGCCAAGTAGGACTGGTAGCCTTCGCGGATTTCCAGGCTGGGGGCCACGATGGCAGGCAGCCAGAATTTGAGATTCATCCGATCATAATTGTCCAGTTCAGGTGCGATCGTGGCTCCCTGTCCGAACAGCCGATGGCACTTGCCGCAGCGCTCCGCAAAGAGCTGGGCGCCGTCGTCAGCATTTCCAACGGATTGAGTCAGCATCTGCGTTAAGCGTTCGATCTCCTGTGCTTGTTCGGGAGCCGAAATCTCTGCTGCCGGGCCGAATGCCTGTTCCACCTCCCTGATGATCTGGTTGTCCGCATAGGTCCTTAGACGCTGAATGACGTCCGGTGGGATTGCCGTCGCTGGTAGACGCCAGCTATTAATCTCGTTCAACAACACCAGGGCCCAATCCTTGCGGCTTGCTAGAGTCCGGCAGCCGGTTTCTCGCAAGGCATGCTCGGCGGGAATCGAGTTATCAAACGCTTGGGCGATTGCCTTGGCGATGGCGATGTCGTCATACCGAGTGAGTGACTGCAAGGCAACGCGTTGCAGGGCCGGTGAGCCGCCCAACCCACCGGTGGCTAGCTGCAGGAGTGTACTTTGTGCGGGTGCGAACTTGTAATCACCAAACGCCCGGGCCAAGGCAATCCGAAGTCCAGAGTCCGTCTGCGGCTGACGCAACTGCTGCAAGCCTTGGTCGCAAGCCTCGGCATCGCCCTGTTGGATGGCCAGTACCAGCCCACTGTCGCCCCGCGCAACTTGATAGGCTTTCAGCTCCTGCACCAAATAATCGGGAAGAGGTGGCATGGTGCGTCCCTGGAAGGCCTGGTTGAAACCTTCTATCAGCAACTCGCGACTCTCCTGGTTAGGAGCCGCCTTCAGCAGTTGGCAACAGAACTCCAGGTCGGCAGCAGAACCAGTGGCCGCGTAACGTTGCATGAGACGGCCAGCGATGGCCTGCCGCATGAGTGGTCGTTCCCAAAGTTCGCGGTTGCTGACCAGACCCTCGATTGCCGGCCAGTCTTCGGCATGTGACTCTACTGCCCACCACAGCATCAGCGGCATATGGGGATCTTGCAGATCTTCGTCGTGCTTTAATAGTTGTGCGACTATTCCCAGACCAACGGCATGATTCAGCCGGCGGGCGGTTGCGGCGAGTTGACTGCGGACTTGCACATCGCTTTCATTCGCGGCCAGCTCAACCAAGCCGGGGTGGCTTTCGTGACGATCTCCCAGCAATCTTGTGACCCACCTGCGGATGTCTGGGCTGGGGTGCTGCATCCACCTTTCACTCAGGCTGCCTGTGAGTTGATTCAGCAAATGGATTGCCCACAGAGACTCCAAGGATCCTGTCTGATCCACCAGGTTCACTAACTTCTGTAAGGACTCGGGCGAAGTCTTCCCTTTCCAGCCTAATTCCAAAACGGAACGTCGACGCAACCATTTGTTCGGATGGTTGAAGTTCTCGATCAGTTGTTCTTCAGCAGTCTGCGCTAGATTGCCGGAGTCATAGATCGGATGCGACTCGCTGGGACGAATGCGATACACACGACCGCTGGTCTTGTGCCAGTCGTCGGTGGGACTCACGTGACTCAGTCGTGTATCGTACCAGTCCGCCAGGTAAACGGCTCCGTCTGGCCCGACACCGGCATAAACCGGGCGGAACCATCGATCGGAGCATTCCAGTAGATTCTCCAGGTCGACGGTGCGGTAGGTTGAGCCATCCGGAATACGTCGACTGTGCCAAACCAGATTCTGCATGGAGTTGGGAGCAATAATGGAACCATCGAATTCCTCGGCCGGAAACAATCCGCCTTCGTAGATCGTGAAGGCTTGTGGGAATCGTCGCGGATCGCCCTCAAAACCCATAGCCTCAAAGAAGCCAAAGGCGAAGGGATTGGTGAGTGGCCCATGTTTGCCCCAGTTTTTCCGCGAGTAACTGCCTTGCGGCAAATACCAACCCCGCGTGTTGCCGCCATTGGTTCCGCAGAAGACGCGCCCCCTGGAGTCGATTTCCAAACTGAATGTGTTGCCTCCACCTTCCGCATAAATCTCAAAGACTCTTCGGTCGGGATGATAACGCCAAATGCACTGTCCTTGGAATTTGATTCCCGGCGTGGCTTGTGAACTGACAGTGCCTCCCGTCGTGCTGCCGTTCGCCCCGTAGAGCCAACCGTCTGGACCCCATAGCAGACTGTTGGCAACGGAGTGTGTATCTTGCAGACCAAAACCGGACAAATGGACTTGTGGACTGCTGTCGGGAATGTCGTCTCCATCGGCATCGGGATAGAAGAGCAAGTAGGGTGGATTCAGCACCCAGATGCCGCCGTGGCCAATGGCAACCGAGGTTGCAATGTTAAGCCCCGTGATGACATCCTTTTGCGTGTCGTAGAGTCCATCGTGATCCGTGTCTTCAAAGACGGTTATGCGGTCCTGTCCGGGAACATGGTGCGGCGGCGGCTCGGGCACCTTGTCGAAGACTGCTCGTAAATGGTGATCAAAACGCACAACCTTGAGTCCAGCCGGATATTGGTATTGTCGGTACTGCACAACCCACATGCGGCCGCGAGAATCCCAACTCAGGAATAGCGGTTGCGAAATTTGCGGCTCACTGGCGACGAGATCGATGTCGAATCCGGATCGCAAATGAAAAGTCGCCAGCGAGGCGTCGGGAGGTGTGGGCTGTGAACCGTCGCTTTGAACTCCTCGAGGCTCGAAGGTCTCAAGTATCTCCGCTACCTTTTCGTTTCCAGCCACGGACTTTTCCGCTTGTTCCTGGGCAAACACCGGCGGGCAGGCGATGCAGGAAAACAACACGATCGACAAATCGACTAGTCGAGAAGGGCGTGGCATGGAGTAACCCGGAGCTTGAGGGCGATGTCGGGGAGGTTCGCTAGGGCTGGCAGCCGGTCATTGCCCGCGGCGGGCCTGCAACGCGGCAATCCAGGGGCCGATGTAGTAACCATTGTCGTGAAAGGTGCGGCCGCTGAACAGATTTCGATCGATGACACAGGGCTCGTCTACGAAGATGCCGCCGCAGACTTCCAGGTCAAATCTGCATTTTGGAACTGTGGCCATTCTGCGGCCACGGACGCAATCGGCGTAGGCCGGTATCTCTACGCCGTGACAGACACTGGCGATGGGTTTGTCCATTTCAAAGAAGTGCCTGGTGATGCGAACCAAATGCGGGTCGTAGCGAATGTACTCTGGTGCGCGACCACCAGAAAACAAGATGCCAGCGTACTCTTCTTCACGCACTTCGCTGAAGGGAACGTCGCAGTCCAGTGTATATCCCTCCCACTCCTTGGTAATCGTCCATCCAGGTTTGACTTCATGCAAGACTAATTGATAGCGGCGTTTTTCGGGCGCGGTGACAACCGGCTCAAAACCCGCTTCTTGCAAGCGGTAGTAGGGATACATCGTATCCAACGTCTCTGTCGCATCACCGATCACAATCAAGACTTTGTTCATTGCCGCTCCCGAAACACTGCCGTAATCGAACACGCTCCATCATACCGCAATCCGAATTCTCAGTCAGCGAGCTGCGAAATGGGACAGGAAGATGGCTGGCAGAAAAATGGGACAGGAAGATGGCTGGCAGAAAAATGGGACAGGAAGATGGCTGGCAGAAAAATGGGACAGGAAGATGGCTGGCAGAAAAATGGGGCAGGAAGATGGCTGAGACGTAGACCCTTCTAGCCGGAGCCATCCATTTTCCTGCCACTCATTTTCCTGTCATTTGATTTGCTGTCGTTTCGAATCAATCATCAGAATCAGCAAACAAAGTAATAAATTGCACTGCGTCACGATTCACATTGATCCAGTGCATGGCGGGAACCGAAGTGTAGCGCACAAACGCCGTGGCATGTTGCTCGAAGGCTGCCAGATTCTCTTGAAAGGCCGTCACCTTGAAGGCCGCGCCAGAGCGAGTGGCCCGAACGAGTTGTTGAGCTAGCAGCCTTCCATTCAAAGACCGCCGTTCCGTCTACCAGCATGTCTATATAGTACCTCTTACGAAAGGTACCAAAAGTGACGTCGATTGGAATCTCAAGCTCAGCCGTACTGCCTAGCTTTCCAGCCACCCGGTATTTATAGATATGTTCATCGAAGAATCGCCCGATATCATTGTGCACTTCAAAAGTCACGCCCATTACTTGATATGCGATAGCGGCGAATTCATCTTGGGACGATGGGCGTAGATCGGCGTGAACTTGGATTGGCATCCGGCTAGCCTCCAATCATTTTCCTGCCAATCATTTTTCTGCCTTGATTCAGGTAGTCTCAAATCCCGAACGCTGGTCGCGGCTCAAATGGCGATTGGCTTCATGGTCGTCCGGGAACTGCTCTGTCTCCGGATCCCACTTCAGCGGGCGGCCTAGCCGCATGGAGATATTTCCAAGGTGGCAGGTGCTCACGCTGCGGTGCTGGCTTTCGATGTCCGAGATAGGCGTTCTGCGGGCTTGGACGCAATCGAAGAAGTTACCCATGTGGTTGATAATCGCATCGAGTTTTCCCGCTCGCTGCGGTCGATCGAGATTATCGAAATCGTAGAGCCGCCAATCCTCAGGTGGCAGTGGGTTGTCTTTAAGCTCTTCTACGGGCTTGCCATCCAGAGTGCCGCGATTGACAAAGATCCGCCCTGCGTCTCCGGTAAACATGATGCCATTGCGGCCCGTGTCACGTACGGTCATGACGACTCCATTGGCGTACTGGTAGCGTGCGTCAAAATCGATGGCGACATTGTAGCCATCGCGAACGTTTGGGAACTTGGCAGTGCTTTGAATGTCGATGGGATAGCTGTTGATCGCCCACTGGGCAATGTCTAGATGATGCGCACCCCAGTCAGTCATCTGACCGCCCGAATACTCATACCACCAGCGAAAGGTGTAATGAGTTCTCTCGGCAAGATAGGGCACATCCGGAGTCTGTCCCTGCCAAAGATCCCAATTGAAATTCGGAGGCACCCTTCTGATTTCAAAAGGACCACCAGTAACGTTCTTGCCCAACACAACATCCACTGTCTGCAGTTGGCCTAAACGGCCGGCACGAACCATCTCCACGGCCAATCGGAAGCGGTGGTCGCTGCGTTGCCATGAGCCTACCTGAACAATGCGTCCGGAATCGGAAACAACTTGCCTGAGTTGCTTGCCTTCGTCAATGGTCAGCGTGAGTGGTTTCTCGCAGTAAACATCCTTGCCAGCTCGCACTGCATCGATGACCATCTTCGTATGCCAGTGATCGGGAGTCCCAATCGTCACCACATCGACGTTTTTATTGTCCAGC
>JANSWS010000548.1 GCA_024743355.1 bacterium
GGTCGTCATCGCCATTATCGGCATCCTGGTCGGATTGCTGTTGCCTGCAGTGCAATCGGCACGCGAGGCCGCCAGAAGAATGCAGTGTTCCAACAATCTGAAGCAAATGGGATTGGCTGCGTATAACTACGAGTCGGCTCACCGCAAATTCCCTCCCGCGAGACTGGCACCTGATTGGATCCGCGGTGGGAGCCCTCGTACTAGCTACACCAATTACAACAGCGTACAGCAGGGAGCTGGCTCCACCGATTGGACGGGTTTTCGATCGGTGCATATCTTCATTTTGCCGTTCATGGAGCAGAAGAACATTTATGACTTGATCGACTTTGGCGCGCCTTCCGCAGTCCGCATGACTCGCGGCGGAGTACCCGAGAATGTCAATTACGCCGCCTACGCGAATGCAGCCTCGTTGTTCATTTGCCCTAGTGATCCGAATACCGATCAGATCATCAGCGAGAACAACTATCGAGCAAATTTCGGAGGTTCAACTCCCTACGCTGGTGCTTTGGACTCCAACAACAACGATAACATCAACGCGTCCAACAATGGTTTGTCCTGTCGCGGCAACGGAGCGTTCACCATTGGAGTTCTCAAGGTCGGCGCCTACCCCGACGGTTTAAGCAATACGGTCTTCTTCTCGGAGCGAACTAAGGGCAGCGGCAACGATTTGAGTAATAGTCCGCCTGACAATCGTTTCGATGTGATCACTATGCCAGGACGAACGCAGGGCTTGCTGGATCCGGACTTTGTGATGCAGCAGTGCATGGCCAACCCGGGCCCCTCGCGATTTCATTTCAATTCCGCGGGACGCTGGCTGAGCGGCAGTGATTTCTCGAACGGTTGGCCCTTTGGCTTCTACTCGAGCACACTCTACAACCATGTGGTTGGGCCGAACTGGAGAGGTTTTGACTGCGGTACTTGGAGCGCTATCCCGGACGCACCCGGCGAACACGCCATCATTGCTGCCCGCAGTATGCACACTGGTGGTGTCAATGGAGCCATGGGAGATGGATCCATCCAGTTCTTCAGCGACGGAATCGACCTGCTAGTATGGCGGGCATTGGGCACACGCGATGGCGGCGAAATCGCACAAGTTCCTCAGTAAACTGTCCTCCCGTTAAGGGTAAGGACTTTGGTCCCTGCTCTTTGGATATGTCTGAGATGCCCTCCCCGCGATTTGCGGGGAGGGCATCTCTCTTCATCACACGTCTCGAACGGTTGTTCTGCTACATACTGAGAAGCATTCCATGCAAAATTCGGCGAGACTGCTGTGGTTCCACAGCTTCCTTCTGGCAGGGCTAACTTGCTTGTTAGCCGGTTGCGGCGACTCGGTGCCTTCCACGGAAATTGCCTCTGCCCAAGAGGCCTTCGACCAGGCACAAGAGAGAATGTCAGCCGACGACACCGCGGCAGCTTTGCCCTTGCTCGACCAGGCGATCGCCGGAGTTGGCTTGGACGCGGAGCAATACGGAACCGCCGTGCTCTGGCGAGCGCAATGCCATGCGGAGTCGGGCAACCTCGAGCAGGCGGAGGCGGATCTGGCGGAAGCCGAGCAGGGACCGGTTGATGAGGCCCTGTTGTTTTTCACACGAGGCGTCGTATTCACCGCGCAAGGTAACGAAGCGGAAGCTCGCAAGGCCTTTGCCCAGGCTAGAAAGTTAGACCCGAGCTTGAAGACACCGCGGTAGCTGTAGCTAGCCGCCGCTGATCAAACAGCCCCAGCTATCTGATCACAGATTCGGCCAGTGATCCGAAACGATAAAGAAACGCTCGGACTCTTTCCATACATTCGCGCAGTAGTCCATCTTCGCTAACAAAATGGGTCGAGGGTTCTTCTGGCAAAAGTGAGCATCGAGAGCGTGCCGCATAGCGTTGCATTCACAGAGCTCTTCAGGTTGCCGCGAAAGTTCCGTTGAAAGCCAGAATGGTTTTCGCAGAACGCGAAAGTAGGACTTTTGCGGCAGTAATGCGGCAGCCTCCGAAGCTCGTAGCCAGCGTCCCTGCAAGTGATCTTCCGCCAAGAACTCGGGGAGCTCCTTGTCTGCGACCCCAGGCTTTCCAGGATTCACCGGGTAAAAGATGCGGCCCTTCATGAGGGCTTGTTGGATTTGCACTTCGGGATGATGTTCGCGCCCCAGTCTCAATTGATGATCAAAAAGTTTGGAGACTTTCTTGTCCAGGCGATCCGTTGGGTTGGGGCCCACGTAGCGGCGGGCATGCTCCAGCTCGTCGACGAAAAGATAGAACTTGACGGCCAGTTCCCAATGCGTCATCCGCCCCAGCTCGTCGTTAAACAGAATATCGATTTCGCCCTTGGTGCGACCTGCTTGTCGAACTACCTCGCCGACCGAAAGCACTTCCAAGCGTCGCACATAGCGGAGCCAATACACAATTAAACGCTCGAAATACTTGCCAACCCGATGGTCATCTGCCGCACGCATATGCTCTGCCAAATGCCTAGGATCGATAGCCTGCGTCGGTAAGCATGTGGCCGGAACAACAGCCGCCCCTGAGGCTGGCCCGAATGGTTTCGGAGCTAGCAGTGAGGGACTGGAGACTGCCCACACAAGATCTCGTAAGTATTGAGCATTGCTTCCAGACAATCGGCACTTCTCCGCAGGTGCACAACCTTGCAACTGAACTCGCTGGGCGCTGCTGTCGTTGGGGCAAGTTCGGCCACGTTCAAGTATGCACCCTTCGCGTTCTTTCGACCGGGCACCGTAGTCGTTGATTCCAAATCGAAACGACTCGTAACCATCGTCGTAGGCAGATTTCGTCCCAGACTGTCTGACGTTTCTTCGACAACATTCACCAATCCACTCCTTGGGGCTTCAGAGGGCGTTGATCAGCGACAGATCGTCAATTCGTCGTACTTGTATTCGTGATTGTGTTTGCCCAATCGTAGCCGGATGTTGCAGGTGGCAAAGACCGGTTTTCGGCTTTGTACAAATTCACGGTCTCTTCGGCAATTTGGCAAAGTTCAGCAAAAACGGACTGTTCATCATCCCCATGGCATCCGCCATAAAAAAGGCCCGGGCAACTGCCGACGAAGCACTGATCTTCTTCGGACCATTCAACTATTTTTACATATCTATTAGCGGAATTCATGACTTGGACTCCTCGATTGCTTTGCCTACGGCTCGCTCTTGGTATTTCTTTGCATCGTCACCCGCTGTCCCTAAAATCGTAACCGGTTTCGCGACTTGCCTGGGAAACCTCGGACTAAAGTCCGAGGCTTAATCCTGCCGTGCGTTCCGCACTGAAAGGCTAATTTGGCTGACTCGATCTTCGCCTGAAACGCAACACGGCCAAGGTCCTGCTTGGCGGATTTAGTCGTGAAGCGACGACAGGCAATAGCCTTGGGCTTTAGCCCAAGGAACGGACAGGCTCGGAAACGCCAGTCGCGAAGCGACGACAGGAACGGACGTCATGGTGGATATCGATTTGCCAAGGGGTTTCCGGCCGCGTGCGAGTCGCAGTATTTAGGTGGCACATCGTAAAGGCAATGCTCGAGCCCCAATAGCGAAGGAGAATGGTCGGAATAACATGCCGTGGTTCGATTTCGGGAACCCACCGCGCCGCACGTCATTCAGGTAGCGCGTTTCCTGTCGTCGCTTCGCGACTTTGTGGCTGTGTGGTCTGGGAAACGTCGTACTAAAGTCCGAGGCTTAATCCTGCCGTGCGTTCCGCACTGAAAGGCCAATTTGGCTGACTCGATCTTCGCCTGAAGCGCAACACGGCCAAGGTCCCGCTTGTCTTCACCTCGTTTGAAGTGCTCTGCCCCCTCTTGTCCACAGGAAACGCGTATTGAAGACGCCGTAATTCGCAGTTGACCGCAACGATGTTTGGTTAGAGACCAAAGTCAGCGAGGCCAGCGTCTTGAATGCGGCACAGCGTGTTCGTCAATTCAAGTACGTTGTTCAGACCGAGTTGGTCGAGTATACGCTTGCGATGAACTTCGACAGTGCGAGGCGACACATCGAGGAGCCTCGCCAAATCTTTGCATTTTTCGTGACGAGCCAAGAGATTGGCACATGATCGATCAAATTCTGATAGCTTCTGTTCGGCGACAACTACTTCTTCTCTTTAGCGACAACTAGAAGTTCCTATCGAGTATTGCATTTGCATTAGCTGCCGAGTTGTGAAGTGAGCCGTAGGCGAACGAGCA
>JANSWS010000446.1 GCA_024743355.1 bacterium
GACCAGGCCACAGACTCCAACTCTGCAACCATCCATTGGAAGGCTTTGTTGTTCCGATTCCCGAGGGGCTCAAGCTCTGCTCATTGACCCACTAATTCCTCCGAAGAACCCTTAAATTTAATTGGCAGGAGTTCATCCAGTTTCACGATATAGTGCTTGCCGCTATCTTTGATTCCATCACTGGCGATGTCCTAACATCCCGGCGGACAGATCCGAGTCACGACACCGAAGTTTCAATTTTAATGCGAACTTAGCCCGTCCGCTCTGCGGAGCCAGGAATCGATGAAGAATATAGAAGTTGATCAGGATGAAGTTGCCGCCTATGACTTCAAACTACCCCGCGAGTTAATTGCACAGCATCCTGTCGAGCATCGGATTGACGCGCGATTGATGCTGCTGGATCGCAAGTCGCAAAGCATCGAGCACTATTATGTTCGGGATCTCCCCGAAATTCTGAATGCCGGAGATGCTTTGATACTCAACAATTCCAAGGTCATTCCGGCTCGCCTGATCGGCACGCGAACTTCAACCGGAGGCAAGTGGGAGGGTCTGTTCCTAAAGGCGGACAGCAGCGGTCTGTGGGAGATTTTAAGCAAGACCCGTGGCAACCTGGTGCCAGGCGAAACGATTTCGTTGCTCGATCGAGAGGGGCGAGCCAAGCCAGTGCTGAGCGTTGTCGCCAAACTCGACAGCGGTCATTTGGCAGTAAGACCCATAGACCTGGACACGCCTCAAGTGCTGGAATGCTATGGTCGCGTGCCCTTGCCTCCGTATATTCGCGATGGCCAAATGGTGGATCATGACATTCAAGCCTACCAAACCGTATATGCCAAGCATCCCGGATCCGTGGCTGCTCCCACGGCTGGACTGCACTTTACCGTAGATCTCATTCGACATTTGCAATCGAAAGGTGTGATGACGGTGCCGGTAACTTTGCACGTGGGGCTTGGCACTTTTCGGCCGGTCAATACCGAGCGCCTTTCACAGCATCAGATGCACACCGAGTATGGCGAGCTTTCCGAGAAATCGGCAGAAAAACTTCGGGAGTGTCGTGAGGCCGGTGGTCGTATCGTCGCCGTTGGAACGACGTCAGTCCGGGTGGTTGAATCTGCGGCAGAAGCTCAAGCAGGTCCTTTTCGTGCGTGGTCCGGCATGACGGACATTTTCATCAAGCCGCCTTATGAATTTCAAGCACTTGACGCGCTGATGACAAACTTTCATTTGCCGAAGAGTACGCTGCTGGCTTTGGTGAGTGCCTTCGCTGGGCGTGAATTCGTGATGCGGGCCTACGAGGAAGCCATCGCACAGCGCTACCGCTTTTTTAGCTATGGTGATTGCATGTTGATTGTTTGAACACTGGCAGAAAAACGCCCCACCATCGCGTAAGGTTCGCTAAGCTGATAAGCAACGTTAGATCAATAACTGTCGCCTTTCGCTCGGCGAAAGCAGCGTTTTTTCCGCATCTTTCGCCGAGCGAAAGGCGACTGTCGAACACTAATTGATCGGACGTTGCTGAGCCCAATGCGAACGCTCCTGTGGGTTCTCCCGAGCTACCACGGTATTCAACTTAAGAAGAAAGGTAAGCAAGATGTCGGAAGAGGAAGTATTGGTCATACCCGAATCCCGACTGGTTGAATTGGGTCGTTTCAGTGGTTTCCGGGAATTTTGTCCCGATGCCTTGCAAGCCCTGTTGAATCCGAAGTACATGGAGTTCCGGCCGAGAAGCCAAGTGGAGGAGGATCCTACCTATAAACAGCTCATCCCTTACGCCATCCTAGAGGCCCAAGTTGATGGCAGGTGTAGTTTGTTTCAGTACACCCGCGGCAAAGGCCAAGGCGAGAAGCGACTGCACGCTTTGAAGAGCATCGGAGTCGGAGGACATATCTCGCGCGAGGATGCTCAGGGTGATGATCTCTACCGATCAGGCATGTTGCGGGAACTCGAGGAAGAGATTGAAGTGGGCTCCGAATATCATGAAGAACTGGTGGGTTTCATTTACGACGATACGACGCCCGTGGGGCGAGTCCATTTGGGGGTCGTGCATTTGCTGAAGCTAAAGTCTCCCGCGGCCAAGGCTCGCGAAACGGAGTTGACCAACAGCGGGTTTGCCGACTGCGAGCAACTTAAGCAGGAACTCGACGCATTCGAGACCTGGTCGCAGTTATGCCTGACCCATTTGTTTTAATCGGCGAGTTGCGTCTCAGTGATCTATCTGGATCATCATGCTACGACACCTATCGCGCCCGAAGCGCTCGAGGCGATGTTACCTCTGTTCGGTGAGTACTTCGCCAACGCCGGTAGTACGACTCATGCCGCCGGAAGACAAGTGGCTGCAATGGTCAATGACGCTGTGGCGAAGATGGCGGGACTGCTAGGCGCCGATCCAGAAGAAATCGTCATTACAAGCGGCGCGACTGAAAGCAATAATTTGGCGGTGTTGGGTACCTGTCTGCATTCCAGACAGAAGCGTCGCAAGATTGTCAGCTTGGTTTCCGAACATCAGGCGTTGCTCGGGCCCCTGCAAAGATTGCAAAAGGGTGGCTTTCAAATAGAGTTGCTGCAGCCGCAGGGACGGCATGACTCCGTGCCAGGCATGATCGACTTGGAACGCTTAAGCACGGCCATCGATGAAGATACGGCATTGGTGAGCGTGATGTTAGCCAATAATGAAATTGGTGTCGTTCAGCCCTTGGCGGAGATCGCCAAGCTCTGTCGCCAATATGGCGCCTTGCTTCACACCGATGCAGCCCAAGCAGTGGGCCGCATTCCAGTACATGTGGATGATCTGGACGTTGACCTGTTGAGCTTTTCGGCGCACAAGTTTTACGGGCCCAAGGGAATTGGTGGACTCTACGTGCGTCGCCGCGAGCGGCGTGTGCGACTGCAGTCGCAAATCGTTGGCGGCGGGCAGCAGCACAACTTGAGGTCGGGGACGTTGAATTCGCCCGCCATTGTCGGCATGGCCCGAGCCTTGGAGGTGTGTTCCAGCAACCTGGAAGAAGACGCGCTGAGAATCACGGGACTGCGTGACCGTCTCTTTCAATCACTGGCTCGTTCCTTGGATATGCTGCGGTTGAATGGTCCGCGGCTGGAGGATTCCGGCTGTCGCCTGCCCGGCAATCTCAACTGTTGCTTCTACCCCGTGGAAGGTCAGAGTTTGATGCTGGCCGTGCCTGAACTGGCAGCCAGCAGCGGCAGCGCCTGCACCAGTGCCGAGCCTGCGCCGAGTCACGTACTGCAAGCCATCGGCTTGTCGGAAGATGAGGCTCGCAGCAGCCTGCGCTTCGGAATTGGCCGCTTTAACACACAGTCTGAGATCGATCAGGTGGCCACATGGCTCGTTGATGCGACCGAACAGTTGCGGGCTTTGCTATGATTCTCGACCGGTTTGAGAACTAAACGTACTTTCGAAGATCTTGTCCGCGTTACCAGCTTCGAATCCGTCCCTGCGATGCTGGCGTGCGATCTGATCCGCTGGAAGGTCGGAAAATTCCGGTAGTACGCGCCGCTCGGCGAATTCGACATAGGATCCTGCAATGGGTTGGTGGATGACCGCGCCCTGGCCATCGTCGAACTCAGCATGCACCATCTCAGCCACCGTGGAACTTTGCAACAGCAGACCGTCAGGACTGACTTTGATTTTTCCCCCCGCGTCGTTGAGCCGAATTCCGTGAGCTTCAAGGAAATCGTTGAAACGGTCCAGCTGATTGTAAGGCGGTGGAAGATTGTGAACGCTGATGGTGAAATGGTTCAGATAGTAGCGATTATAAATGGTCCAAGCCGCATACTCACTCTCGTTGGCCAGGAACTGATAGTCGCTCCAGGTAGGGATCCGCCACAACCCCTGGTGCAGGAATCGATCGACTTCTTCGCCCGAGTCTAGATCAAGCGCATCAACCGGATCACTGACTACCTCGTCGGTGTAGGAGCGAATGATTCTTTGAGACTCAATGCTCAAGTCATGAATCCGCAACTCACTGATGAAGATGCGAGGGTACTCCGCCGTGGGTGGGGAGTACCAAAATGCATCCAGCTTCTTGCCGGCGAAGTGGTAAGCATCACGCTTTTGATAGCCATAGTGCAGAAAAATCTTCTCGAGTGAGCGAATCCCCAGTTGCGGAACCCCCAGCGTTCGAAAGGCGATGTGGTCATTTTCGATATCTTGCTCGCGGGCAATGATTTCGGCAGACAGCATGTGCGAAAGGATGACGTCAACCGCCTTCACCCGCCGGCGGTAACGATGCATGAGACCCGACATAACGACATCTAGAGTGCTCATAAGCGTCACCATGGTCCTCAAGTGCTTTGTTGCAGTTCAATCTGTTCTTTCAGCGTAATGAAACTAGCTTTGGCTAGCAATGGATGCGCTCGCGGCTTAGCGTACGGCGACTGACCTCCCCAAAGCTCATAATTCGCAGACTACTTGCCAGTAACGATGCCAAACGCGTTTCCATTTGCGAGACGGCAGCCAACGAACATTGGCTGGACTTGCAACCAGGAAGGAACATCCGCTAACACTCGATTCTCTCGTACTATGGCGAGCAGCAGATGAACTCTTGCCGTAGCCACGCTCGCCAGAGCGTGGTCGACGTCGTCTACCGTCGACGCCGTCCACCGTCTGGCGACGGTAGCTACGGTTGGTCGTCCACCGTCTGGCGACGGTAGCTACGGTTGGTCGTCCACCGTCTGGGGACGGTAGCTACTGGTAAATTTCATCTGCCGCTCTCCTGAGAAGTAAAAGTAAGGGGCATAGTGATAGCAAATTAGTCTGCAGACGCCCTGTGGCATAGCGTTTTGTGCCAAGATCATCAACAGCACGCTTTGCTCCAGAGCGACGCTCCCGCCATGAAACTTTCCGCATTGAGAAGCCTAAGATTGTCGAAATACGCATGGACTTCCGCAGATTGCGGATTTCCTCGGCACATTGCGTCGATAGCGCGCAAATCGGCAGTTGCCATGGTTGGATCGGCTCCATCAAACGCCCGCGCGGGAACATCCCTGAATTTGAAAGCTTGTTGGTGGTGTTTGCTGTACGTGCAGCTCTGTTTGCTAGCATTCACATTGGGCTGCGGCGCCACCAAGAGCCATACGGCTACCGAGCAATTGCTGATTTCCGACGCTGTCGATGCGACGGTGGCACAGTTGGATTTTTCTCCACTCTCCAAGAAAACGGTATTCCTGGATACGACCTACCTGAAGACTCAAAAAAGCCCGCTGTTGATTGATTCCGATTATGTGATCAGCTCACTTCGCCAGCAAATGGTGGGGGCTGGGGTGCTGCTGGTGGAAGGCCGGGAAGAAGCGGATATCATCGCCGAAGCACGCATGGGCGCACTCGGTTTGGACAGCCATACGGTTACCTATGGTGTGCCTGCCAACAATGCAATTAGCTCGGCGAGCAGCGTATTTACGAATACACCCTTGCTGCCCGCCTTGCCCGAGATGTCGATTGCACGTCGGGAAGCCAAGCTTGGGGCCGCCAAGTTGGCCGTTTTTGCTTACGAACGCGAAACACGTCTGCCCTACTGGCAATCCGGCATCGCCAAGTCTTCAAGCAACGCCAAGGACACTTGGCTGCTGGGAGCTGGCCCATGGCAGCGGGGAACAATCTATGAGGGAACACGATTCGCCGGTGCCAAGATCGAAGGTACCCAGTTGCTGTCCTCAAAAGAAAGGAATTTGTCGGAACGAGAGCTTCGAAACTCACAGGCTTTCGGCGCCTATCGGCAAGAACGCTTGTTCGAGGCAGCCAAGCAAGGGGCGGAAGAAACTGAGAAAGCAGAGACTGAGATCGCGGAGGGCGAGAGTCCCGTTGTGCTGACGGGAGGTGAAGAGAAAGTCGAAACTCCTTGAGGCATCAGTCAGGCAAGAATTGCCAACCTATTAGCGGCTTGCGGAGAGGGCTTGTTGAGACCCGAGGCTAGCTTGCTAGACCTGATACCGAACGCTGTGAAGCATTTTGGCATTGGATTTATAAGCACGCAGCGCAAGCGAGTGTGTACTCGATGGCGACTGAAACTCACTCGCTCACTCACTCGCGTTTTTTGATGTTGCGCTAAATCCAAGTTACTCTCCCGCTTGCGCTCGTTGTACCACACAAGTCGGCTGGGGAAAAATACATTGCAAAGCTGGCGACTGCGAGTTATTCCATAGACAGCTTGTCAGCATGCTATTTGATGGAACAGGAGAAAACCGAGAAAACAGAGTGGTTTGCTTACTCTGTTCCC
>JANSWS010000054.1 GCA_024743355.1 bacterium
GATGGAAGTTAATAGTCGGGTGGAGGAGATCGCTGAGCGGATTATCTCCACGCTGGACGCCCGAGACGGTGGGTATTTCAAGGGCAGTTTGCGGGATCTGTTGCCGTCCGAGCATACCGAGGAGGATTTGGAAGCCGCCGCGGAAGCTTTGAAGCTGGTGCAGTCCCTCGAGCCGGCGGGGATTGCGGCCCGCAATCTCAGCGAGTGTTTGCTCAACCAGCTGAAACCAAGCATGGATCATTATGAGGAACTGAAAATTCTGATTTCCGATCATCTGGAGGACTTGGCTGAGAATCGCCTGCCGCAGATCGAAAAGAAGACAGGATTGACCATCGAGCAGATTCAAGATGCCAAGGAAGAATTCCACCATCTCAATCCAAAGCCGGGTGCGGCGTTTTTGGAAACGCACGTCCCGATCGTGACGCCCGACGTCGTGGTTGAACAGGATTCCGAGGGCCAATATGTGGTGCGTTTGGAAGACGACCGAGTGCCTTCGCTGCGTATCAGCGAGTACTATCGACGCCGCTTGGCGGATCCGTCGGCGACGACCGAAGAGAAGGAATTCATCCGTCGTAAGATCGAGTCAGCGAACTGGTTGATCGAGGCCATTCAACAGCGTCGCAATACGGTTCGCAAAGTTGCTCAGGCCATTGTCGACTACCAGAAAAAGTTTCTGGAAGACGGCCCGGAACACATTGAACCGCTCAAGATGCAGCAGATCGCGGACGTGGTCGGAGTTCACGTGACCACGATCAGCCGAGCCGTCGATGACAAATGGATACAAACGCCTCGCGGGATCTTTCCTCTCAAACGCTTTTTTGTTCACGGTACTCGCAGCGAAGATGGTGAGGATGTTGCCTGGGAAACCATCAGGCTCAAGCTGACTGAGTTGATTGATAAAGAAGACAAACAGAAGCCGTACAGCGACGATGATTTGGTGAAAGAGCTCTCTAAGCTGGGCCTGACGGTCGCTCGCCGAACAATCACCAAGTATCGCAAGAAATTGGGGATTCCCAGCAGTCGCCAGAGGAAAGATTGGACGAAAGTCAAGCACTAGTCCGTAGCTTAACCTCGCAAGCCCGCATTGATGTGAGCAGCTGTCACCGGAGGTAGCCTTGAATGATTTGCTTGACCTGTGGATCGGCTTCGCATGCACAGGCATTCTCCAAGATCGATTGCCAATTCTCGGGTTGAAGCTTGGCTAGTCCCCAGGCCGCCGCCGTTCGCAAGGTCGGCTCTTGGTCGCCCACCAAGCGGATCAGACTAGGGATCGCCGCTTGCAAGTTCTGCGTCGCGGCTAACAGGATTGCGTTGCGTACCAGGCCGCGGCGTCTGGGACGCCAGAAGGCTGACTTGCGAAAGCGATTGCGAAAGGAGTTGTCATCGATTTGCAACACATCCAATAGATCGAGCGTTTTTGTGAGCGGGGCTAATTCGGGATCGGCGGGGCGTTCGCGGCGATTCCAGGGACAGACCTCTTGGCAAATGTCGCAGCCAAAAATCCAGCCGTCCAAATGGTCGGCGAGTCCTTCGGGAATCTCATCGCGTTCCTCGATGGTCAAGTAGCTGATGCAGCGGCGGGCATCCAACACATAAGGCTTGGGAAACGCTGCCGTAGGACAGTGGTCCAAGCAGGCAGTGCAGGTTCCGCAGTGCCCCGAGGTTGTGGGAGCATCGCTGTCCAGCGGCAAGTCAGTCAGCAAGGCCGCCAGAAAGAAGTAACTGCCCCACTCGCGATTGAGCAACAGGGTGTTCTTTCCAACCCAACCCAAGCCAGCCAGTTCGGCAAATTCTCGTTCAAGAAAGGGAGCCGTATCCACTATGCCGCGAATCGCGGCGTGCGGATGCTTCGATAGCAGCCATTGTTTCAGCTTTTTAAGGCGGCGGTGAATCACGTCATGGTAGTCCTCCGGCGATTGAGCGTATCGAGCGACTCTGCCTCGAGCGGGAGAAATGCTGCTGGATTCCGTTTCCCGTTCCGCTCGCGAAGACGAATAAGGCAGGGCCAGCATCAGTACGCTGCGGCAGCCGTTCAGCACGGAATCCGGGTGGGAATAGGCTTCTCGACGGGTTTCCAAGTACGACATTTGCCCGTGTTGGTTCGAATCGAGCCAGTCGTAAAGCAGCTGTAATCGCCCCGGGGCGGCTGCAGGAGCGACTCCGGCCAAAACGAAACCGAGTTCCTTGGCACGCTCTTTTAGCTCTTCGGTCAGCTCTTTCACGGCTCGCCCAGGGGGGTAACGGGTGGCTTAATCGTTAGAATCGGTGCAATCCGACTTTTGGTTGCAATTAGCGGAATCTTCTCAGTGGGTGCAGCTTGACCGCAGCGACTTCGTAATTAGCGTGAAACCTACTACGCATCGCGGCTTGACTTTCTTCGTGAAAGTCCGAGGTCTCTCGAAGATGCCCTTTCATCCTGAGTCAACTCCAAGGTGTACCCACATGAAACTCGTAAGACTGCTTTTACCGTGCCTGTTGCTGATCGCTTTGTGTGCACCCAGTGCGAAAGCGCAAAATGGGTTGGCTATGGCGTATCTGTACGGCTATGGCTACGGCGGATTTAATGGCTACTCGGTTGGGGCTTACAACCACAGCTTGCCCTACTTCTCCCTGCACCCTCCAGTTTACTACGGAAAGCGATACGCACGTCCCTATGGAGTTAGTCCTTTCGCGGCTTGGCCGCAGCTTTCAGCCAACAAGAGCTATGCTCCCGTAGAAGCTGCCAATCTGGTCTCGCCTTATTCAACTGGCTGCTGTGGCACGGTGATTGAGAACCCTTATATGCCAGCCGAATCTGTGCCCGGTAAAGCTGTCGAAGAGGACGCGGAAGTGGTTCAAAAGATCCGTAACCAACCATTAGTCATCGAAAATCCCTATTTTCGAGCCAGCCAGGCCCTTCAGTATACGGCTGCACGCGGCGAGTAACTGATGTTCGAGTACCTGCCTTGTGCAAGCAGTTACGATTCAACTTCTCCAAAGACGGACTCTTTCATGAGTCCGTCTTTTCTTTTAGGGGCTCAACAGATGCGACCGTGGACAGCAGCGTGCCGTCCATTAGGCGTGTTTCTAGCATCTCGCCCGCGGATATCTGTTCAACGGATCGCAATGAAAGCGGGCTCCCATGTTTGCGGCTCAGGCTGTATCCGCGAGCTAGCACGTTGAGCGGTGAGAGTGCTTCCAAGGCACGAGCCAGGCTGCGGATTCGATCTTGCCGCCGACCAACAACGTCACGTACTTGCTCGTGCGCCTGCATTTCCAACTCATCAATCATTTGACGGCGAGCTTTGTGTAGTTCATGGGGGCGTGTCAGGATTCCGCGGTGGGTCAGCCCATCCAATCGCAACCGCATGGCCTGCGATCGTGATCGCAGCGCCCGGTTGAGCCGGCCTCCGATTTGCGTCAGTCTGGCGGCCAATTCATCGCGATTGGGAAGTACGATATGGGCAGCGTGTGTGGGTGTTAAGGCACGCACGTCGGCGACCAGATCACACAGCGTCACATCGATTTCATGCCCGATCGCGGATACGGTCGGAATGGACGCATTGCTGACGGCTCGGACCACCGTCTCCTCGTTAAAGCACCACAAGTCTTCCATGCTCCCACCGCCTCGCGAGAGGACCAGTATGTCTAATCGCGGGCGCAGACGATGGGCTAATTCAATCGCCTTCACAATGTCTGCGGACGCTTGTTCGCCTTGGACACGCGAGGGAATCAGCATGAGGTGAACATCAGACCAGCGATCCTTGG
Source organism: bacterium (assembly GCA_024743355.1). Classification (GTDB taxonomy): domain Bacteria; phylum Planctomycetota; class Planctomycetia; order Pirellulales; family Pirellulaceae; genus Aureliella. The sequence continues at coordinate 3,748 of JANSWS010000054.1, forward strand.
CGGCCTCGAGGAAATCGTGAACCGCTGCTCCCGATGGGCTGCTGATTATGCCAATTCGTTTGGGAAAACGCGGCAAGGCTTTTTTCCGTTCGGGTGCAAACAGGCCCTGTGCCGAGAGCTTTTCGTGCAGCTGCTGGAAAGCAAGTTGCAGTGGACCCACACCCTGTGGATGTACTTGGTTGACGATCAGTTGGTAGCTGCCGCGCGGTGGGTAAACCTCGACAGCTCCGCAGCAGACGACCGCCATGCCATCCTTCAGCTGGAACTTCATCCGGGCCGCCGTAGATCGCCAAATTACCCCTCGCACTTGGCTTTGATCATCTTTCAGAGTGAAATACAGGTGCCCGCTGGATGGACGACTCAGATCGGATATTTCGCCTTCCACCCAGACTTTGGGGACGGATTGCTCGAGCAGGTTTTTGATGTACCAGTTGAGCTGGGAGATACTCAGCGGAACATCTTGGCGATGCCCTCTAGCTTCGTACTGGTCTTCACTTGCTCCGGGAGGCAACCACTGACTTCGAGACATCTTCGGCTCCGATCTAACTGGCGATGCGATAGGGCACGGCGGTGGCATCGGCCGGCGGAGGGCTGGCGGCCGAGCGGTTCTGCTTTGCCGCAAGATGACTGCCCGGAGAGCTACTGCGGGCTAAGGGTTCTGAACCTGCGATGTGGATCTTCGATTCAGCCCATTGTTCGGCCAGCTCCGTAACCTGCTGGAGCTGTCGTTCGATCCACTGCCGATTCCATTCAAGTTCACGCCTTTCCAAATCGGGGGCAATTTGGATCCGCGGGCCCATGACGGCACGGCAACGCGAAAATGGGCGAGGAACGGCAAACTGATCCCAGGACTTTGGGTTTCTCCACGGCCGGTCATAACCGAAGCCAATGGGCACGATGGGGATCTGTAAGCGACTGGAAAGGTAAATACAGCCTTGGGCCAACTGACGCCGCGGCCCGCGGGGACCGTCGGGAGTAATGGCCAGATTGATTCCTTTCCCACAGTGAATCAACTCGCGCAAGGCCGTCGTGCCACCCCGACTGGATGAGCCGCGGACGGTTTCCAAGCCGGCGAAGCCAGCCATATGAGAGAGGATTTCCGCATCTTGATGCTGGCTCAACAGCATGGCCAAGCGACAGTGGTGACGCAGGTACACTGGGCAGGGAATGTACTCGTGCCAGAAGACGAAGATGTTGGGTCCACGAAAACACTCCTCGGCAGGATCCGCTTCGATTTCCTGGCGGAACATCCGGTAATTCAGAGTAGACATCCAAGCGTTCAACGACTTGATGCCAGTTAACGCACACAACCTCCAAAATGCACGCGGCGGTTTTTGCCGCCGCAGTAGCTGTCTGGTACTAACTTTGAGTTTGAGCATCGCTGCATCCTACGCTTTGCTTGCGACGTGCTGTTCAAATCCTGGGCTTTCCGCTCAATCGGGCCAGACACCGTGAAAGACCTCGACTGCGCCTCCCGTCATGAACACATGATCGCTGGATTCTTCCCAGCGAAGATGCAAATCTCCGCCTCGAAGGTGGATAACAATTTCTCTTTGGCCGACACCGGTCAGCACTCCCGCCACGCATACCGCGCTGGCACCGGTGCCGCAGGCCCAGGTCTCGCCCGAACCACGTTCCCAGGTGCGCTGACGAAACTCACGATCGGTGATGATTTCCACAAACTCGACGTTCGTCCGTTGGGGAAACCGTGGGTCGTGCTCGATCTTGGGGCCCAGTCCCAGAACCAGGTCGTCGGTGGCTTCCGGCACAAAGATTATGCAGTGCGGGTTGCCCATGGAAACACAAGTGGCTTTGAGCTCTATGCCGCTAAAGCTTACCGGCAGCCCCACCACCGGCTCCTGAGATAATGAGGTCGGGATGTCAGCGGGCGCGATGCCTGGCTTTCCCATGTCGACGGTGATCAATTTGGCCAGGCCAGCCTCAATCTCAAGTTGAAGTTGCAAGACTCCATTTCCGGTTTCGATGTTCAACTCGGTTTTTCGAGCAATACCGTGATCGAAAACGTATTTGGCGACGCAGCGGATTCCATTCCCGCACATTTCGGCTTCGCTGCCATCGGCATTGAACATCCTCATTCTGGCGTCGGCAATTTCCGAGGGCTCGATCAGAATCAGTCCATCACCGCCGATTCCGAATCGGCGATCGGCCATCTTCACCGCCAGTTCCTTTGGATTCTGCGGGGAGGCCTGGGCAAAGCAATCCAAGTACACGTAATCGTTTCCGGCTCCGTGCATTTTGGTGAATTTCATATTTGCAACTCGCGAGAGGAACTTCAAAGGTGCTGCAGGATAATCTATCACGACTTGGAACACGCAAAAAGCGCTAGCGATATCTGGTACTTCCAGCGCTATCCGCCACATCAGGGAAGATCTGTTGCAAGGTTTCCTCGATTTGCGGAAAACGCTGCCGCATCGTTGGGTTGCTCCACGAACCGTCCACTTCAATGAGCATCAACGTTGGATAGCGGTGTTCGCCCAGGAATGGTGAAACAACTTGTTGGAGCGGCATTCTCCGCCCGACATAACTGTACAGATCCAGCCGAATATCGCGTCGCAAGTTGGTCTCGCCCTCTCCGCGCAGACGCAATAGATCTCCATCACAGGCTACCTGCAAGGGGATGCGGTCGCCGTCGATTCGAAAGCGAATGTCAGCCGTCTGGAAGGCGGAGTCACTTTTCGCCGACACGGAAGCGACGCTCAGCAGGCGGATCATGAACGGCAGTTCATAAAGCTGGGCATCGCTTAGATGCACGTGTCCCTCGCCTGTGTAGGTTTGTGGATTCCAGGGCACCCCGGTGAAGCTCAGTTCGGCGTCACAATTGGCTTGGGCGGTCGCATGCTCGACCCCTAAATCTTTAAGCAACAAATTCAAGTTGGCTGAACGCAGTTTGGATTGGAAGGTGAACTTGCCCTGGTCCAGTTTGCCATAGCCGGAGAGACTGAGTTTGCCTGTGAGTGCATTGGCGGTCATCTCTCGAATCTGGGTCGGATCCGTGGGAGGCAGTGCTTCGTAGACTTGTTTGCCGAAGTAGAGATCGCTGCCAAGCAACGCAAACGGACCCGCCAGACGCGTCACGGGAATGCCCAGCACCGTCAAGGCATCCAGGTCGATCGCTCCCGTGGCTTTTATCTGTGAGCCGTCACTGTAGCCTTGGACCAACAAGCTGCCGCGCAATGCGCCAAGATAACGACCATCGGCAAGCTGGCAGTCTTCGACTGCGACGCGACAATTCCAGGCAGAAGCAATGCGGCCCTGCTGGGCATCGGCAAACACGACCTCGCTTTGGCCCAAGATACTGATCGGGCCGCGAAAGTCGATTTTCACCAGGGACTCGCGAATGGATTTCGGCAGGGCCTTGAGCAGCTCGCTTTCCACCAGTAGACGGGTTTGCGGTAGCCAGTCAACCTTGGCTTTCCAGCGTCCGTCGGCGACCGGCTCACAGGTTCCGCGAATAGCGATTCGGCTGGCGCCGTTGACGCCAGATGCCTTGTGAATGACCACCAGGCCAGGACTGTAGCTGATGCGACAATCCACGTCCGTCAGCCAATAGGGAAAGGCCTTGGGCTTGAGACGCAGTGAACGTCCGCTGGCTACGTTGGAGCGACTTTCCTCAATGACTTGTACCGTTGTACTGACTTGGCTGTCACCCGCCAGCTTCTGCAATTGCACTTCAACGCGATCAATGGAACCCAAGGGTTGCAGTTCGCTCCACACAAATTGTGTTTCCTTGGGAAGCGCAAGTTTCAGTTCTTCCTCCATGGGTACCGCGAATGCGTTGAATTTCAGGTGGAACGGGACCTCGTTCGGCCGAGTTACCCAGCTACCGGAGCAAAGGATCCGCCCGCTGTCATTACGGCCTTCGAATTGGTCGAGCCACCAGTTGTCATCGTTACAGGCGATGTGGCCACGGATATCGTAGATTGGGTAGCGAAAGCCCTCGTACTGGATACTCCCGGAATACACATTGGCTTCGATTTTCTTGTGCCAGATATCAGCCGCTGATTGACGCTGAAAAGAGGCTCCGGTCAGTTGGATGGTACCGCTGGGGTGCAACGAGCGAACGAATTTCTCAGCCCCCGTGGTCGCACTCCGATCCGAAGGTGTCAGGGCTTGGAGCAGTTGCTCGTCGATCGACACCGGGCCGTCGCTTTGGCAATCCAGGCGTCCGAACCAAGGCTTTTTGCCGTCTGCTTGGGGTTCACTGCTCTGCTCAAAGGCGAAGCTTGCGTGAACCTGTTGCCCCCCTGCACTGCCCTGCACATGCTGGGATTGGATTCTTCGGTCCTGATATTGAATATCGCCGTGGACATCGGTAACGGGAAAAGGGAATAGCCAAGGACGAATGTTGACGCCCTGGCAGCGAACGAAGATGGAAGGTGTCCACCGCTGCCCGTCGAAGAACAGTTTCATGTCTCCGCTGACGCGCCCCGATAGCTCGAGCTTGTTCCAGTGTTCCTGTAAATCCTGCGGCAGCGATTGGTAAAGTCGCTGATCCAAGTCCAAGTTCACTACCTTGGCTTCGATGGCCAGCGGACTGTTCAAGCCAAGCCCGAAGATGTCCGTGTTCAATGCCAGCTTGGTGGCTCCGCTTTCTGCATGCATATTCCGCAGTTGCAGCTGCGAATTTTCGCAAGAGAATTCGCTTTGGATATTGTCCAAAGGATAAGGCAGCCGCGCGTCTTGCAGACGACCATCACGGATCTGGCCCAAGACGCGGAAGACCGCGGGTTCGCCTTGGGAGGATTCGACTTGAAATTGTGCGGACGCCACGCATTCTAAACCCGCCAATTGCATCATATAACCAGCCAATTCGTCTGGCAGGCGAGCGAGAAGCGTTTGCGAAAAGTGCAGTTGCTGAATATCGCCGTGCAATTTCCAGCTGTTGGTCGAGCGGGAAATATTTGCAGTTAGAGTCAGATCATCGATGGTATTGGCGGATTGGCCGCTGACTTTTGCCAAGATCATCTTCGGATCGCTGCCCTGCGTTGAATGGGCAGACTGCTCGAGCGTGGCCTCCACGTTGTGAAACGTGGTGACCGGCGCTCCGCTGTCCCGCGACTTGTGCAGGCGAATGATGGCGTTGTGGACCAGGATCCGCGGAGGGCAAGCGTTGGGCTTGGGTTTGGGAGCAATGACTTTGGCAGACCAACCGCCTTGTGCGGTTGGCCAAATGTCACATAGCACTCCTGTCAGTTCTACCTGCGTTACGGCGATGTCATCGCGCAGCACGTTCTGAACTTGTAGTTTGCCTCTGATAATAACGCGATCCGCGGTCAATACAGGAGGCAGTTCCCTGTCCTGCTTGTCCATCAGACTCAAGTTCGTGACGACAATGGAACCCTCGGCATCCTGCGTGACATTGCTCATGCCCACGCGGGCTTCAGGAAAGATCTCAATCAGGTGGTTTTTGACGATCTTGTGCAGGCCGGCATCAAAGTGCTTAAGAAAAGCCTTGTAGCAAAGCACCGTGGCCACGATGGCCAGCAGGGTAATGCCCAACACGGAATTCGAGTTTCCACCACCATGGCGCCTAGTGGCCGGGCGCGCAGCGAACCGCACTGGCGTGCCAGTCCGCATACGGAAATCCGTTCCAGTCTTTGGCTTACCTCTCAGCAGCACGTTCCTTCACGCTGTCTGCAATTTGTGTTAGGTGTTCCGCTGGCCGGGAGTAGCAATTCGCTAAACAGGCAATTGCCGCGCCTGCCAGCGTACAGAGGATGAACACTCCGGGCTCGCGATAGCGTACCGAACCAACAAATAGCATGTGGAGCAACGTGAAGTAAATACAAGGCATCCAGCGAATCGCGGCCGCCATGGGCTGCTTGTCGTTTGCTAGCGAAGCTTGGATGTCCGGCAAGCGATACGTTCCGTAAACAGCCAAAACCAAGATGGTCACCGTTCCTAAACCGAGTGCTATACGGATCGAGTTGGAACCCGCCTCACCGCCATCCGGCCACAGGCTCCAGGTGCGCACAAACTTTCGCGCCGCCAATCGGACAACCTCAAGCGGGTTCTCCCTGGCCCACCGCAACGCAGCGGACTTTGCCCTTTGGTCAACACGATATTCCAAGGTGCTTTCGGGAGCGGTGGGGGCCCCTGCGTCGGCCACCAGTTGCTCCGCTTGCAGGCGTTGGGCGAATTCCATTCCCGTGTCACTAGCCCCGGTTGCCCCAGGGTGGAGGCCGTCATACAGACTGAGGCCAACCTGCAGCGTGGTTGGCACAAATCTGCCCGTTATCGCGGCGTTTCGTAGCCACCAAGGTGACATCGTGATGCAGAATGCTAGCATCGCAAGCAGCGCGATTCGAAACTGCTTGCCACGGAGCGGTCCGAAGGTCATCCCCACCGCTGCAGAAAACGGAAGGAATAGGAGCCAGCTTGGTCGCGTCAGAACGGCCAAGCCCGCCAGCAGTCCCATCATCAGCGAATTGTTCCTGAACGGTCGACCGTCGCTCGCCAGTGATTTTTGCCAGCACAGAAGATGTCCGACCATCAAGGGTATGAACAACGCTTCACTCAAGATCACGATGCTCATGCCGATGGCACCGGGGTGCAGGGCTGCAAGTACGCCACAAGCTAGAGCCGCACATTTTCCGGCCGCTTGCTCAGCTAGTTTCATGACCAACCAAACAGCCAGACTTCCCAATAAACAGCAAGCGATGCGGGCTATGAATACGGCTAGGTTAACATCCGCTATCCAAGTAAAGGGTGCCAGGAAGATAGGTAGTAGAGGCGCCCGGAAAATTCTCGCGTTCTCACTCCCGTATTGATACGGCTGGCCGCTGCCAATTTGCTCCGCTAACGTCCAATAGCTATGGCTATCTCCCAAGCGAAAGGGAGTCTCAGGGTTCGTATTGCTCTGGTGCCAGGCATAGGCAGCGGCGAGACGCAAGCAAAAGGCGATAACCAGAATAGCAACGGTCAAGTTGCGGGAGGAAAGCAACATGGCATCAGGCAGCGCGTCGGCGAGTTTCTGGCAGTGTCTCTCGAATTCTAGCCGCTGGGTTCAGAGGTAGCGGCTGTCGCCTCAACCCGTCCAGCCGACAACGTTCCAAGGCAACGCCCACCAAGTGCCCTCCAAAGGCCAATGACAGTTTTAGTGCTCGGTCAATTCGTTTCTGGCTTCCGTACTGCGGCAAACAATCCAAGTGGCCGACGGTCTCCGGATCCGTCAGATGCATGGTTGGCGGGGCGAAGCCGTCCCGAATAGCCAGGGCCGTAATTGCCAGTTCAACGCTCCCAGCCGCGTTGATCAAGTGCCCCAATACTGCCTTGTTACTACTGACCAACGTCTCGTCTGCGAAGTCGCCCAACGCAGAGCGGATTGCCACCAGCTCGCTCAGGTCATTCTGCTGCGTACCGGTTCCGTGAGCGTTGATGTATTGTGGACCACCACGAAACCAACCCGCTTTACGAACGAGTTGCCTGATGAGTTCAGTCAATGTCTCCGCCTCGCCGTCCAATCCGGTGAGGTGATACGCCTGGCAGAGTGCTTGGCAGGCTGCGAGCTGGGCGTAGACTCGCGCTCCTCGAGCCTCGGCGTGCGAACGCTTTTCTAGAACTAGCAAGGCGGCGCCTTCACCCATCACAAAGCCGCAACGCGAGCGGTCAAAAGGGCGGCAAGCCAGTTTGGGGTCGGGGGAATCAGCCAGTACGCCAAGTCGGTTGAAAGCGGCCAGAAACAACTCGCAGATGGCATCGCCGGCTCCACAGAGCACGAAATCGGCCTCGTCAGCCTGCAGCATGCGGACGCCGGCAAGTGTGCTGACCAATCCGCTGGCGCAGGCTACCACATGACTCGTACGGGGGCCCCATAGCCCAAATTCCGACGAGATGATCTGAGTTACCGAGCAGGGGAGAAACTGGTTCCACCAAAGCGATTGTGGGGCGTGGTTGCGGGTTGCTTCCGGTTCGTAAAGATACCTCATGTCTCCCATCTGACCGGCGATGCTACAGGCGAATCGTATGCGATCGGTTTTCGCCCAGTCCACGTCGGCATCGCGCAGAGCCGCCTCCGCCACGTGACGGGTCAATTGGATCGACTTCAGTGTGTCCGGGTCCGCGTCCAACCAATCCACCATGCCGCAGGGGAATCGAAAGGATCGGAAGGGGTCTTGGGACGTAGTGCGGCGGACTCCACTGGCACCCATCTGAATGGCCTGCCAAACGGATTCTCGATCCGCACCCAAGCTGCAAGCCAGACCGATGCCGCTGATGACGATGGGATCCTCTACCGCCGGATCCGTGCGGGGAAAAGCCAGGATGTTGGGACGATCAATCGCCATTTAGCTTCCCGGCCAATCGTAAAAGACACATGGGATGTTCTCATAGAAATAGGAATTCCAGTGTGTCTATCGCAAATACACGTAGGCCGAAGCAAGGCCAACTCCGAAGACGCGAAATGCGAAAGTCTGTCATGGACTGCCGGCGAATTGGAATCGGCACGGGATGCTGAAACTCATTGACCGGCGGATAGCATGCAATGCATCCGCGGCGTTCTCGCTGTTTTATCTGAGCGGTCTCCCATCAACGGCGGCGAGCCCGTCAAATACAGCGATGCTTCAAGCCTTCTTGGTAAGCACTGGTTTCTTGCGACGGGGATAAAGTTCTCTGCACAGCGGGCAGCGGGTGCCGTCACAACCGCGGGCGGTGCAGTATTCGCGACCGTAGAAAATGATTTGCAAATGCAAGCGATTCCAGCAATCCCTGGGAAAGATTGCTTTCAGGTCTTTCTCGGTCTGTGCGACGCTGGTTCCTTTGGTCAAACCCCAGCGTTGGGCTAATCGGTGAATGTGAGTATCAACCGGGAAGGCTGGTTCTCCAAAAGCTTGCGCCATGACGACGCTGGCTGTTTTATGGCCCACACCCGGCAAGCCTTCTAGCTCCCGCATGCTTCTGGGGACCTGGCCGTCAAATTTATCCATGAGCAGTGTGGACAACGCCTTGATAGCCTTGGCTTTCTGCGGAGCCAAACCGAGTGGACGTATAACATCTAGAATGGCTTCCTCAGAAAGCTGGCTCATGGCTGCCGGATTGTCAGCCAACTGCCACAGTGAGGGCGTGACGCGGTTAACCATCTTGTCGGTACACTGTGCGCTCAACAGCACTGCGATCAAGAGTGTGTACGTGTCTCGATGGTCCAGTGGAATCGGCGGGTCGGGATAGAGTTCATCCAACCGCTTGAGAATGAGTTCAGCTCGTTCTTTCTTTCGCAAATGGACTCCTCGCTTCCGCGCGTATTGGAATTCGGAACTCAAGGGCGAATCTGGAAATGAGCTCCGTAGGAATGAATGGGTTTCTGTGGCGACAGTCGATGACTTAAGCCCCTGAAAACTGAGAAGTGTCATGGAGATGGCGGCGTTCCGCCGATGAGCCTGCGTCCCGATGCGGCCTAAAAATGCATGGAAGATCACTGCGGCAGACCCTCTTCCGTCATGCTATCATGGTGCCTGGGAATGCCTAGGCTCTGTCAAGACTTGAATCTGGGGTTGGAGGGAAAAAGATGTCAGACGCACAAAGTGCGAAGCATCCCAAGGGCCGTTGCGGCGTTTGGTGTCTGACACTTTTTTCCCGACATGCCTTTTCCTGACGCAGGCACTAGTCGTATTCCCGCTTTTCGAAAGCAACATGCCTACCTCTACTGCCACTTTGGGCGACCGCTCTTCGCGGCAGTTCTACTTCCTCTTGCAAGCTTCCAGGAGATCATCATGGATCAGCAAAATCGCCGGCGTTTTCTTAAGACAACTTTGGTTGCCGGTGGAGCCGCCTCATTGGCTGCCACCTGCCGCTCGGTGCATTCTCAAACTCAAGCCTCCTCGAATTCGGCAAACTCAGAAATGCACGCGGCGATCGTTGGCTGCGGGGGCCGAGGCGGAGCGCACATCGAAGAGATGTTGCGAGCCAGTGGGGTCACCATTACCCATATCTGTGACATTGACCAGGCGACCGGTGACAAACGCGCTTCGCAAATACAAGAGCAGCAAGGCAAGCGGCCCGAATTTCACACCGATATGCGGCGACTGTGGGACGAGGACAAAGGGATCGATGTGGTAACCGTGGCCACCCCCAATCACTGGCACGCATTAGCTGGTGTGTGGGCCATGCAAGCAGGCAAGGACGCTTACATCGAGAAACCTGTCTCGCACAACATTGCTGAAGGTTCTGCTTTGGTGGCCGCAGCCAAGAAATACAATCGAATCTGCCAAGTCGGTACGCAGTGCCGAAGCAGTGATGCGGTCATCCAAGCTATTGCTTTCCTGGAGGAAGGCGGTATCGGCGAAGTCAACTTTGCTCGTGGACTGTGCTACAAACGCCGCAAATCCATCGGCGCCCTCGGTGATTATGAAATTCCGTCCAAGGTCGACTTCGACCTGTGGAGTGGACCAGCTCAATTCACCGAACCCAAACTGACACGCGCCAACTTTCACTACGATTGGCACTGGCAACGTCTCTACGGCAACGGCGATTTGGGCAACCAAGGACCCCACCAAACGGATATCGCAAGATGGGGGCTCGGCATCGATACCCATCCTCAGGCGATCGTCAGTTACGGTGGGCGGCTGGGCTATCAGGCCGAACGCAAGGATCCCGAGTACGTCGACGCGGGAGATACCGCCAATACGGAAGTCACCATCTATGACTATGGCGACAAATGCATTGTCTTCGAAACCCGTGGGTTGAGTGTTGATGATTCGGCGGATGAAGAATTGAACCGATTGTTCAACTCGACCAAAGGTAACAAGATTGGCGTCGTATTCTACGGCACCAAGGGATTTCTGGTGCAGGCCAGTTATGACCTATGCCTGGCCTACGATCAGAACTACGAATTGATTCGCGAGTTTCGTACGCGAGACAACCTGAATGAATTGCACTTCGGGAATTTTCTGGAAGCCTGTCGCAATCGCGATGCAAGCAGCCTCACCGCCGGCGTGCGAGAAGGACACCTATCGGCCGGTATGAGCCATTTAGGAAACATTTCTTACTACCTCAGAGAAGACAATTACGTATCGACATCGGAACTCGCGGCAGAACTGAAGAAGATCAAGAGTCTCGATGACAACCTGGCAACATTGGAGCGCACGGTTGCACACCTCGAGCAAAACGGTGTTGATCTTGACAAGTACCCGCTGTCGCTAGGCGCTCAACTCAAGTTTGACCCTGAAAAGGAAATCTTCATTGGTTCAGAGGAAGCCAATTCCATGCTGACGCGGGACTACCGAGATCCCTATCGCTGCCCGGCGGCAGCCGATGTCTGATGCAGTTGAGCACTCTTAAGACGGTGATGAAAAAGACAGGTTCGATCACTTCGATATTCCAGGGGGTGATCGGCCTGTCCGCATGGGATTGCCTGGAGGCCATCCCTGCTCGCTGAGCAGTGAGCTTGAAAACCAGCTCGGCTATATGCGTGAATCAGCCTGAAAATGAAACCTGGTCCGGGTAATTTCGCCGAAGATAGCAGCCGGATGCATGCGCCTGGCTAGCGAATTCAATCGCTATAGGGAGGCTCCTCGCCTCGCAGCTCGGCCATCGCATTGCCCGCCGCCCTTTGTTCGGCGTCCTTCTTGGTCTTGCCCCAGGCCGGCGTAAACTTGCGATTTTTAATCTCTGCCGCTATCTGAAACAGCTTGCTATGGTCGGGGCCCGTCTCCGATAGCAAGCGATAGGTTGGAGCAGACCCGTGCTCGCGCTGCGACAACTGCTGAAGTGCGGATTTATAATTGCCGATCGAATGGCCTTCGACCGCCGCATCCAGTTCTTCTCCAATCGTTCTGAGAATGAATTCTCTTGCAGCGGATAACCCACTATCCAAGTAGATGGCGGCGATGATCGCCTCGTAAACATCCGACAACAGGCTGCGGGGTACTCCGGCGGATTGCCTCATGCCCTTGCCGAGAATCAAACACTCCTCGAGCTGTAACTGGCGACTTACGCGGGCACATACGCGTCGACTTACAACGGCCGATTTGATCTGCGTCAGCTCGCCTTCCAGGTATTCCTGGTGTTCCTGAAAAAGCCAATCGCAGATGGTGAAGCCTAACACCGCGTCGCCGAGAAATTCCAGCCTTTCATTGGACTCGAGACGGTGGGAGGCACCCGAGGCATGAGTCAGCGCGGAGCGAAGTAAGCCAACGTCCCGAAAGCGATAGCCAATTCTTTCTTGGCAAAGCTCAATCTGATCCGCTTCAGGTGTCAGGGCGTCGAGTGAATCCGTGGATGTCATTTAGTCTGATAATGACGATTGGTTGACTTGGAACGTGTCCACAAGACATCAGCAACCGCAGGCTGGTACTTCGACACAATTTGATCTTTGGGCCGGCGGCCCACTGGCTGTTCCAAAAGCTGAATTGTGCCAAAGCATGAGTCTCTCTTCAAGACACAGCCCGCAGTATGTGAAATGGCCGCCGCAGCCCATACCAGGAAAGCAAGGTAAATACGCTCTGCGATGGATCGTGATCGGGGGGGGTAAATCAAGGGTTTGAGACCGGGTTTTGGGGACAAAAGTATGAAAATAAGCAGAGGAAGATAAGCATATGGCTGTTTTTTCAAACAGGCCGCAGGGCGACAAAAACCTAGGGTCCCTGTTCGTAAGCTACGGTTTCTCAGGACCTTGAAAGTTGCTTCAATTCTGGTGAGCCAGGATGATTTTCCTTTGGTTGGTATGCGGTGGCCTGTTGCTTGCCCTGTCGACGTCACATTTTGTGGCTACAGGCTGGTTCTCGCATGCGCATTCCCGGTCGGCCTACCGTGGTCGTATGGCCAGTCAATGGCAGCGAAGGAATCAGGCACAACTGGCGCGGCTTGAAGCCCAAATGAATCTGTGCGAGAAGGACCAATTGCTTTGGAAAGTCTTGCAAGTCGTTGAGGTTGACCGAGAATCGCAGGATTGCTGCTCTTTCTATCTGTCGGATCCCAACGGACAGGCTCTAGCCAGCTTCCTGCCCGGACAATACATCATGGTGCGGCCCGCTTTGGCAGGTCGCTTTCAAGCCACCCGCTGTTACTCTATCTCAAGCGCTCCGGACCCCAGTTTCTGGCGGATTACGGTCAAACGACAAGACTGTTCGCCAACAGACCCAGGGCCTACCGCACAGCGGGGCTTGAGCGGCTGGCTGCACGATACGATTCGGCCAGGCGATTTCCTGCTGGCCAGTCGGCCGCTGGGCGAATTCGTCCTGGATGAAAACAGCCAGCGAGCGCGGGTAATGATTGCCGCTGGCATCGGTGTTACTCCCCTTGCCAGTATGCTTCGCCGCTCTTTGGAGACTGCCGAACACATCCCCCTGCACCTCTATTTCCAGGCGCGCAATCCCCGGTGTTGGCCGCTGGGCAAAACCTTGCACAGTTGGCAGGCAGGCCACGGCCACTTCCATGTCACTTCCTGTTTCAGTCAGACGGACGAAGATGAGTTGTGTCAGCTACGCAACCGTGTGACGGGACGGATTTTGGGTGGTTATCTGAGTGGCTCTCAGATTTGCCAAGAAGTTCGCTCTGTTCCTGGGGCTGAGGTGAATCAGCAGCCGGACTTCTATTTGTGTGGCCCCGATGCTTGGATGCGAAAAATACGGGGGGAACTGCACAACTGTGGAGTGGATGCAGGGCGCCTGCACTGGGAATCGTTTTGCGCTGCTGCACCGATGGAGCTGCCGCAGCCTGAACTATTCCGACCCTGCAGCGTGCGTTTTGACCGCAGTCAGCTGGCTGTCCAATGGGACGACCCCCAGCAGACGATCTGGGAGCTTGCTCGCCAAAGCGGGGTGAAAATTCCAGGTGGATGCCTGACTGGTGTTTGTGGAACTTGTCGCACAAAGGTGCTATCTGGCGAGGTAGAATACGTGCGTGCACCTAGGAGCCCCGCGAAGCAGGGTGAATGTTTCGCTTGCGTAGCCAGGCCCTCGTCGGAATTAGTCTTGGATGTCTGAAGCGTTGGTAGCGGTTTTTCGGCTATCTCTGGCTTGTATTCCAGGGCTACAGCCATTGCCTGTGACGGCGCGGCAATCCGCGACCTAACCTTGGTTACAGCGGTAGTATCGCCACGTGATCATAACCCACACGAAGCAATGACAAAAATCTTGATGCTGATCGTAATGCTGGGCGCACTGCTCAGCCTGGGCATGGCTCCCGCGGACCGGGAGGTGCAGCAGTCAGCCGGGATGACAGCGGCTGAGACCTCAGCGACCGCCGATCCGCGTGATCGGAAATGGCAACTCAATCTCGATCCGCACAAGGTACTTGGCAGTGAAAGCTGTGCGAAGTGCCACGCCGCTGAGACACAAGTTTGGAAGTCCACCCCTCATCACCGCACGTTTCTTTTGTTGCACCGCAATGCGGAAGCGCAAGCCATTGCCGATCGCTTGGGAGTCGCGGCTTTCAAGCAGGATTCGGCATGCACTCAATGCCATTACACCATGCAGTCGACGGACAATGGCTTGGAGGCCGTCGCTGGGATATCCTGTGAGTCCTGCCACGGCGCCGCCCGCGATTGGATTGACAAGCATCATGACTACGGTGGCTTGGGAGTAACGCGATCGCAGGAAACTACCCAGCATCGCTTCAAACGCCTGAGTGAAAGCATCAATCACGGCATGCGGAATCCCATCAACGTCTACCTGCTTGCTCAGAGCTGTTATCGTTGCCACACCGTTCCGGACGAGCGATTGGTCAATGTGGGTGGGCACAAGGCGGGGAGCCTTGATTTTGAAATCGTGTCCTGGTCGCAAGGTTCGTTGCGACACAATTTTGTGCGATCCCACGGGGAGGCCAACGATGTTTCAAGCCGCGAACGCTTGCGTCAGATGTTCGTGGCGGGCATGATCGCCGACCTCGAATTCAGTCTCCGGGCTACGGCAGCCGCTACGTCCAAAGCTGAATTTGGATTGACGGCCGCGAAAAGAGCCGACCGAGCCGCGAAGCGCTTGGCAGCGGCACAGAAGCTAGTGCAACAGCCATTGCTGGAGGAAATACTGGCGGTTTACGGCGACGTCACACTTAAGCTTAACAATCACCAGCAGCTGACTCAGGCCGCCGATCAAGTCAACCAGCTCGGCATTCGTTTTGCCGCCACCGTCAGCGGTCGGGATTTGTCTTCCATCGAAGGCTACATTCCCGCTTCGGAACGTTGGAAGTAAAGTGTGGCAGGCAGCCTTGCCAATGCGTTGAAGCCGCCTGCTCTCGCTGGAACGCACTAGCAGGTCCAACGAAACTCACCTGACTTGCGCGAATATCCACTGAGACAGAGGTTTACTGAGCAGGCTCGACGCTGCTACATTCGGGCTGCTGGCTTCCCTGCCGCTGATCGGCGCTGTTGGGAATCAAGCACAGGAATTTCAGAGTCGCATTGCTCGGATTCCGAAATTGATGGACTTCATCGGGCTTCACCAGAATGACGTCACCAGCACGGATTGCATGCGGTTGGTCGTTCTCGATCACCACACCCTCGCCCTCCACGACGTATACCTCGTGCTCGTAAGGGTGATGATGCAGGGGCGTGTAGCCGCCAGGAGCAACCTCGAATTGCCGCATCGCAAAGTTCGGAGCCCCTTCGTCTCGACTCAAAAGCCAACGCACTTGGCACCCGTCCGAACCTTCCATGGTGACCTTTTGCAGTTCCACAGCACTAGTGTTCTGAACGATCATCTTCGGTTATCTCCTGAATGCCGGCACCCATAAAGCAGGTGCAAATCTGACACCGCATTGTCAACTAAGAATCTATCCGAAGTACATCAGAGGCTCGGTGTTAGCCGCGAGCCTCGTCGGTTCTTGGGAATAGGTTCTAAGCCAGGTCGCGATCTTCGAACAGAAGGAGCGCGAGGAACATGGCGAGCAAAACATAAAGCAGGCAATAAAGCAGATTGCCTGAGAGAAGCGACATGGTGATGGGATTACCGGCGTCGATCGCCGCTTGCAATGAAAAATGCTCGAGGATGGGGATGATTGTGGCGATCAGATTAGCCACGAAACGGACGATCTCAAAGCTCCCCTCAGCACTACTGACCAACGACGTAGTCAGATTACCGACAACGTAAATCGCAAAGCAGACAGCCAGGTTAGCTAACTGCGGTAAACGGGTTGCCAAGGCCACGCTGATGGCTGTCAGTACGACAGCCTGCATGAATGCCATCGCCAGTCCAGGAATGGTACGCGTCATTTCCAGGTGGCAGTCCTGCCATGTGGGGGCTTCCGCTGCAATCTCACGACCATCATAGATCGGCTTGTAGGCCACCGCTCCCAGTTCGATCGTGCCCAGAATGACAAACATCAACATCAGAACCCAGAAAATTCCCAAGAACTTGCCGATGACAAAACTGCGTCTCTGGATGGGCTTGCTCAAGATCGTCAGGGCTGTTTTGCCTTCGATCTCCTCGCTGATCGAGCTGCTGGCTGACCAAACGCCCTGGAAGGCTGCCAGCAACATGATCGTGGTGATTCCACAATCCTTGAGCAGCTTGATATCTTCCCCAAAGGTATTAAACGGAAGGAACTCGTACAGCAGAATCGCAACAACGCCCAACAGCATCAGCACCAGGAACAGAGGTTGGGCCAACTCATTCTTGACGGTGGCATGCGCCACGGCGGCGGCTCTGGGGGCTACGCCTTGCTGAAGCAGAAGCGCCAAACCGATCAGCAATACGCAGACCGCCGTAATGAGAAATGTTGCAGCCTCGGGCACAGGAGGCGAAGTCGTGTAATTAAAAGTCAGGGTGGCGTCGTCGATCTCGCGATTCTGCACGTACAGCTGCGAACCCTCTTCGTAGGGTACGGGCAGTTCATCGATCTGCTGGCTCTTTGTCCAGGAAATACTTTCCGTCGCGCCCAAACGAATGGGAACACGCATAAAGTCCGCGCTGTCCTCCGCGTCCGCCAAGATCACCGACTTGTCGCTGGTCACGCTCAAAGAATCGAGCAGCTCAAAGTCAATCGCAAGGTCCACAGGCACGAAGGGAGATTGCTGGCTGGTTCCGGAGCCCGGTATGGTTCGCGTGACCGTTTGCTTGCCGGTCGAAAATACCTGCGGAATACTGGCAAAGGCTTTGACGGGCTCAGCCACAATTGGCGAGGGAGAAACGGCATTGAGAGCCCACAAAGCACCACCTAGAGCGACGATGACAAGCGCGACCAGTCCGAGGTAACCCGCAGCACCCTCGCTCAGAACTCTCAAGCTTGAACTGGCAATCCGCTTGGAAGAGCAGAATACGAGTGACCAGCCAACAATGCTGCACAAAAGCACCAGGGCGATGCCCAGCAGCAGCGGTTCATTCCGTTGCGATAGACCGATTGCCTCTTCAGGCAGCACTGCCCAAATCGTTCCCGCGATAATCACGGTCAAAATAGCAGCTACCGCGTGTCCGGCCGGCGAGGCCGAGAGGCGTTCCCAAAACGGGATCAGCGATAATCCCCGGAAAAGAACCAGAAACGCTCCCAAAAGCAGCAGGCCCATCGCAATTCCGACCGCCAAAAACCAGATCGGAGTTAGCCAGGCTGTAAGCCAAGTTGCGGGAGCTTGAGCAAGAGGCAAGCTGAGAATCGTCTGAGACATGTTTGCTTGTAGGGATAAGGCAAATGAAGGCGGAGACGGCCGTCGGAAGTAAATATTGTGGTCAACACACCCCGTTTCGTCGAGCGGCGATGGTGGCGAAAACTTACGACCAACCCGTGTATCAAGGAACCCTGCTGCGCGGCCAAGACAGCCGCGTCTGACAAGCCAGGCGGAGTCTAAGGAGCTGCGAAAGGACTATGGGCATGGAGGCCAATTTACCCACGCAAGCAGGCAGATTGCTGCCAATTCGCCTCGCATGTGCCGAATTCACGACCCCGATTCCTGCCAGCTGCCCGAATTCTGCCGATTGCCAGGATCCTGCCAACCACATTGGGCCAACGGGTCCATTCGCGCACCTGGGAGGCTTTTTCTACGTGCTGTTCGGTTCCTGGGTTTGCGGAAGCAGCGGTAGCTGACACAAAAAACTTGATTTACTCAAATTGCTTGGCTAACCGTACAGGCCACTGTCCCGGCCTAATGCATCCCGCCTGGCAGCGTCTTTCTATGGAAGGAGGCCATCTAACGCTGTGCAGCATTTTGTATCGAGCGGCTCGCCCGAAAATACAGCCACGACGCGTCAGGGAGTGAGTGCCTGTCGCCATCAAGTACACACTCGCTGGCGCTTCGTGCTTGTAAATTCGATGCCAAAATGCTGCACAGCGTTGGGTTCTATCCCGAACTGGCGATGTGGAAGGACGTGAATTTCGACTGGGAGACCTCTGCCCAGTCCGCATTCTCCGAGACAATGTGGCGGCTCATTCGCGAGCGAATGGACTGGCAAAATGCCTGCAAAGTCTGATCAGTTCCCTCGGCAATCATCTCAACACTGCCGTCGCTCATGTTGCGAATCTGTCCCACGACCTGAAAGTTCTTCGAAATGTCCAGCACGGTCGCTCGAAAGCCGACCCCCTGTACCCGACCGTCGTAGCGAATCTTTACGCGTTGCAATGCCTCTCTCCATTTTCGACCTTGACATTCGACAAGTGGTCCTACTAGTTTGCCTCGCAGCCTTGAATTCTCATGAAAACGTACAGATTTCTTCAGGACGCGGGGAGTAAAGTTTGGCAAGGATGCTGGCTTCTGCAAATTCCATTCGCGCTGGATTCCTGAATCCAGTGCTCCGACTCAACGCACACAGCGTGTGGGGACTATGCCTCATGCTGTTGACCGCGTGCCTGGCGCCGCGGCTTTCGCATGCCCAGGCATTGGGCGGAGCTGTGCTGCTCAAAAATGATCGTATGATCGAGGGCCAGGTTCAACCGTCGGGCGAATATTACTCGATCCAGGTTGCCGAAGGCTCGCGGGTCTCGATTCCCAAGTCGCAGGTGCAGCACGTTGGGAAGGATAAGTTCGAAATTTATTTGCTGAAAAAGGACTCCACCAAGCGATGGGAAGCGGGAGACCATTTTCAGATGACGCGGTGGTGCATGCTGAATGGCCTGCACGCGGAAGCTGCTCACCACTATCGACAAGTTGCCGAGTTGCACGGAGAACATCCCCGGGTCAAACAGTTGGCTTTGGAGTTGCAAGCTCGCCTACTGGAATTGCCCGGATTTCGTGCCTATCTGGGCTTGGGACCGATCGAGGAAAAGCGGCCCGATTCGCCTACCGTAGCGACCGTTGACAATTCTGCTGTGGTCACCGCCAGCAACTCTATTGCTTCCGCTGCCATGCATCCTCAAATCGCAGCACATTTCTCAAAGCGAATTCAACCCATCCTGCTCAATCGCTGTGCTCAGCCGGCCTGTCACGGTGCCCAGAGTCAGAATGGGCTGCGGTTGATGGCGCCCTACCGCACCGCTTACGAGCGGGTGAGTGCGGACAATTTGCGGAGCGTACTAGGGCACGTGGCTGAGGACGCTGGGGAACTTTCTGCTCTGCTTCGCTATGCTACGACCGCCCACGGTATTCAGCCGCAGGCCGGAATTTCCATTACCGAAACACAGCTTCTGACCGAAATCACCAACTGGATTCAGTTTGTGCAAAATCCGGTCGCGTCCGCGGTAGCTGAGCGGACATCGAACGGAGCTGCTAATCAGGGCTACGCGGCTGGTGGAACGAATCCAGCCGCTGCCTTCATGCCTTATTCTCCTGCGGTGACGCTGATGCCTGTGCGTCCTGGGGAAAGCGGATTGAGGCCAGTTCCCAAGGAATTTGGCAGCGCAAATCCTTCTGATTTTCCTCAAGGAGATGTTCCTCTCGCCAGCGAAATCGATGCTCTGGACCGGCAATTGAGCCAATTGCTGGGAGAGACACCCGTAATCCAGCCCACGACGGCCCCCATACGCCCTGCGGCACCTTCCGGAACCTCGGCTGGCAGCGTGGACCCTTTCGATCCGGCAGAGTTCAACCGACAATCTCGGGCCCAGGCCGAAAGCCCCCGCTAGCCGAAGGGAAAAAGGAAGCCGGGGGAAACAGGTTTCGGATACCTTTTTGCCCTACCTTTTGCAGCTAGGCCGCCTCTAGGTGATCCGCCCGATCAAGGAATCCAGGCGGATAATTGCAGGGCATGCGTCTTCCGCTAGCCGCGCAGGCTGACAACACTAAAATCTGAGACGCCCTGGATCAATGTCCGAGGCCACAGCCCCGACCAACACACAGATTGAAGCCGCGGATCTACGCCGCGGTTGCTGTGCTGTGAGTTTCACATAGAGGATGAACCAAGTGCTACGCACACACAATTGCGGCGAATTAAGAAGCTCGAATATCGGCCAAGAGGTTACGCTTTGTGGCTGGGTGGACAAGTCGCGGGATCACGGAGGCACAATCTTTTTAGACCTCCGCGACCGCTACGGCAAAACACAAGTAGTCGTGAATCCGGATTGCGGTGAAGCTGCCCTGCGGACCGCCAAGGAGCTCCGCGGAGAAGACGTTGTACGGATTCACGGAGTGGTTGAATCCAGGTTGGAAGGAAAGGACAACAGCAAACTGCCGACGGGCGAAATCGAGCTTCGCGCGAATCGTGTCGAACTTCTGAACCGTTGCAAGACTCCGCCGTTCTTTCCAGGCCAGGAAGAATTGCCTTCCGAAGACCTGCGTTTGAAATTCCGCTACATCGACTTGCGCCGCGAAACCATGCGCGGCACCCTGGTCAAGCGGAGCGAGATCATCAAGAGTATGCGTGACTACTTTGCAGACAATGGTTTCATCGATATCGAGACTCCGATTCTTGGCCGCAGCACGCCGGAAGGCGCCCGCGATTATCTGGTTCCAAGTCGGGTGCATTGGGGGCATTTCTTCGCGTTGCCTCAATCGCCCCAGCTTTACAAGCAGATCTTGATGGTGGCTGGCTTTGATCGTTATGTGCAAGTCGCACGCTGCTTTCGAGACGAGGATCTGCGGGCCGATCGGCAGCCTGAGTTTACACAGTTGGACCTGGAAATGTCCTTCGTGGATGCCGACGATGTCATGGGGATGATCGACGGACTCATGGCCAAATTAGCCCAAGAGTTTCTGGGAATCGAGCTGCAGCTACCTTTGCCGAGGTTGACCTACGACGAAGCCATGCAGCGCTATGGGACGGATGCCCCGGATCTGCGATTTGGTATGGAAATTGTCGACTGCAGCGACTTGGCGGCACAGACTGAATTTCGTGTCTTTCGCGGAGCCGTCGATCAAGGTGGTTTCGTACGAGGAATCAAGGTCGAGCAACGCGCGGCGGATTTCTCCCGTAAGCGAATTGATGAGCTGACCGAGTTCGTTAAGAACGATTTCGGTGCCAAGGGGCTTGCTTGGTTCCGCGTCGAACCCGATGGAAAACTGTGGTCGCCGATCAGCAAGAATATCGAGGAACCAGTACTGCAGGGGCTGGCCGAAAAATTTGAGACCCAGCCCGGTGACTTATTGCTGCTGCTGGCCGATAGCTGGGATGTCACCTGCAAGGGATTGAATGGACTGCGAAAGACCTTGGGTGCGGAGTTGGGGCTGTACGATCCTAAGCAGATGCATTTTTCCTGGGTCGTCGAGTTCCCCATGTTCGAAAAGGACGAGGATCGATGGGTGGCTATGCACCATCCGTTTACCGCGCCGCGAACCCAAGATCTGCCGCTATTGGAGAGCAACCCATCCGCTGCTAGAGCTCAAGCCTACGACCTGGTCATCAACGGTTACGAAGCCGGTGGCGGTACGGTGCGGATTCATGATCAGCTGACGCAGAGCAAGGTGTTCGAGCTGCTATCCATTACGCCGGAAGTGGCCAAGGATCGTTTTGGTTTTCTTCTGGATGGCCTGCAGTATGGAGCTCCACCCCATGGTGGCATCGCCTTGGGCATCGATCGCATTGTCATGCTGTTCACCGGACTGGATAACATTCGCGATTGCATCGCGTTCCCAAAGACACAGCGAGCCATGGATCTCATGACCCAAGCGCCGGGCACTGTGGAAGACAAGCAACTGCACGAATTGCACATTCAAGTGGAAACACCGCCGGCAAAGTGATTTTTCATCAACGCTAGCACAACGGTTCGGAAGCCGACCGATTGACTGCGTCGCCAGTACATTAAGTAGCAGGATGTTTGTGTTTCATCCCGCGCAAAATGTCTCGACACGCAGGTTAAGTTTTGGGATGATCTCGCCGATGGGATCCTTTGAAGTTTGGGATTTGCCAATAAGGGAGTATTGGCATGAAAAATATCAGTGCGGCAATTCTCCTGCTGCTTATTTGTTCTCCTGCGTTCGCGCAAGACGGTGAAGGGACTGCTAGCAAATCATGGTGGAACCCATTCTCAGGCGGTTCCGCTGCCGAGCAGGACACCAAGAAAAGCTCCTTCTTTAATGGGAGTGGTGGGTCGAAGCCCATGAAGCTGCCTAGCTTTAGCTGGCCCAAGCCCAGCTTTTCGCAAAAGCAGGCAGACGCCAGCATGCCCCAAAAGAGTTCGGCGCCTTCGGCCTTCAGCAAGTTCAATGCCGCCTCCAAAAAGTTCTGGAGCGATACGGCTGATTTCATCAATCCGTTTGATGGCCCCAAGCAACAACCAAGAACTCAGGGCTATCGTCCGCAAGATGAAAAGCAGCAGAAGTCAAAAGGCGGCTTCTTCTCGTGGATGAAACCCAGCCAAGAAGAACAAATACAGGACGTCAATGGCTTTCTGCGCCAAGATCGCCCGCGCTTCTAGGTTTTTACTTTTGACATAGTAGCCAATCGCTCCTCGATCGTAGCGTCCAGGCCTGCAAATGTATCGCTCGCAGAGCGATCGGCGACTTTCGATCCTACCTGCATTCCTGAAAATGCTCTTGCTAGGTCGTTTCACGTTGGCCGTTAAATAGGTCGCAAGTGGGGTGCTGACGAAGAGTTTCGAAGGAATCGAGCTAAACGCAGTTTGGGATTAC
>JANSWS010000252.1 GCA_024743355.1 bacterium
AATGATGTGCAACGTGCGGCGGTGGGAATATGCGTGGCCACGTGCGTATATTGGCTGCTCTATCATTCCACTAGGATACGGAGCTGCCTGCTGTGCAACTTTTCGACTGTGCCAGCCATTTCGCTACGCATAGCCTTTTCGCTGGGCCTAGCCGCATTCTGTATCGGATGTTTTTGGGGGCAAATCGACCAGTTTGCTCCCGGCCGTTCTGCAGAGTCGATCGATCATCTTGCTGCCTTTCTTTCCGGCTGTCTGCTTCTTTTCCTCGCGCTTTTCGGCAACCGCAATGAATTGCGGGAAGCCGGGGTGTTCCAGAGCGGACTCTTTATCCCGATGAAATCAATCATCGGGCTCCAACTGAACACCACACGAATTCGATACGACCAGCTTAGCCTTAGGCTCAAGAATCTAGGGCTTGTCCACCTGCGGCTGCGAGAGGGAACCGGCGAGAACCTTCACGATTTAATTCGAGGGGCGGCCCGCCTATGGCAACGCGAAGTCCCTCGAGCTGCCCGCAGGTCTTTGGTGAAGCCTTTGTGTCTGTTAGCAGTCGCCAGTGCTGTCTTTGTGGTTCTGAAAGTGGCTAGTGGCTAATTTCGCACTCCTCACTGGTGCATGTCTCATGTTCTTGCTGTTTAGATTGGATAAATTCGGGTGAAAGCAAATAACTCGCTGCGGATCCTCTTGCATGGACTTAATTTTGCACCGGAGAAAATCGGTGTCGGCAAATACTCAGGTGAGATGGTTGAGGCGTTGACTTCCAGCGGATGCGATGTCACGGTGGTAACCACGCCACCGTATTACCCAGACTGGAAAGTCGCAAAGGGCTACAGGTCATATTGGTACCAAGCATTGGAGTCGTCGCATGCGTTGGATCGCACTACTTCGCTTGTCGATGGTATCATTGAGCGGCGTGACTCCCCTAACAATGAGGGCAGCGGCAACGTGCGTGGGGTGCGTTGTCCAATCTGGGTACCAGCCAAGGTCAATGGTTGGAAAAGGATCTTACATCTTTTCTCCTTTGGATTGTCGAGTATGGTGCCCGTCTTATGGTACGCAGTTAGATGGCGTCCCCATATGATCATCACAGTAGAGCCCGCGGCGGTTTGCATGCCAACCACACTCTTGGCGGCTCGCTTGGTCGGGGCCAAAGCATGGTTACATGTGCAGGACTTCGAGGTTGACGCCGCTTTCGAGTTGGGCCTGATCCGCTCGGAGTTATTGAAGCGTATCGTCAGCGGGATCGAAGGATTTCTGATGCGAAAATTCGATCGCGTATCCAGCATCTCAAGAAACATGGTTTTACGTCTATATTCCAAAGGCGTGCCAATGGAACGTTGTGTTCTGTTTCCGAATTGGGTGGACTGCCATCGCATTCGCCCTCTTGCTCGATCTGAAAATCTAAGGCAAGAGTTCGGATTGCCGGCCGATAAGTGCATTGCTTTGTATGCGGGTAACTTCGGAGCCAAACAAGGCTTAGAGCTTGTGATCGAGGCCGCGAGACTGTGTCGCGACGATCCGAATCTACACTTTGTAATCAGTGGGGATGGCTGCAATCGCGAAGAATTGATGCGGCGCGGGGCCGGACTCGCCAATCTTCAATTCTTGCCCTTGCAGCCGGAAGAAAAATTCAATCGCTTGCTCAACTGCGCCGACTTTCATTTACTTCCACAACGAGCTGACGCGGCAGACTTGGTGATGCCATCCAAGTTAACCGGTATGTTGGCGAGCGGACGCCCAATTCTCGCCTGTGCTTCGCCCGGAACTCAAATCGCGGATGTCGTTGAAGGACTAGGCCTGGTAGTGGCACCCGGCAGTGCGCAAGAGATCGCTGATGGTGTTAGGAAATTGGCGACGGCTCCTATGACTCGGCTACTCTACGGTGCGGCGGCGCGGGAGTATGCACTGTCACAACTGAGCCGTGAAGCAATTTTGCGTTCCTTCCAAAGACGGCTTTGGGAACTGGTCTATCCGCAAACTGACTTGCCGGAATACCCGAGGCACCCACTCAACCCCAAATCTTCCAAATATCCTTCCCCGAAACCGTTTGTTACCGATCGGCGTTGATCGCATAGACGCCGACCGGAGAAACCGGCGTGTTGCGAAACATTGAGCGCCCGCCTTTATTCACGCTCCATTGTTCTCGCACACGCCGACCTTACATTCGACTCGCGATACGAAGCCCTTAAAGACGGTACCGCATATGAGGGATTTCTGTTTTGATTCCAAATGAGCCAGCATGAACCTGAGACAGCTGTTTTCCTCCGATCGCTGCGTACTTTCCTTTGAGCTTTTCCCTCCCAAGTCGGAGGCCGGAATGGCAGATTTGATGAAGTCGGTAGGCGAATTGACCGTCCATCAGCCTGACTTTTTCACCTGTACCTACGGGGCGGGAGGATCAACTCGAGACCGCACACTGGCAATTGCGAGAAGCGTTCGTGAGAGTTTTAAGATTTCGGTGGCCTCCCATCTGACCTGTGTCGGTTCAACAACGGCGGGGTTGCGCAATTATCTGCGTTGCGCTCGGGAAAATCAGATTGACTACATCGTTGCCCTGCGAGGAGATCCTCCGAGAGGCGCAAATTCCTTTCAGGTGGTCGCAGGCGGCTTGCGGTATGCGAACGAATTGGTTGGCCTGATTCGCTCGGAATATCCAGAGTTCGGCATTTTGGTGGCGGGCTATCCGGAAGTGCATCAAGAAGCTGCCAGCGCTGAAGCGGACTTGCAGAATCTGGTACGAAAGGTCGACGCCGGAGCAGACGCAGTGGTTACCCAACTTTTCTACCAAAACGAAGATTTCTTTCGTTTTCGCGATGACTGCATCCGAGCCGGGATCACGGTGCCCATCGTGCCTGGCTTGTTGCCGGCTCTTTCGCTGAAGCAGGTTCGGCGAATTACGTCGCTGTGCAAGTCCAATTTGCCTGCTGCTTTTGTTGCCAAGTTACAGCAACACGATGACCCAGAATGGCAGTTTCGAGTTGGCGTCGAGCATGCGACGCTGCAAACGCAGGAACTGATTGATGCCGGAGTCCCAGGTATCCATTTCTACGTGCTGAACAAGTCCCATGCAACGAGTCGGATCCTCGCCAACGTCTCGGGACTAAAACGCTGATAGCCGTTTGGTTAATCAAGGCCAAAACCAGCTGGCCGGATGTGCCGGACGAAAGCAGATCTCAGTTACTGGCAGACGAATTGCTTTCGCAGGTTGATTTCGGTGTTGACCGTGGTAGGCATCCTGATAACTGTTTTAAAGAGTATCTATGTTCTCTTTACGTTTGGCATTTACAATCCTGTTGCTTCTCGCTGCCATCGGGCAATTGGTGATGCTGATCCTGCTTCCCCGTCCTGGCTCTACGGAGGAGAGTTTTCGCCAAAAAAACGACTCGACACCCGAACCCATCATGATCAGCGATGAGGCTCCGCCGGGTGCTGTTGAAGACGAAAGTTACTCGAACAAATCGGAGCCATTGCCGCCTCTATCTTCTGAAGTGCCTGAAAGCGGTTATCCAAACGGAGCTAGCCAAATAGAGATGAGTTTACCCGCGGCATCAGAGGCGGCATTTGCTCTCTCTCAAGAATCAATCGACATGCCGGCAACTGGAGAACCGTCGGACTCATACAAAGCCATTGTGGCCTTGATGGTTCGTGGGGAGCGTGTAGGTACCGGATTCATCGTCCGTCATACTCCGACTGGAATTGATTTGGTTACCGCGCAGCATGTGACCGATGACATGGAGGATGTTGTATTGCGACTCTGGCTCGGTTCCGGCACAACTTCCAACTACCGCGATTACGCAACGTTTGAAGTTATTTACGCTGACTACACACGAGATTTGTCTTACGTCCGAGTTGTTCATCAGTTTGGTGAAGGCGAAGGGGGAGTGCAAGCCGCTCTGCGGGTCGCGAGCAATCCGCCTGAAAAAAAAGAATTCTTCGCTTGGGCGGTCGATGCAGGTGATGTAGCTGAGAAACCAAGAATGTTAGGTGTCAACGTAGTCGACCGAATTCGGGCGAAGCGTTTCAAGACAACGGATCCTATCCACTATTGGAAGCTTGAGCAAGATTCTGCCCCCGGAATGTCTGGCGGGCCGCTTCTTGATCAACAGGGAAATGTGATTGGAGTGGCCAGCGGCAACAGTCGGGGACATGGCTATTATTGCGCCCACCGCGAAATTGTGACATTTCTGCAAGAGGCTCGACTGCATGATGGAACCCGCAAAATCAGTCTGCGGTAAATCTCAGGTGGCGGCGGCTGCGAAAGCCGCACTCAGTCACGTGGGTTTGGTCGACTGTTAACGAGCCAGGCGTCTATGGTTGTGTTGCTGATCATTCGTCGAGTGGAACCGTAAGCTTCAACCATCTTAGAGCTCCAGTCGCTAACACGTCGCTGCATGCATTCGAATAGAAGCGAATTCGGTCTTGCCAAGTGGATTTCGGAAATTCTCGAATTGTCCATGGAGATGCTGTGCTATGCGATGGTAATAGCAAGCCCATGGTTTTTTGCTTGTTTGCATCCTCCCTTTGAGCATGCGCTATCGCTGTCCGTTGCGTCTGTGATTGCCTTGGCAGGCATCAAATTGATCTTGGATGGTAGCTGGCCTGCTAGCGGATCTTGGTATGTCATGCTGCCACTGGTGGGGTTGGGGTCTTTATCCCTGGTAGCTTGGCTTCAAATTCTCCCGCTGTCAGAATCCTGGATTCAACAACTCTCCCCTAATACTCTGGAATGGATCCGAAGCCTTAATCTAGAAACGCCTGAGGCGCACGGATTGCCGGTTGCAAAGCTGAATGAGGATGCCTGGTGGCGGGCCGGAAACGGGATCAGCTTGAATCCAGGAGGCAGCTTCCACTTTGCAGTACGTCTCGTGGCCCTGGCCGCATTCTTTGCGGCGGTGAGCAGCTTTCGTCAACCACAGGCCGTGTTGCGAAGATTGAGTGTGGTAGCAACCGTGGTCGGTGTCGCTCTGGCAATGCTGGCCCTCGCCCAGAGTATCTCCAGTTCTAATGACCGTTATTACTGGTTTTTTGAGGCTAACAGTAGCGGCTTCGGGCCGTTCATGAACAAGAACCACTACCCTTTCTTCGCCAATTTGACCTTGGGACTTGCTTTTGGTCTGCTGTTCACTCGGATGGACCAAAGGCCAGGTCGCAGGAACATCTTGCTGACAGACGGTTACAGCCAGTGGTTGCTGATGGCAATTATCCTGATCATGACAAGCATCGTCGTTAGTTGTTCCCGTGGGGGCAACGTCGCAATGCTTGTTTCCACGCTTGCCGTACTTTCGATACGTGGTCTTGGGGGACGCATCAGAGCGGCTTACATTCCCCTAGTGGTCGGGCCCCTGCTGGGAATATTAGGGCTCTTGGTCTGGCTGGGGTTTGACCTCCTGGAATCGCGACTGGTGACCCTCTCAGCGGCTGATACCTACACGACTGACGGCCGCTGGCATCTGTGGGCGGCAGCTTTGGAAGGCTGGAGTCAGTTTCCTGTTTTCGGTTCGGGTGGGGAAACGTTCCGCTATTGGGAGACTATTTTCCAAGCGCCCGAGGTAGAGGTTCGCCGAAGATGGAACAGCTTTCAGAACATGGCATTCCGAGCGGACAATGAGTTTCTGGACATTGCCTGCGAATATGGACTATTGGGGTTGGCCGGCCTAACAATATGCGCGGTCACATGTTTGAAACGCTGTCTTGGTATCGCCTATGGGCAGCCTCTGGCGGCCGGTGGGGCTATTTCGCTGTTGGCGGTAACACTGCATAGCTGCTGCGATTTTGGATTGAGGATGCCCTCGACGGCGGTGTTTGCGTGTTTGCTCGCGTCACTTTTGTGCAGCCTGAATCGAGACGAAGGAACCCGGATCGGCAATGAGCTGTCTGGTCATCTGGCATCTCATGCAACACGTCGGCCCTGGCGGATGGCACTTCTTCACTTGCTTGTCGCGACGCTATTGCTTGCCATCTCTGTTGGATTCGTTTTCGTCCAGCAGCGTTACGCTTGGGCGGACTACTGGAGAGAAATGGGCTTGCGGTTTTCTGGAGATGGACGCGGTCAGGCACTGATGCGTGCGTTTGATAGCGCAGTAAGCCGAACACCGCAAGATGTTGAACTGAGAATCGACGCTGCTCGCTCCGCTCTAAACTGCGCCCGGAAATTGAGCGTACCGAAAGACGCGAAAATTCCCTTGTTGGAATTTGCCATGCTGCGGATTCTTCAGGCTCAGCAGCTATGCCCGATTGCATGGGAGCCGTACGCCTGGGCAGGCGCATACTTGCAACAAACCGGCAAGGATAAGCCCGCTTTGCAGTATCTCAGGCACGCACATCGGCTGCATCCGAGTGATCCCAGCTTGTCATTTCAACTTGGTGAAATTAGCCGGCAATCTGATGGTTCGCACTCAGTTTTGGAGTACTGGCGTGAGTCATTGAGTTTTTCGGATCGGCATTTCGACGCAATCATGAATGCTGTCGGCGACGACCTTTCGGGACAACAGTTGCTTGCGGATCTTCTTCCGCCGCATCCGCCGCTGCTTCTAGCCGCGGGAGACTTTCTCAACGGTCGCGGGCGCAGTGAGGAAGCGCGTATTGTTGTAGGTAAGGCCCTGGAGCTCCTATTGAACTTCCAGGCTCGCGAGCGGGAGAAGGAGAAGCAATTTGCGTTTAAGCGTCTCGAAGGCGAGGCGCATCTGTTGCTCGGGGCTCCAGAAGAGGCAATTCAGGCATTTCAGCAGGCTCTGACAATCAATCCAGAGAGCGCCGATGTACGTCTCTCATGGATTGAAACCCTCATATCACTCGGCGAGTTGAAGCAGGCGTTTCAGCAGACGCAGGTACTACTAAGCCTGCACCCAGAGCATTACCGAGGGCGTCAGCTTTTGAAGCTGATCGAACAAATGAGACTGCAGGGCTCACCGCAAGCCAAAGTGCGATAGTACCTGGATTTGTCGCGTCTTCACTCGCCATCTAAGCAGGATTCTTTCTGGTGAAAAGTAGAGTTCATAATCTGGCATCAGTGCTGGATATCATCCTTTGTCGTCTCTCTTGCCTGCTCACCGGGCTGGCAGATCGACTGCATTTCTTTCGCTACAGCATCGTTGTCGCGTGGATCGGCGCGACGCTGAGCATTGCGGCTTACGCCACGCTCAAACCAAGTACATCGGCCCACGAGCTGCCGTTTCTCCCGTGGTACGTGGCTCAGTTGCTTGACATCTATTACGACCTGCGAACCATGATCATGACGATGGGCGTTGTTGCCATTCCAGCCTGGCTACTTTGGCAGCCCAAGGATCGTTCCGTAAGGCACAGGATGCTTGTCGGATCGACGGTTGTCCTGGTCCTTTTTGAGTGCGCGCAAATTTGGCTGCCAACGAGACATTTTGGACTCTCGGACTTGGCGTTTACTCTACTGGGATCTGTATGCACAGAATTGATCGTGTTGGCAATGAACCGAGCAGAGCTGCGTTTCGGCAGTGTCGGGCGCAGAACTAAATACTCGCCTAAGCTTCGCGAACACTGATGACCTAGGGCCGACGGACAGAACGGGATTTGCGTCAAGCCAATACGCCGCTTTGAGAAGCTTTCGCGAAGCAAAAGTAGCTACATGCTGCGCATTTAGCGTGCTCAATGGCGCGAGAGCGTGACGGGTCGCCGGTTTTTTTGACATTTCGAAGAAGATTGCCTTGGCTTCGTAACTAGTTTGGAAATTAGGTCCATCGATCCGGTCAAGACCAAATCAAATTTTTGAAAAGTTGAGAAGATGCTTTTGCGATACTCGCGCCACTTGTGCTTCTTTGCCTGTACTTCCCTAATCGCTTTTTCCCAGACAAACATTGGAGGCTGTAGGGCTGAGGTGATCAGCTTCAGCAACAGCCAACGGATGAACATCCCCGATGTAGGCATCGCTGATCCGTACCCTTCGAGTATCGAAGTCGATGGAATCACGTCACCACTTACGAATGTGACAGTGACTCTCAGAAATTTTAGCCATACGTATCCAGATGACACAGCAGCGGTAGTCGTTTCCCCAAGAAATACGGCGGTGTTGCTGTTTAGTGGGCCCGGAGCCGGGATTGATGCGGTCGACTTAACTTGGGTGTTTGATGATCGGGCAGAGGCGGGACTGCCCTTGT
The DNA here is from genome assembly GCA_024743355.1 of bacterium. Classification (GTDB taxonomy): domain Bacteria; phylum Planctomycetota; class Planctomycetia; order Pirellulales; family Pirellulaceae; genus Aureliella. Next base: position 8,127 of record JANSWS010000252.1, read on the forward strand.
TTGGCGCATTGTCCAGCGGAACCTTCCGACCAGGCACGGAACAATGGGACGACTTTTTCCCCGCACCGGGACCAGGTGGCAAAATCAGGGATGAGGATCCAGCGCCTTGGGAATTTCGATTTGCACCTCTCTTGTCAGAAGATCCCAACGGCCAGTGGAACTTGTTCGTGCTTGATTCCCTAGAGGGTGATGGCGGGCAAATTGAGGGCGGTTGGTCGATTTCCTTCGAGGTTGTTCCTGAGCCAAGCTGCGGGTTTTTGTTGACTGCGGCGATGCTTTTTCCCCACTACATGCGGCGTCGCAAAAAGGAGAGCGGCAAGCTTTAAGGGATGCAACATAAAGTCCGATCTAGTGACCGGGGATGGTTAACTCGCAGGGCGCTGCGCTACCGCGCAAAAATAAGTCTCTGTTTTGCAATTGTTGAAACTCGGACAGCATTGGTAGTTTGGCGAGAATAAAGGGAACTGGCAGGCTATTCCTTTTAATGAAAGTTGGCAGGGTGATGTTACGTAAATTTCAAGTCGTAGTTTGTTTCGCATTTTGTTGCCTGGCCTCCAACGCAGCCAAGTGCGAAGTTATTGTGGTAGATCAAATTGGTTCGTTCGCGCCGGAAACAGCCGGTAGCGGCTTGACGGGTAACTACTCTCACTATGACACCTCGGGATTTGGAGTAACTAATTGGGGCAATCCGATTGTCGGGCAAGTTTTTGATAACTTCACGCTATCTCAGGATTGGACAATCACCAGTCTGGGCTGGGTTGGCCAGTATGAAGGACTCTTTTCGGACGGAGATCCGATCAATGGAGATTCATTAACTCCACCCCCGCTGAATCCCGCGTTTCGCGTCAGCTTTTACTCGGATCAGGCGGGCGAGCCTGGGGCTCTCTTGCAAAGCTTCAATATCGCATCAGCCAACGAAATGTCCATTCCCGGTTTGGAAGCTGGTTTTTACTACGAATATTCCTCTCCGATTTCTGGGTTTGATGTTACCGCTGGAACACCCTATTGGGTTTCGGTTATGGCTGAGTTTAGTTTTGAAGAGAACGGCTGGTTTCTGGCCCATTCGGCCCTTGGTGATACCGGCGTGGATGCTTCTTTCCAAGACTACTATGCGGATGGAAATGGGGGCACAAGATTTGCCGATGATAGAAGTTACGCCATTCGCCTGAACGCAGTTCCAGAACCAGGCGCACTTCCGCTGATAGCTGGATTGCTCGGAATGGTTTATACTCGACGCAGACAGAGCCGTTAGAGCACGTCAATAACAGCGAGGTGCTGAGGTTGAGATCGATGGTTGATTTCGAGAAGTGTTTTTGTCAGGATCTTCAAGTGAATTTCCAAGATCTAGGAGAAACGAATGTTACGTAGATATCTATTGGCCGGAGCGATTTCGGCTGCCTGTTTGACGTCAGCAGTCGTTCTGCCAAACGGTTTGGGGGCGAAGGAACATGGTGCTCTGGCGTTGAGTGGTTTTACCGGAGATTGGTTGATACCAGAGACTTCGACTCCTGATGTCAAGCCGAATGGCGCCGTCGTCAATGAGGCTGAAGTCTTGGAAGGTTGGGAATACACATTGCGGACGCGGCCTCCTAAGTGCCGTGGACGTGGCAGCAGGAACCCTTGAGCCTGCGATAGCGACCTCAGTCGATTGTATTCGCATAGCCGCGCGCTTTCTGAAGTAATGTCGGCGTTGTGGCTGTCCGAGGGTGACTCTAAACACCACCCGACCGATTGTCTCGTTCCTCTCGGTGAGGTCTAACCTCTCCGGTATTGCGGTCATATTCGACAGTTTTGACGAAATCCGGGACTTGAAAAAAATGGGGAAACGATCCGGAGCGCCGCTATCTTGGCTTGTACCTGGACGTCATCATTGCTTGAACCTTCAGAGATCCATACCGGCCTTCCGTTAATCCTTTGAAACGGCTCGCGGTGGGCCTTTAGTGCTGTCGCGGGAGAATGTCGTTCCGTTTCCTGATGATCTTCTAATCGTGGTGCCAACGCAGGCCACTCTAGCGACCGCGAACCCCATGGAAATTCGGAATGCAAGGAGGGGCTATGCTTTCGAAAAGCACTGCATCTCCGTCGGGTTCGTGTGCCTTGACCGGCATTTTCTTGACGCAGCAGGCTTGAGCTAGTTCGTTAGCTCATTCGAGCTCTAGTGAACGAGACGCCTCTTCCGTCGACCGGCCCATTCGTTGCAAGTAGCGCAGGCAGTGATCCCAAACATCGGTCGGCCGGGTTTCTGATCCTGCGACAAACTGGGAAGCAGAAAGGGCGGAAATGACAATAGTTGCGTCAAGCCGCAGTTGGAGTAGTGGAGAAGTCACTGAAGCGAGGTGTTTGTTCCGCGATAGAGGAAGGAATGCGCTTGGATACACTTGCGTTGCAGTTTGGCGATAAGTTAGCTTCGAAAGCAACCGGTTTTACTTTAGGTAAAACGGATCATCTTGCCGTTAATGACTGGGTGTTCTAGTCGGCAGGTTGGATTACTTGGAAAACGCGAGCGGTTTTGAAATATGACTCCGCGTGCTGATTGTTTACATGTGTTGGAAGTATGGTCCGATTTTGCCTGCTTCACACGACCCGAATTTGCTGTGGAGCGATTTTCGTATCCGTGTCCGACTCCTAGTGCAGCGCGGGGGATTTTTGAATCCATCCTTTTTAAGCCGGAATTTTGTTGGCAGATCACGCAAATCGAACTCATGTCACCGCCGTCGTACATTGCACTCCGACGGAATGAAGTCAAAGACAAGGTTAGCGAGGCATCTATAAAACTCTGGGCCTCGGGGAAGAGGGCCGTAGAGCCCATTTGGGCAGATGCCGATAGCACCACGGCAGGAACCGACCAAAAAGGGAGAACTCAGCGACAAACGATGGCTCTGCGATCGCCTCGGTTCCGTTTGCATGCACGAATTCTACCGCGTCACAAAACGGTCTCTTCAGCTAGGTACGACGAGCAGTTCATTCGACGCGCATCGCGGGGCAAGTGCTTCCAGCAGCCCTACCTGGGATTCAAAGAATTTGTCTGCTTTTTTCGCATGATAGACGACTTGCGCAAGGAGCCCAGACCATGTCGATACACTCAGCAAGTAGGTCTGATGGTCTACGACGTTTTTGATCTTCGCTCAGATAACCATCGCGCCCATGTTGATGACTGGAGAAGCGTCAAGCCTTCCATTTCGCTATTCGAAGCGAGCATCGAGTCCGGAATTCTCAAAGTGCCGTCGATGGATAGCGAACTAGTGCT
>JANSWS010000129.1 GCA_024743355.1 bacterium
ACGCCGATGCCGGTTCCGATATCGATGCCTTCGGTACCCAAGCTGTGTTCGGTGCTATTGCTCAAGCCGGTCACATCCACCGAGACAATATTGCCCAGGCTATCCTGCAGCTGGAAGTGATCCGCTTGATCGGTTTGAGAGATGTTGTCGAAGTTGACGTAGTAGGTGATTCCGTCGATTAAATTGGAAATCGGCAGATCTTCCACCGGCAGCAGCGTATGCACCACATTCTTGGCTTCCTGGGTGGACTTGTCCGGCGTCAATGAAAGCAGTGGGTCCAAGCGATGACTGCTGCCCTGCCCAACGTCAGTCAGATTGACATGGTTTTGCTCCGCAATGGCGTCAGCCTGGGTGTCGTAAAGCTTCAATTGCCCGGCGAACAGACTGCCCACATAGTACACGCCACGATCCGCCAGGCCGCCAATGCTCACTCCTCCGCCGTGGCGATAGACCACTTTATCACCCGCGGTTAATCCGCCCGGATCCGACAAAGTACCGTCGCTGAGATCGTCGCTGGAAAGGGAGCTGCCATCGAATGTGCTTCCTTGGGATGCTAATTGAAGTTCATTGACTCCCTTTGCGATGGCAAAGTAGTCACCGCCAGCAACCAGTCCTCCAATCGCGGCATCCCCGCTCGGAACGTCATATCGCAGAAGATCCCCGGTCTGAAAACCGTGACTTTCGATAAAGATGCTCTCAGCGCTGGCATCGTCGGTTGGCTTGTTGTCGCTGTTGTAGACGATCTCATCGGAGGCGATCAGCAAATCCACCGCACCGCTGCTAAATGAGTCCGCAATTGGCGCTCGGTAGGTTACGGCTTGTCCAGCCGAAAACCCGTGTCCGGCTATATTGAACACGCCCGTGCCGGAATCCACAGTGGTACCGGCGGCAAACTTGAGTGCATCTGCCGGGATGTTGCTCGGATCTTGCAACTTAATCGTCTGTTCGTCAAGCACCAACACCCGGTAGGCAACTCCTTGCTGCAAGTTGCTCACGTCTGTCGAATCGCCGTCGGGCACTAGATAGATCACCTCATCGCCTGACTCAAAGCTATGGCCTCCAGTAAAACTGATTTCATCCCGCAAGCCGTCTACACTCTCACCCGCATCGAACTGTTCACCGAGACGAATGGTGTTCGGATCAACCTCCCCGGCGTTAGAAACTTCTAGAACTCGATAGATACGATCATTGACCAACCCACCTATGTCGGAGTCACTTTCGGGATTGCTGTACAGAACCTCGTCACCTGTCGACAGGCCATGGCCAGGCACGGTGAGTGCATCGCTGCTCGTATCGACATCGCCATTTTCTAACTGGTCATCCAGCTCGGTTGGAGTCTTGCCTGAGAAGGCCTCAACATTCAGATCGCCACCAACTGTCAACGTGGCACCGCTTTCAATCAAGCTGGTGACGTTTGGTGTGACGGTAGTGGATGCCAACGAGATGCCAACCGTGATCCCCCCAACATTCGTTCCCTTGGCTGTAGCATCAGCTTCTGCGATGCCGTCAGCTTGCACGGAGACATTTCCCGTCGTGACAACATTGACCGTGCCCAGTTCGGCGGCAACGTCAATCTCGGCCTGAGCATCCGCGTCAACACCCGTCGCGGAAACCACTCCACCCGTGGTGCCTTCTGCATCTGCAACCAGCACTGCGTTACCGGTGCTGGTGATGCTCAGGCTGCCAGCTCGAACACGGCCACCCTGAATTCTGGCTTTCGTTTCGTCAGTAGCTTTTGCGTCTGCAAACATGGCCCCGATGCCTGCGAGGCCGGCGCTAATCCCGATAGCACTGACCTTTAGATCTGTGGTCGAGTTTGCATCTATTGATACCGAGTTGTCCACATTGATATCCACGTCGACGCCCATTTCGGCGTAGACATCATTGTCTACTTTCACATTCGCCACACCAGCGGAGACCGAAACTCCACTCGTGCCGATAGGCCCCGCCATGCTGTCCGTGCCTTTGTACTTGTCAACCAGCAGAGTGCTGATCGCGTCCACGTTAACAGAACCAACGTCCGAGTCGTCGGCAGAGGGATCGCCAATCGTTGTCTTATCTCCCAGTTCAGCGCGCGTATCATGCTCGAAGTCGATGAGCACGACGCCAGCTCCAAATCCAAGACCGATGGAGCCACCAACTCCGATTGTCGACGCCTGTACGTCCGTCAAACGATTGGCTTTGACGTTCACCGCCTCAGCAGAGGGGATAGACACTCCACGGACGCTGCCATCCTTGAAAAATGCTTCCACGTCACTAGTGTCATTAATGATCGCTACCGCCCCGGCTACGCCAACGATTCCACCAGCCCCAACAGTGATGCCCAATAGTCGATAGGTTGCATTTAAGTCTGCGTCGACGGAAAGCAGACCATTGCTGCCGTTAGTCGCTGCGGACACCGTCGCACCGGATTCGATATACGCGGCCACATCAGCATTTACATTGAGAATGCTGATGCCAGCTCCAACGCCACCTCCCAGACCGATGCCAAATCCTCCGGCGAAGAACTGCAAGTCAATCCGTTCTCGCGCATCGAGATCAATATCTCTGCCTGCTGTAATCACCGCGTTGTCTGCGATGAACGCTGATGTTCCTCGTGTAACCGCTTGCGACCCGAGCGTATTCTGGCCTTCTTCTTGATTGGCTGCCGCGGCTACGATACCGTCTGGTTTCGATTGTTCGAAATTGCCCTGAGCCTGAGCGCTGTACTCGCGGACTTCGTCGCTATTGGCACTATCTTCACTGCCGGTTCCTGGATCGACAATATTCGACAAGCTGGAAGATGCGTCACCGCCTGCTGCCAATGTATCGATGGCTGAAACCATATCCGATTTCTGGCCGTCCTTATTGGTGAAAGTAAGCGTGTCTTCGCTCTTCTCATCTCCGTCATCGTCGTAGGCGTAGCTGCTGAGAAATTGGCCACCCAGAGAATAGACGGCCACGGCTGCGCCAATTCCTACAGTGCCCGCGGCGGCACTTACAACGTAGGTATCGATGTCGCGATTGGCCAGAGAATTAACGTGAATATCGCGTCGCGCTGACACCTCGCCCGCAATGAACGCCGTGGTATCATTCCTTAAGATTCCCACGTCCACGCCACCAGCCACACCAGCGCCCAAGCCGACTCCTAAGGCGCCGCTAATAGCCAATGTCTGCAGATCATTGACTGCCGATACATATACGTCTTGATTAGCGTTTACTCCATTGGTATCCGCATTGACCACGGCTCCGCCATCGATATAGGCCCCTGTATCCGAGTCCACCAATGTCACCGTGACCGAACCGGCAACGCCGGCTCCCGATCCCCCGGCTCCGGCAATGGCAACCGACAGAATGCTCTCGCTGCTCTCTGAAATCACCGCAAGTCCGCGTACATCATCAGCTCCCTCGGTTTGCCCGAACACGCCATTGCCGCTCAGGGTTCCGTCGGGCAAGATCAAGTCGACCCCCGAGTTCCCCTTAGCATCAACCGTAGCGTCACTGATGAAGGCGGTTGTGTCTTTGCTGATCTCGGTGACGCCCAGCCCGACACCGACACCGGCGGCCCCAAGTCCGATACCTGCCCCCAATGCCAGCACATCGACGTCCGTAAAATCTGCCGCGTTAACAAGGAGATTGCCCCCTGCCGTTACCGTGGCGTTATCCCCGATACTAGCAGAAGTGACATTCTCCAAGGCCACTACAGATGCCGCCCCAGCTACGCCAACATTCAGGCTACCGCCAATCGCAACCGCAATAGAAAGAACGTCCTCAACGGCTTGGGCAACCACGTCAATGCCTCCCTCAGCTTCCACGATGGCATTTGCCTTCACTTCCGCTGAGGTATTGTTCTTGACGACACCGAGCTCCAAACCTGGCGTGACCGCAGCTGATCCTCCGAGGGCAACACCGCCCGCGATTCCTAGATGCTGATAATCATTGCCAGCAGCTACCAACACCGACTGGTCGCTTCCCTCCGCGAAAGTGTTGGCGTTGTTCAATTCGGCAGATTCCCCGACATAGGCATGGGTGTTGGTGGTCATGAGATTGACCGAACCTGAGATTTGCACGGCTGCAGTGCCAGAAGCCCCCAGCCAGAAGGCAAATGTGCCAATGTCGTCACGATTAATGGCTGTGACCGCGATTCCTCTAAAATCGCTGTCTGTGTCAGGCACTGCTACCCGCTGACGCGTTAGTTGTTCATCCACCAGCGGATCTTCGAAGCCGTTGCTGCCGTTGTCCGTACCAATGTCGTCAGCCGTTATCTTGCTCGCCTCTTCCAGCGGGTTGACTTCACCATCTTCAGAAGTGCCATAGCTGATAAAGCTAGGGGTGGCAAAGGTTCCGGTTACGACCTCGATCCCCGCTCGATTACCCAAGGCATCTACCGTTGCATCATCCCCGATATAAGCGTAGGTGTGCTTGGTGACCACGGGCACCGTAATCGCGCCGCCAACTCCAGCTGTGCCACCAGCTGCGATGTTTCCCGCGATCATGTCGACTTCGTTCTCCGAGTCAGCAGCCACTTGCACGCTGCCTCCCGCCGTCACCGTCGCGCCGGAATCACTGGATGATTTGCTTCCGTCCAAGAATGCCTTAGTGGTAATGTCCATCACGTAGACATCCACGGCTCCTGCAATGCCAGTGGTCAGCCCGCCGGATCCCGCAGCTGCAACTGAAACAACGCGTTCCTCCGAGTTGCTTAACACTCGCACATCCGACTCTGCTTCCACTTCAGCGCCGCGGCCGATCCAGGCTTGCGTATCCTTGACCGCAGTTCCCACATCGATGCCGGCGCCAATGCCGGCGATGCCACCCAGCGCTACGGAGCCGGCTACGCCCACCAAGTTCGAGCGATCGGAGGCTCGCACCAACACGCTTTGCGAGGAGGCTTCGTTTTGCGTTTCCGTGTTTACCTTCGCGTTCTTGTCAATGTGAGCGGAAACTTTTCGCAAAGCAATGGTCACACCACCGGAACCCGCCACACCGTAGCGAGCTCCCCCGGCCAAACCGATGGCTACCGAGTCGAAGTCTTCGATTGCGGTAGCCGTTACTGCCAGTCCCTTGACCAATTGATACTGCGGCGTGCCATTTACCTCGGTCCCATCGGGAACCAACAGCCCGTTACCGTGACCGCGTGCTTCAAGCGTACTGCCCTCCCCCACGTAGGCGTCGACGGTGCTGCGATCTATTTGTAGCGATGCACCAATGCCGGCGCCGTTTTGGCCTAATGCAACCGATCCGGCAACAGCGGCCGACTGTACCAGATCGACTGCTGAGATGCGTATCGATCCGTCTGCTTCCACGAGCTGCGAGCCGCTGATGTAGGAAGAAATAGTGTGAGCGATGATGTTGACCGATACGCTGCCGCTGATCGCTAGATTGTCGCCCAAGGTTCCAGCCACCGCCACGCTGACCATCCTGCCCTTGGCCTCACCCGGCAGGGTGAAATCGTCTTCCGTGGCCTCTGCCCAAATATCAAAGCTGATCGGGGTATCGGACGCAGGAGCCTGATACCCGGCGTCCACCATAATGTCTCCACCCACTTCGACAGGTGATTCGTGAATGTAGGCGGTAATTTGATCTTTATCTTCATCTTTCGGGTCGCGATCGATGGCATCGGGATTTGCTAGATCAAAGTAACCGCCTACAAAGTTGTAGGCGATCGCCGCGCCCACTGCGTTGCCCCAAGATCCGAGGGCAGCGGAAAAACCGCCAGCGACAGTAACGAGTACGTTAGAGCTCAATGCCTGGACCGAAAGATCTTCGCCCGCGTGAATACGGGCACTGTCCTTGATGTGGGCATTAATCGTATTTGCTATCGAATTGACGGTCAGTGAACCTCCCAACGCGGAATTCCCACCGGCAACGGCTGCCCCCAAAGCAATCGACACTAGGATGCTGTTGGACTGAGCCAGCAAGTTGATGGAATCCAGACTGCCGCGCGCGTCAACCTCCGCGTTTTCAATGTATGCAGACAGTATGTTCTTGATCTGGTTGTAGCTGACAGCTGCCCCTATGGCACCGCCGCTAGTTAGATCGGGTGTCGTGGCCACACCTACCGCTCCGGCGATGGAAACGATTAGCGAGTCGTCGACCGCAGCGACCTCCACGTCGCCGTCAACACTAATCACCGAATCTTTGCCACCGACTGTATCGGAGATGTGCGCAACCAATTCATTTTTAATCTGATTGATCAGGACCGAGCCCGCGCCCGTAAGAGTTCCCGATGATCCCGAAGTAACCGCGACCCCCACTCCCACTCCGCCAATCTCACCGTCGGCTGAGGCCCTTACAGTCAATGCGCCGTTGGCAGTCAGTCCAACATCATCGAGGTACGCCTTCGTTTCGTTGTTGAGTCCGTTGTAGCCAATGGCCGCACCGATCGAGTTTCCACCGCCCATGGAAACGCCAACGGCGCCCGCGATAGACAGGATGCCCGAGTCATCGATTGCTCGGATCGACGAGCTCATCTCTCCAACTCCCCCGCTGATCTCGGAGATCGTGGAACTCAAAACGTACGCTTCGGTGATGTTGTAGGTCAGATTGACCGACAGATTTGCGCCGAGCCCGACGCCCGCAGTGGGACCGGTGGCGACACCGATTCCGGCGCTTACCGAGAAGATGCGCTGAGTGCTATCTGGATTGTCGTTAATAGCCAAGACGTCAAACTGAGTTCCTTTGATGTCCAGGGTCGAATCTTTGACGTAGGCACGGGTGATTGTTTTGGCCAAAGCCGAACCCAAGATATTGGCGCTGACTCCTAGTCCGACACCTGTTTTGCCGCCTAAAGACAGCGCCAGTCCGCCGCCGATGGCGATAATCCGCGATGTATCGGTGGCGGTGATTGAGGCATTATTGAGAACATCCGCCTCCACACCCACCAGATAGGCTTGCGTATCGTTGGTTATTTGATTGACGGCCACTGAGCCGGCGATTGAAGTGCCACCGTCACCCGTCGATATAGCACCACCCGCCGCAATGCTCCACAGGTCACCGGTACGCGAAGCGCTTACCAGTAAGTCGTTATCCGTTTGTCCATCCTGGTCATTGAGTGCATGGATCGACGTATCCAATATGAAGGCGTGAGTATCGACATCCAAGAAATTGAAGCTGAAGGCGCCCGCCAACGAGGTCGAGCCGCTGGTGGATCCCGTCTGCCCAAAGGCGAAACTGGCTCCTCCGGTTACCGCAACTTTTTGAAAATCATCTTCAGCAATAACCTTCGCCGTATCGGCTCTGATCTTGCCGGCGTCTACGATGGATGCCTGGACCGTGTCGTCTAGCACATTGACAGCGATGGCAGCAGCAACGCCAAAGCCTGACGGAGGCGCGCCTGCATTTTGACCAGCCAGGATTATTCTCCCAATGGAACTTAGCGAGTCCGAGGCTTTGGTCGTAGTCGAGCCGCCTGAACTTGGCGGCTTTCCACTGTCCCCCATCGCGGCGGCCCCGGCGATGCTAAAGGCCCATTGCTCACCATTCGACTTTGCCAGTGCCTCTACTGTGCCGCTGACTGTTATGGAGGGAGTATCACGGTATCCATTTCCGGTGGACTCGTTGACATCCGGATCTCCGATGACAGCCCGTGTTTTACGCTTCAAGTCGTTGATGGCAATTGCGATACCAGCGCCTACTCCATTTCCCACCGCAATGCCACCAACCCAGTTCGCGTTGGTTGTCAGATCGCCGGCGTAGATACGCACGTCGCGGCCGGTGACGCTGGCCTGGCTACCGAGTTGCGCTAGCGTCTCGCTATCGTGACCAGCATAGGCCACCGAGCCACCCACTGCAGTTTCGCCTCCGGTGGCACCAGCTTGAGTTAAGTTGATTACAAATTGGGCTTCTTCGGCCTTCATGTTGAAGCCGCCATCGGCACCGCTGTACACTTTTGACTCGTCGCTGACGATGGCCTTGGTCGTGTTTGTAGTTTGACTGATGAAGAAGGCTCCGCCGTAGCCGCCCTTGGACCCGCTCGTACCGGCCGGATTCAAACTGAGCCTGTGTCGCAGTCTTGCTGAAAACTTGCTGACATCCGAAACATCAAGCTGAACACTCGGGAGCGAGAAGATTCCCGTCATGTTAATGGTCTGCATGTAGTTGATAGCTTCAACCGAAACGGTTTGCTCACCCCCTAACAGATCCTCTCGGTTGACGGCTTGGTTCGGGTGTGGGTTTCGAGCATTGTCTTGCCAGTCCGTGTTTTGATTAATATTCGCGGTTGCCGTCGAATTCGTTGCGCTCGCTTGCGTATCTTCCTCGCGACTTGCAACTTCCGGACTGACTCCAACCCTCGCTAGAGACTCATTGGTAAATACCAACACGTTTACTGCACCGGCGAATCCCAATTTATCGCCGTCACTGGAGCTGGTAGTCCAACTGTTGAAAAAGGCGTCTTTAAAGCCCAGCGTTGAGTCTAGATAATCGGTAACAACCCCGTATCCTTCTTCGCGCGCCTTGTCGACGAATTCGCCTTGAGACAACGGTATAAACTCGTCGAATCGGGTCAGAAAAGGATAACTCACATCCGAGATGACCCGCGTAGCGCGAAGCGCATCCAATTCAGCGCCTTGCACTACGGTGGCCCAGGCAGAGTTGTTGTAAAGCCCCACATTTGCGGCAACACTCACCGAATTTTCGGCGCTGGTTGTTGTGCTTCCAGTCGCCGCCGATTGGTTTTCCGTCTCACTATTGGCGTTGATCGTATAGCTCTGCTCGATCAGAGCTTGCACTTCCAGATCCTCATTCGAGCGCAGGCGGGCGGATTCTCCCACGGTTGCCGTGACGTCATGATTGGTATACGTAAAGGCTAATGCTCCACCGATACTCAGTTTGTCCCTCGCGCCAGCCTCCGCCAAAGCTTGTTTCTCGCGATAGCTCTTGGTTAAGCCCTGGAAGATGGTGTCGAACACATTGAAGTCGGCCTTATTTCTGCCTTTCTCGATGTAACCAAGCTCGTCTTCTTCACTGGCCAAGCCCGCACTAGCCGAAGAGTTGTCTTCGGCATTCAGGGTCGCGAAGACGCCAACACCCGTCGAGAATCCGGAATCCAGAACGTGCTTTGCCGTTAATTTGTATCCACTGTCATCGTCGGCAACGCCCCCGATATCGATCAGCACATTACCTCGCGCCTCATTCTCAGATTCAGCGAGGCCGATTACCTGGGCGGAGGTCAGCCGCGTATCACCTTGCAAATTGGTTTGGTTCGTGCTGGCCACAACGTAGTAGGTTTCCCCGTCCTTTAGTCCCGAAATAGGCTGATCGCCCTCTTGATAGACTACGGCTTGCCCCAGCTCGAACGCGTTGAAAACGTCATCGCCATTGCGTAAGAGCGTGATCAGATTGTTTTCTGCGTCTACCTCAGCGCCCGTAAACGTGCGTTTGTTATTGTCTGGTGCGGGCAGACCATTTTTCTTCAGGTCTACGATTTGCCCGGACACGCCATACGATGCCTTGATGGCCTGAGTCTCTGATTCCGCCAACTGAATCCACTGGGACTCGTCGCGGTCATTCGTACTATCATCGTCTTCCAGGGCGATGACATAGTACTCGCGACCGTCAACAAGATTTCCAATGCTGGTCCCACGGCGGTTCGTGTACTCAATCACATCTTCGGTGACGAGTGCATGCGGACCGACATAAATCATGTCTCGGCTGTAGTCGACATAGCCCACTTGGGTATCGTTCTCGACCAAAGGATCAATCTCGATCTTGACCACAGAACCGTCGCGCATGTTTGCTTGAACTTTGCCATTTACGGTGGTGGTTACCTCCGCATCTGAGAACTCAAAGGCAAAGGCCAGGGCAGCATTGCCATCTGCAAACAACCCCGTCTCCGCGTCCGCCTCTGAAAATGCGTCACCGTTTGCAATAATGTTGGCCGTCTTGCCCGCCGTCAGAACAGCAGAGTCAGCTACTGTGATGGTCGATTTTAAATTCGCATAGGAAGCAGCCGCGGCGCCAGCAAACTGATTGCTCGAGTACTTCTTTCTTCCCGGATTTGGAGTCGCATCGGAATCGCGAGCGGCCGAAGCACTCAGACTGGCGGTCGCTGCCCCGTCAGACGTGATCACCAAAGCGTCGCTGGCACTGATGGTGACATTCGACTGGATATCGACGGTAGAAGTTGCGTTGGCCTGGGCATAGCCAATGCTCACGATGCTGCCGGCCGCTGAGCCAGAAGAATCCGCGTACGCGGAGGAATAGATGCCGACCGTTCCTGCACCTACGATCGTCGCACCATCGCCGATGGTGATTTGCGAGGAATAGTCTTTGATCAGCACCTTGACCGGCAATGCCAACGCGCCTTCGACGAGTCCAACAATGGGGTCAATCACAAAATTACTGACCTCTTTGCTGATGCCCAGGGCTTCGGCAATCGAGCGGTCTTCGGATTGAGCAACGATGAAAATGCCGTCACCACGCAGTTCGGCGTCTGCCCCAATAGAGATGGACACTGCCCGCTGTGGAAACAGAAGCGGAGAGAGGTTTTCAATTTGAGCGATGTCATTAACCAGTCGCGCTCGCAGTTGCATGCTCGCGCTACCTGTCTCGATAACAACAGAATCCTCAATCACAATATGCGTTGCAAACGCGTCCAGATAACCGTCGCCGGTTGAGATGCTGCCCGAGAATCGGATCGTATCTTCAGCCAGGTCGTCGCTGACAACGCCGAAGTCATCAGCCTGATTGCCATAGATGTAGAGTTCCGCACTGAATCCCTGGTCAAAAGATTCGATCGTGATTTCATCATCCCCCGCCCATCCGGAGATTATCAGGCTCGAGTCGGGAGTCGCAAAGGTGTAGCTCTCAACCGTCTCTCCGCTGCCGCCTTCGTACATCAAAATAGAGTAGCTGCTGCCGGCGTTTGGTGATGTCAGACTGACTTGCATCAGCCCGGAAGCATTTTCGTCAGCGTCGCTGATCACCAAAGTGTCATCGAATACGGTACCCGTGATCTCAATATCACCACCGCTTGCATTGGAGATGATCTCCTGACGATCCATGCCGGTATACGATATATTTTTTCCGTACAGCGTTACCATGCCGTCGCTGTCAGCCCCAGCCGGATTGAACGCGGTCGCTTCGGGTGTTTCATCCTCACCTAATGACGCGTTGCCGGGATCCTCAACGATGAAGCCGTCGGTACCGTTCTGCCCGCCAGCGATAACCCCGGTGATGGCACCCGAAGGACCAAATTCGAATACGTCGATGTTGTCGTCCGCACCGCTCAGGTTCTCAAAACCTTCGAACACAAGTCCACCAACGATGACTTGGTTGACTCCCGTGATTTGCCACTCGGTATCCGCGGACGAGCCGAGAATCGTATCGGAAGCGTTGCCTCCGATGATGCGATCGATATTGGCGTACTCAGCCAGTCCTCCAATCACACCCGTCGCAAGGTCGAAGCTGAGCGGCGAAGTGCTAAGGGAGAAGTCCAGACTATCTTGCGGCTCGCCCGTATTCGTAGCGTTGGTGCCACCACCTTGGATCGCCCCTGATACACTACCGCCCGGCTGGAATGCGAATCGATCGAGTCCATTTCCACCAATCAAATACTCCACGCTGCTGAACGCGTTGCCGTCGAGCGTGCCGCTGTCATCGGCCGTGATCTCCCAATCATGGTCCAATTCAAGCTCGGCCTGAAGACTGTCGTTGCCACTTCCACCTTCGATCTGAAAGGACTGCGACCAGCCTTCCATGCTAAAGAAATTATCTGAAGCTCCACCGGTCAGCTCGATCTTTGCGAAGCTGAGCCCGTCGTCGTCTGGCGTTTCCAGTAAGAATTCGACATCGCCAGCAATCAAGGTATTGCTGCCCAGCGAGAAATCGACGTCTCCTTGAGCGGCTAAGACATCGCTTCCACCGCTGACAAAGGTGATCGCGATCGTGCTGAGCGTGTTCAGATCCAGCGTTAACCGGTCGTCACCCGAAGTCCCCGTAATCACCACACCGCCATCATCTGCATCCGAAACCGCCGCAGAGTCGATCAGCATGTTGCCGGAATCAATCAGCTGAAACACCTCTTCCGAGCTCACCGTGGCAATTCGGAGCGTCAGATCGCTTTGCGAGCCAAAAAAGAGGTCGGCGGCAAGCAGATGTCGCGACTCGAGTGCCTCCATCCGTAAACTCTTGAGCTGCAGGGCTCGTCGAAACGCTTCTCGACGTCGACGCAGGCGGAAGAACATACCGCGTCGCAGGGAACTTTCATTCTCCCTACGGCCTCGTAAATACTGGTGCATCACACTTCCAATCAGCGTAAGAGTGCCTGAGATCCGGCTCCCTGGGTCGAACAGCAACACGCACTGTCCTGGAACTTTGGACCTGCAAGATAAGGGCGGCAAAAGCTTCGAGAGGCCGCCAGTTTGCCCGCGTAAAATGCTGGAAAACTAGACTGCCTATATCTTCAGGCACGGATTCAGCCGGCATGCATTCACATGCTTCCAGCCAGATTTAGTCAGAAAAATCCTGCTCCATGCGGTTTTTTCGCGTCGCCCCAGGCTCCCCAAAACGTGCGGAACCCCGTATCGGCTTTTCGCCTTTTGGGCAATTTGGCGTCATCACCCACGCTCTTTCCTTGTTTTTTCTTTGCGCAACTTGCCAAGTCCGCCATTCCGGGCCTACCACCCGCTAGAATTCGTAATTATCCCAAGCCCCGGCAAAAGGCGTTGCTGAAATGATTAGCATCGCTTTCCATGACCTCGATTGCTGCCGTAACACTGCGTTTTAAGCCGTCGACACTCGGTGGCAAAGCGTTCCACGCCGTGGCCTTGTCGCAAAGAAGCCGATCGCCAGCGATACACGTCAACCGTAGACAAACACGAGCCATACGCCCAGCAACTGAGTAAGGGATGGTATGCAGGGTCGGTTGTCCAAGCCGCTTGGGGCTGGAGGTCGAGAGCGTTTGCGGGGCGGTAGCCCTTGCTTTGGCCAATCTTCTATAGCCCATTGAGCTCTTTTACTTAGCCAACATGCCGCTGCCAGACTTGTCCCAGCACGATTTAGAGGTCATGGCGGCCTCCCAGGATCGAGCTCTTGTCGCGCACCTAATGGACGCGTATCGCGAAAGACTGGAGCAAATTGTGGCTCTGCGGATGGACCAGCGGTTACAAGGTCGAGTTGACCCGGCAGATATCGTTCAAGAGTCGATTGTCTCCGCCTTGGGCAAGTTCGATGCCTACGTAGCCAAGAACGATGGCCTGCCGTTTCTGCTATGGTTGCGGCTGGAGGCCCTACAGCGTCTGGTGGATGTGCATCGATTGCATCTCGGCACACAGAAGCGTGATGCGGGACGAGAAATTTCTCTCAGCCATCATTTTCCGTCTATCTCTTCACTCAGCCTGGCTGCTCAATTCATCGATCGTCTATCTACTGCCAGCAAGATGATCATGCATACGGAGCTCAAACAGCAAATTGAAACAGCCATCAATGGTCTGTCTGAACTGGATCGTGAGATGCTCGCCTTGCGTCACTTTGAGGAGTTAACCAATGCGGAAGCGGCCCAGATTCTAGGCCTTTCCCCGACCGCTGCCTACAATCGGTATGCTCGAGCCCTGCGCCGTCTTCGCGACGTCTTGGACCAACTCCCAGGTGGAATCGAGGGCTTATTACGATGAATGCGATGGCTCAATCCGACTCCAGCGACGCAATTCGACTACCGTCCGCAGACGAAGAGCAAGATGCTAATTCACGGAACGGACAGGACACAAGCAAGGAAGCCATGGAGGAATCCGATGAGATCGGCCGCATTGCCGACGAATTCGTGAATGCGTATCGGGCCGGTGCCAATCCATCGATTGAAGACTTCGCAGCCCGCTACCCACAGCACGCGAAGGACATTCGCGATCTTTTGCCCACGCTGGTGTTGATGGAATCAGCAAAGTCGGAAAAAAGTTATGGAGCAAGTAGATCGCGACAGTTTTTTATTCCTATTCAACAATTAAGCGACACCCTACGCGACTTTAGATTCATTCGCGAAGTAGGCCGAGGCGGAATGGGCATCGTCTATGAGGCGGAGCAAAAATCATTGGGACGCAAGGTAGCTCTCAAGGTTCTTCCACCACAGCTGAATGACAGCCCGATGCAGCGAGATCGCTTTGAGAGGGAGGCTCGCGTCGCAGCGCAGCTGCATCACACCAACATCGTGCCTGTGTTTGGAGTCGGTCAGAAAGGGGATTTTTCCTATTACGTGATGCAGTTCATCGAAGGTGCTAGTCTTGAGCGCGTGATTCGAGTGCTGCAGAACA
Organism: bacterium; assembly: GCA_024743355.1. Lineage (GTDB taxonomy): Bacteria > Planctomycetota > Planctomycetia > Pirellulales > Pirellulaceae > Aureliella. The sequence continues at coordinate 14,226 of JANSWS010000129.1, forward strand.
TGGCAGATGAGTCTTTTGTCAGCTTCAACGGACCCGAATCCATTGCATCGCTCGAATGCGATTCGTCCACCTCCGCCATTGCCCGCATGCTCTTGTCGGGTGAAGTCGATGATCCCGTGCAGCGTGGCATGCTTGATTCCAGCGGAACCACCGGTGATTCAAATCCTCTGGCTGAAGTTTCCAACGGGCTTTCCGGCAGACGACGCCCCCCGCCCTTTGCCGGAAGAGGCACCGAGTTCTACTGGCACCGAGTCGCAATCCTCGGAGAGCAAGTTGCCGAAGCATTGCACTACGCGCACGAACAAAATGTGACGCACCGCGATATCAAACCCAGCAATCTGGTTCTGGATCTGCAAGGCAGTGTATGGGTCACGGATTTTGGCTTGGCCAAAATCCAGGAACAGGAGAATTTGACGCGTTCCGGGGATGTCCTTGGAACTATGCGGTACCTAGCCCCGGAAGCCCTGGAAGGCAAGGCAAGCCCTCTAAGTGACGTGTATTCGCTGGGTCTAACGCTTTACGAATTAATTGCCTTACGTCCCGCCTAAGAAGCCAACGAACTTCCCAAGCTGCTGCATCAGATTAGCAACTCCAGACCAACGGCTTTGGAGGAATTGCGCCGTGACGTGCCTCGAGATCTGGCCACCATCATCCATCGTGCCATTGAACCCAATCCCGCGGACCGGTACACCAGCGCCCAACAGTTCGCCCACGATCTACGACACTTCATCAATGACGAACCCATCGAGGCACGTCGTGCAAATCCTCTAGAGCAATTCAGCCGCTGGGCACGACACAATCGTGGCATGGCTGCCGCTACGCTCGGTATCAGCTTGTTGTTGGTGGTAATTGCCGCTGGAGGAATTGCCGCTGCAATTTACTTCGAACGACAAGAGAGTGTCCAAAGAAGACTCAGAGCCGAGGCTGTGGGTCTGGCCCAAACGAATCAAGCGCTCGCGCTTCAGAATGAGGCTGGCATGATCGCGGCACAAGAGACTTCGCGTCTGCTTGAAATGGCCCGCGAGGAAGCGGAAGCTCAGCGGAAGACAACCCGACAAAACCTCTACTTCGCCCAAATGGGTTTGGCCCAGCAAATTTGGCTCGGACACCGCGGCGTACATCGCACCCAGATGTTGCTGGATAACTGGCTACCGATCGACGACGAAACCGACCTCCGCAACTGGGAATGGTATTACATCCAATCCTTGTGTAACCGCCAGTTAAAGACCTTTGCGGGACATTCGGACACAATTAACTGCGTCAAATATAGCCCGCAAGGTGATCGTCTAGCCTCTGCTTCCGCTGACGGCACGGTGCGGATTTGGAATAGCCTAACCGCGGACTGCGAATCGGTGCTGAAGGATCATGGAGCAGCGGTGCATTCATTGTGCTGGGCTCCGGATGGAAAATATTTAGCCAGCGGCGGAAAAGCAGGGGTCGTGCTGTGGGATACCGAAAACCAGTCCATCCTCCATCGCATCGACTACGATCAACCTGTTAACGCTGTTACCATTTCAAATCAAGGTGACCTGGCAATCGCCATCACGCCCAGCACGATTGAAATCAGGCGGTCGAAAGAATGGGAACTTAAAACAACTCTTGATGGTCATCAGTTCGATGTCTACACCGAGACCATCAGCTTCTCGCCAGATGGAAACCTGCTAGCCGCTCCAGCCGGCAATCAATGTCTGGTCTGGGACGTGGATACTGGAAGGGTCTTCCAGACTCTCGGTGCCGATGAATACATGCATCAAGCTGCCGTATTCAGCCCAGACGGTCAACAACTGGCAACCACCAATCGCCATACAGAAATCTCCATTTGGGACTTGCCTTCCGGCTCGCTCGCCTATCGCCTCAAGGGGCACACGCACGGCGTTGCCGACGTTGCATGGTCGCCGGATGGCAAACATCTGGCCACGGGTGCCTGGGATGGTACCTGTCGGATATTTGAACTTGCCAGCCAGTTACCCATGGGGCGTCCTGGGGGACATGGCCGCCACGTATTTTCCGTTGACTGGCATCCTTCCGGCTCCCACTTTGTCAGCGCGGGGGATGATAGGTTACTGAAGACTTGGCTACCAAATCTGGCCGACGGATATTCAAAGTTTGAGTTAACAGATGCGCCGCTAAGACTCGTTAACGAGCGGCCTGCACAGTTGACCTTCGCTCCCAAGACCTCAAACATCGCCATTCAGCTGGAGAACAATAGGATCGCACTGATGAACAGTGACGGCCAGCAGACAGCGTTGATAGATGTCGGTAAACATTTTCCGGGAACCATTACGGGAGTTGTTTTCTCCCCCAATGAAGAGCAGTTGGTGATCACAACGGACAGGGGACACATGGGGCTGTGGAATGCGCATGATGGTGCCTACCTTCGTTCTCTGCCACGCTTGCCGACCGAGGTTGCCGGCATGGTCTGGGGCAATCAAACAGACGAATTGCTAATGGTTCTCGCAGATGCAACCTTCTTAAGAATCCACCCGGCCGACGGCCAAATACTTGAGACTCGAAGGATTGCCGAGCAGCCAATCTCGGTTGCATCCTGGAGTCCCGACCAGACCTTGTTAGCCGTCAATGAGGACCGCCAAACGCCGCTTATCGTGGACTTGGCCAACGGCGAGAGCTGGCGACTTGATGCGGAAAGTTTTCGATTGCATGCCTTCGCCTGGAGCCACGATGGAACAAAGCTTGCCATGGGCGGAACCAATCATATTATTCGAGTGTGGGATGCGACTCAAAAACGTCAGATTCTGGAGCTATCGGGACATGGTGAGGTGATTCGCTCAATCGGCTTTAGCCCCGACGATTCCAGGATTCTTTCCGCCGACTCCCGAGGAAGTCTCAAGCTGTGGGACTCTCAAACCGGAATTGAGGCAATCTCTCTCCGCGGCCCCATCGGACCGACCCAGGCTGCCATGTGGAGTCCAGATGGAAGACGAGTCATTGCCACGATTTCGAAGGCATTGTGTGTATGGGATGCACAGCCTAGCGGTTTCTCGCACCAATAAATGACAGCCTCTAGAGGTTGACGCTCCTGTCAAAAGGCAAATTGGTTTCCCGGCAGAGTCGGGAACGTCTTTCGGCAACGGCAACTTACATCCTCAAATCGACTTTCTGCACTCTTACGTGTCTGAGAGCAACCACGACGGTAAAAAATCGCCGGACACTCTCGCCCTATTTGCACATCGGTTCCTTTGCTGGCGACCGACTCGCCAGCCGTCCTGGTGCGCAACAAAGCCTCGCGCGCGTGCGTTTGATTGTCTGGGCATGGTTGCAGTTTGGGCACGTTACTTGCAACCAACGAACGAAGGTTAAACGCCAGCGAGCGCTAACATTCGTTTCAACTAACCAAGCTAGAAGGCATCCGTCGAGGAGATTTCCAAAATGATTACACTGATTGCCCAATCGGAGGGTTTAGACCGGCGTTTTGTGGCCCTGGTAAATCGTCTTC
>JANSWS010000489.1 GCA_024743355.1 bacterium
CGTAGTCGGGAGCGTAGCCCCAATCGCGCTGCGCATCGAGGTTGCCGAGGAGCAATTCGGAATCCAGCCCCAGCTTGATACGGGCAGCGGAACGGGTAATCTTCCGCGTCACGAACGATTCGCCCCGCCGAGGTGATTCATGGTTGTAGCAGATCGCGTTGCACGCGAAGATGCCGAAGCTTTGCCGATAGACTTGAACCATTTGCGTGGCGAATGCCTTGGCCACTCCGTAAGGAGTGGCAGGCTGCAAAGGAGTCATCTCGTTTTGCGGCATTTGCTTGGGTTGGCCAAAAATCTCGCTACTGCTGACATGCAGCAAGCGTGGCGTCGGATCGCAGTCGCGCAGGATCTCTAGCAGTCCCAAAGAACCCATGGCGGCAAAACGACAAGTGGATTCCGGAATATCAAAACTGGCGCCTACATGCGTTTGTCCGGCCAGATGGTACACCTCGTTGGGTTGGATCTCCCGCAGCAACCTCCGCAAGCGGGTTGTATCCTCCAGCTCGGCATAATGCAGAAACAGGCTCTGCCCATAGATTTTTCGATCCGCAGTCAAATGATCGATGCGGGTTCGCACCGTCGAGCTACTGCGCCGAACAATACCGTGCACCGTGTAGCCTTCGCGGAGCAGCAATTCGCACAGATAGCTCCCATCTTGCCCAGTAATTCCCGTTACGAACGCTATTCGCCGTGCACTGCCAGCCACACTCCACACCCCATGCATCCACTCGGTCTATTGCTCCCAAGTCCGTGAACCTAACACGCTTGCCCAGTGGGTCAAGCTAGGCCCCAGAAAAAGAAATGTTTCAACACGGAACGAAGGAAAAAAAAGACGCTAGAAACTAGAAACTAGAAGCTAGATAAGCCGCAAGGAAATGGACATTGGACATTGGACATTGGGATTTGGCATTTGGTCTTTGGCATTTGGTCTTTGGCATTTGGTCTTTGGCATTTGGTCTTTGGCATTTGGTCTTTGGCATTTGGTCTTTGGCATTTGGTCTTTGGCATTTGGCATTTGGCATTTGGCCACTGGTATTCTTCACCACGAAGTGGTGACACAACATAGCCCCGGGTAAGTGAAGGCTCGCTAACGGCGGGCATGAGCGTCACCCGGGGTTGACAACAACCAAGAACCAGCGAGGAGCGGTGCACGTACCACACCGCTGGTCTGTTTCGAACTCGCAATCCCTGACGGCTTCGGGCACGGGAGAAAGGAAGAGTGGCTAGGCTAGAAGCTTTGCTAGGGGCTAACCACTTCTTAGTTGTCGCTTGGCGGCCGAAACTCTGCACGAGTTTCGCTACGGTACGTTCTACGGACCTTTTTCCGAAGCCTGAGCCGGACTTTCTTCGGTATTTCTAGCCACTAGCTTCTAGCCGCTAGCAACTTCTTCTCTCTCGCTTCTCGCTTCTGGCTTCTGGCTTCTGGCTTCTGGCTTCTTGACCGAAACTCTCCACGAGTTTCGCTACGGGCCGTTCGCTTGGCTTTTCTAGCTTCTAGCAACTAGCCACTAGCAACTTCTTTTTTCTCGCCTCTCGCTTCTCGCTTCTCGCTTTCGGCGAAATAAACAGAAGCCGATGACGACCAGTGGGGTTATACTGCCGGGTTCAGGGACGGCATTGGCCACGATGAAATCGTTGATGAAGGCAGCCTGATTGCCGATATAGTTGATCCCGCTTCCAGGACCCGGGCTGCTAAAGTTTCCGTTGTCATAGATAAACGCATTCGTGCCCAGCAATCGCAATTCACCGTTCAGGTCCACAAAGGTCGGTCCGCCTGAATCTCCCACTTCGAAGCGCGCCTCGAACTCGACGAAGTTGCTGTCCGCGGAACCATCGCGTGTGAATACCAGCGAGTCCACGTCGGGTGTGCTACCGAAGACAACATTCTCGCTGAAGCCCGTCACCACATTCCGCCCCACCGCCTGGTCTCGGAATGCGTCGTTGCTCTTGGGAGAACGCCCAAACAGGTAAGCATTCAGACCCTGATAAATTCCGGCGTCGACCACGGAGAAGGGTGAATTGCCAGACGGCGGTGGGCCCGACAACGATTCACTCGCAAACAGGTAATGTTTGATGCTGGATGGAAGATTTGCGTTCAGCACCGCCACGTACAGATCGGTACCCGGCACACGCGCCCCCATCAGGATGCTGCGTTGAACACTGGGAGCCGTCGGATCGTTACCAGGAAAAAACGTGATGGTTCCGGAAGGAGCGAAGTGGGCGGCCGAAACAATCACATTGCGGCTGATGGCCGTCGCCCAGCGTCCCGATGCTGCTTGCCCCACGCCACTCAGATCGAATCCGTTCATGACGAACGTGCTCGAATTCGTAAAACGATCGTTGGTGGCATCGGAATAGCCATCAATGGAGATATCCGCCCGGATGCCCTCGGTCGCGCAGATCAGCATCAAACCCAGGACAAGCACACTAACCGTCCGCTGTTGCATTTTCACGCCTTGTTGTCGCTCTCAGTGATCATTCCCGTCGCCTCTTTCGCCGGTCCATCACCCTTCCATGTCGTTCCGCATTCCCCCTCCCTCGACGACCCAGACCGTCAGCCTGCCGCCAGAGTGATTGAATTATAGTTCGAACTCAAGCCATCGGTACTTTTCCTTTCAGCTCCCCTATTGGTGCTAGAAAGCCAAGGCACAAACCGTAGCGAAACTCGTGCAGAGTTTCGGTCTCCAAGCGACGACAGAAAGGAAACCCGTAGCGAAACTCGTGCAGAGTTTCGGCCATGAAGCCAGCAGCGAGAGGCGAGAGAAGAAAGTGGCTAGTCGCTAGAAACTAGTGGCTAAAAAAGCCGGGAGACCCGTTCGTAGCGAAACTCGTCCAGAGTTTCGGTCCTGAAGCCAGGCGGCGGGTTTTCTATGTCTGCCTTCCGCTTCTCTAGCAACTAGCTTCTAGCCACTTCTTCTTCTCTCGCTTCTCGCCGCTCTCGCTGATGGGGCGGGCTGGGCCTTGGAGGGACACACTTGCTTGCGCGTCGTGCTTGTATTGCCTCTAGCTTCACGCAGCTTTCACTGACGCCCGATACCTGGCGTCCTTTGCTCCTTCACTGCCGCCAGTCGGCCGAAACTCTCCACGAGTTTCGCTACTGGCTTGCTCTTCCGGCTTTTCTAGCCACTAGCAACTAGCAACTAGCTTCTAGCCACTTCTTCTTCTCTCGCCTCTCGCCGCTCGCCGCTCGCCGCTCGCATCTCGCTGCTTTGCGGGATGCCGGAGGAATCGTCGGGAGGATCGGACTGCAGTAGACGACTGACTTGCGGGGTCAGGTCTTCAATCAGACTGACCAAACGGGCGATGCTATCCAGCGAATGCTGCTCGATGGCGGGGCCGATGACTTCAATGCGGCCAGCGATCTGACCATCGCCAAAGATGGGCAGAGTCGTCTGCCAACGTTCCAAGCGATCCGGCAAGCGACTTCGCTGCCAGGTGCCGTGAAAACCCTCTTCCAACCAAGGCACATTCAAATCCAAATGCAATTTGGAAAGTTCCTCGCGCTCGGCGAATTCGACCAGCGTCGTCCACACCGTTTCCCACTCGCGGGTTCCCTGCAAACGTACGGCCTTGTGTCGCGTGATATCCGCCGTCCGTCGGGCTGGCTCCAGGAAGCTCATGGCGAAATGCGATCCACGACGAGCCACCAACACCATCTCGGCGTGCCCAAAAGCCTTGGTCATCACAAGCAGACCGAAGACGAGGAGAACGGCAAACAATGCCAACCATTCCTGATCAAACATCTGCCCTACGAGTGCACCAAAAGCCGTGATGGCCGCCAACACCGAAACAACCAACAGCAGACCGCGATCCGTAAGCCCCCGGCCCTTGAGCGAGTGATGCAAGTGAGCTCGGTCGGTAGTGTATATGGAACGCCCCGTTAACTTGCGCCGCAAGATGGCCATGGAAGAATCCATCAAGGGTAGAGCTAGAATAGCCAGCGGTCCCAACATGGCAACGGAAGTGGCTCCTTCAAGCGAACATCGAATAGCGAGTGCACCCGTGACCATCCCGATCAGCAGGCTCCCAGAATCTCCGAGGAAAATAGAGGCCGGCGGGAAATTGAAAACTAGGAATCCGAGCAAGGCTCCACACATGGCAAAAGCGATGGCGGCCTCGCCAAAATGACCATTGCCCGATGCTAAGATTCCCAACGCCCCACAGATAACCGCACCCAGCGTCGAACACAAACCATCCGCACCATCGATCAAATTTAAGGCATTGGTGGTGGCCAAAAGCCAAACCAACGAAACGGGAATCGCCAAATATCCCAATTCCACCGGGTAACCGAAAACCGAGAGCACTGGAATCTGGAAACCGTTGAAAACCAAGATCAACGCTAAAACCAATTGTCCCAATAACTTCTGGCGACCGCGTAATGTCCAGATGTCATCGGCCAATCCAAGCAGCCAAATGCCAATCATGACCGTCAGAAGTGCGGCATAGGGGGTGTAATGCTCAGACCCCAATTCTGCCAAGTCGAACTTCAACGAAGCCGGGGCACAAACCAGCAGCACCGCACCCAGCACCGCCGTACCGCCCGCGCGTGCCACCACGCGACCGTGCAGCTTGCGGTGGTTATCCGGATTGTCCGTAATACCCCACTGAATCGCGATCTGTCGCACGATGGGGGTCAGCGCCAGGGCGAATAGAAAGCTGGCTATGAAGACAAGAGCGAGCTGGAGCAGCATGGATCCCAAAATGCCTAAATCACGGGTGCGTTACCGAGAGGATGTTTGTTGGGAAGTGGAGAGGCGGCAAATGCCCCTCCAAGTATCGATTTCAAAGCGTTATCGATTTCAAAGCGTTATCGATTTCAAAGCGTCGTTCGTCTCCACCATAGTAGCTCAAGCGTGCAATTCTGCACGCCAAGCCAGAAAATATAGTCAAGATTAACATACCCACAGCCTCCCCAAGCCCACCCAAAACCATCCAAAAGAGCTAGAAAAGCCGCGGGTCTCAGGTCTCAGGTCTCGGGTCTCAGGTCTCGGGTCTCGGGTCTCAGGTCTCAGGTCTCAAGGCAAGCAACTAGCGACGAGATACAAGCACGACGCGCGAGTTTTGATGTTGCGCTATTTTGTGAACAGGTGCAAATCTATCATGCGAACGATGGGTCAATCTCACTCTCCACTCCGGGGAGAGTCGGACGTGTCCGCGGCCGGTGCGGGGTAGAATCGACCCTCTCCGGGCCCATTAGGCCCGACTCTCCCGCAAGCGGGAGAGTAACTTGGATTTAGCGCAACATCAAAACGCGCGAGCGAGTATGTC
>JANSWS010000571.1 GCA_024743355.1 bacterium
ACATCAAGAGCTTTCGCAAGGAATTGCTGGCTCTGTCCTATGCCTGCGGCTAGCAACATCCCTGTCAATTCACGGGCAGGGAAATCGAGTTTAGCACCGGGGTCAACCAGTTTTCGCAACTGCACGACGTGCTGGGCTACACCAGAGATGCCACAGGATTAACCGAAACACGGACAGATACGGAAATCAAACTGACCTCCCTAGACGCCGATTGATCGCGTCGCGGGACAATCCAAGATATTCGAACCAGGTAAGTTCCCGGGTCCGACCTGAATGGGCCGCTTGCCTGTGCGAGCCTCTCGGCCAACTTCGAAGCACTTGGGAACTTGGTATCCCGGAGTCTGAGCCTGCTGTGCTAACGGGGAAAAATCGATAAGCTTCCCTGCCCCCGAAAACTCTGCGATTGGCTACGATGATGGGTGGATCGTCTTATCGACCACCTCATGGGTTGTCAGGCAGCCGCTAGTGTGCTGATCAACTCCGCGCAGGCTGTTCGCGCCACGCCGGCAGACCGCTTGAACGATTTCTTCGCATTTTGGGTTTGGACAATTTAGAAAGCAGGGAATGTTCGCAAAGATTACCAGCGCCGGACGCACGGACATTGGAAAGAAGCGAGATTCAAATCAGGATCAGTTCTTGATCGCGGATCTGAACAAATCCATGTTGGTGCAGTCCACGAGTCTCAACCTGGACGCACAGTCACGATTGTACGGGATGTCCCATGGCAAACTGTTCATGGTGGCCGACGGCATGGGTGGACATCAAGGCGGCAATCGGGCCAGCGCTATGGCCATTGATCAACTGATCAACCAACTGCTCAACAGCGTTCACTGGTTCTTCCAGATGGATTCGGACCAGGAAGTTCGCGAGCAAGGCTTCATTGAAGACCTGAAGAAGATGTTGCAAAACGCACACGAGGCTATCGAGCGTGAGTCGAGCAGCGACTATGGCTATAAGGGGATGGGAACAACACTGACCTTGGCCTACGTCATCTGGCCTTGGATGTACGTGGTGCACGCCGGCGACAGTCGCTGCTATCTACTGCGGAATGACGAATTGCAGCAGCTTACACGCGACCACACGATTTCTCGTCAACTCATGGAAAAGGGAGGGATGACCGCGGCCGAGGCCGAGAACTCTCCCTGGAGCAACGTGCTGTATAACGCGCTCGGGGCCGGAGCCAGCGAAGTCGATGCGGAGATACACAAAGTAGCCCTGGAACCCAACGACATTATTCTGATGTGCAGCGACGGGCTTTATCGCTACATCAAAGACGAAGAGATTCAGGATATGCTGCTCAGCGAACTTGAGCCCCAGGAATGCTGCCGCTCCTTCATCGAGTTAGCCAACTTCCGCGGCGGCGCTGATAATATCACAGCCATCGTTGCCAAGCTTGAGCCGCCAGATGACGATCAGCCAAAGACGCGAGTTGCAGCTGAAATCACCTTGGAGAGACTCCTGAGTGATGTGACCGGCTACCACCCGCGTCGAGAGCAGAGCGACCTTCGTCGACCGCTTGCGCACAGCAAATTGAGTGAGGAGACTACCGAGGAATCGCTCTAGAAACTTTCGATCAAAAAGTGTCTGATAGTCGCCTTTCGCTCCCGCGAAAGTAGCTTTTTTCCGCAGCTTTCGTGGAAGCGGAAGGCGAAAGTTTTGGATCGAATGATCCCTAGCCGAGCTGCTACAACACATCACGGTGTTACTTTTTGCCCGGTGTTACATTGCCCATTGTTCTGCCGCACTGCGCGGGGCGGGGTCAGCTCGAAAGTTGAGTCCTGAACGGCAAAGCTTCGCCATCGGAGCGGTCCCGGGCCTGGCCAAGTGGTAGGTTCGAAACAACGCCTGACGCGCGACCACCTTGAGCAGTTCGGGGCGGTGCTAGCTGCGTCCGTGGCTCGCCGATATGTCGACTCAATCCAGTTTTTCCGAGGAATCCTATGTCCGCTGTTGTCCAGCCGCATATGTCCAAGATCCGAGAGCGTCTGCACAATTGCGATGCGAATGACGTTTCCGAACTCGCCGAGTTAGCCATTGAACTGGCGCGGAGCATTCAAGTTCGCGCCAAGGAATTGCAGACCCCGGCTGAGCGAAGACAGCAGGCGGAATTGGATCGCATGGTTCAGCATCCGCGGGACAAGGCAATTTTGACACAGCTGACCGACCAGGCCTTTCGTAGTGAGCGGGCGGCTCGCGCGGCCGATCAGCTGGTTCACATTCTGGACGTGCAAGGCATCCCCAGATTCTTCAGTCCCATCGAACGCACGATGCTCCGCGGATTTCAGTCCTTCGGCGGTTATTTGCCGGGGGTCGCAGTTCCGCTGGTCAAGGAGAAGATGCGGCACGAGACGGCCAACGTCATTCTGCCGGCGGAAATGGAATTGTTGAAGCAGCATCTGGCAGAGCGTCGCCGGGAAGGCGTGCGGATGAATGTCAATTTTCTGGGCGAGGCGATACTCGGCGAACGCGAAGCGCAGCGGCGGCTGGAAGCCTATCTGCAGGCGCTCCAGTCACCCGAGATCGAATGTGTTTCGGTCAAGATCTCCACACTGTATTCGCAAATATCAACCATCGCCCGGGCGGAAACGCTGAAAATACTGGCGAATCGTTTGGAGTTGCTGTATCGGGCCGCCATGCGCAACAAATTTGTGCACCGGACTGGCGAACAGGTTTCAAAATTCGTCTATCTGGATATGGAGGAGTATCGGGATATGTCCCTGACCTCAGAGGTCTTCATGCAGACGCTCGACCGGCCCGGTCTGGAGCAGGCTCGGGCTGGGATTGCCCTACAAGCCTACGTTCCCGATAGCTTTCCCGTGCAGCAAGAGATTACCGCTTGGGCCCGCCGGCGTATCGAGCAGGGCAGGGCGCCCGTCACGATTCGCATCGTCAAGGGTGCCAACATGGAAATGGAACGCGTCGAAGCATCTCAACGCGGTTGGCCTCAAGCGCCGTATCAACACAAGGTGGATACGGATGCGAACTACAAGCGGATGGTCGTCTTTGGTCTACAACCCGAGAATGTCGCGGCAGTCCACTTGGGTATCGCCAGTCACAACCTGTTCGAGGTGGCATTTTCCCTGGTACTGGCCGCCAAGCTCGGAACCTTGGACTCCATACAATTCGAAATGCTGGAGGGGATGGCCAATCATCAACGGCGGGCTCTGCACGAGATCGTGGATAACTTGCTGCTCTACGCGCCCGCCTGCCATCGCGAAGACTTTATCCACGCCATCGGCTACCTCGTGCGCCGCATGGATGAGAACACGGGCCCGGATAATTTCCTGCGACATGCGTTCAAAATTGAAGTCGATAGCCCGGACTGGCAAAAGATGGAGAGTCTGTTCCGGGAATCGATCGGCCGCATGGCATCGGTGCTGGCCGGTCCACGCAGGGACCAGGATCGCCGACAACCAGCGGTCCAGCCACCGCCGACGGTGGATTGGCGAACGCTGGTCAATGAACCAGATACGGATTTCTCGCTTCCGCAGAATGCGGACTGGGCACACGCTATAGCCCGTACCTGGAGCGACCGCTGTGATTCCAAGGCAGTGGAAGTGGCCATCTGCTGCGGTGGCAGTGATCAGTCGGGGGAAGCGGCCAGCGTGGAAAGTATGGATCCGTCGCGGCCCGGAGTGGTGGCTACACGCTACCGACAGGCAAGCCAACGGCAGATCGAGACGGCAATCGATTGCGCTACGCGAGATTCGACCGGCTGGCGAAGCATGGACGCCCGTGACCGCTATGAAC
>JANSWS010000209.1 GCA_024743355.1 bacterium
AGGCTCACCATGCGCACTTTCCGGTCTGACAAAGTGTTCTGTAGTCGGCTTGGTCCCAATTTGCTGTTAGTTCCCATAAAGGGCGGCACGCTTTTTAGGGCCGCATTCTCGATGAATCGATCGCTCTAAGAGCTGTCCCACCCTGCGTTGTTGGGGCAAAACCGAGCTTCTCATGGCCGTCTAGGGGCCCTCGAAGGGTAGCTGGGACAGGCCGGCGATACGTTTTTTGGGATCCATTTTTAGCGGAAGATTTTCTGGACTTGCAGACGCTCAAGGTCGACGTATAATCCGGAACAGTTAAACGAAAGGCCCAGTGGCGCAATTGGTTAGCGCATCGGACTGTCGATCCGAAGGTTGAGGGTTCGAGCCCCTTCTGGGTCGCTTGCAAATAAGCAATGTTTTGATTGGTCAAACGGCTGTGGGACAGCGAGTCCAATCGTCTTTTTGGGAAACCGTTGCCCGAAAAGTTGCCCAAAACAATCGGGCAACCTTGGGCAACCAAGCCAAGGAACGATTGTCATGCGCCTCCCCGGCTACCGTCGCAAGACGGTCAAGGGCATCGACTATGCCCGCGTCACGATCAACGGTCGTGAACATCTTTTAGGCCGCTTCGACTCCGAAGAGAGTCGCAAGAAATACGCTCAGCTCATCGCCGAGTATCTGTCCTCCAAACGTGATCCGACCTTCGGCGTCGGACCCGAGTTATCACTAACCCAAGTCGGTATCGACTACTCGAAGTGGTCCCGCAAGGAATACTCAGGCGGCGGTGATTGGCTGAACATCAAGCCAATCATGAAACTGGTCATCGACCTCTGCGGACATCTGCCGGCCAAAGACTTCGGGGCCGAGCAGTTCATCGAAATTCGAGATGCGATCATCGCGTCCACCGACAACACGCGGCAGACAGTCAACAAGAAGATGAAGCGCGTGCTGCACTTCACCAAGTGGGCCGTGGCTCGCGGTAAGATCCCGCCCGAAAATCTCACCGCCATGCAGTGCGTCGGACATCTCAAGTTGGGACGGACTACGCTCGAAGAAGCACCGGCCACAGAGCCCGTCGATCCCAAGCTGGTCGAGGCGACTCAAAAGTTCATGACGCCCGTGCTCCGAGATATGGTCTGGATTCAGCGGCTGACAGGATGCCGCCCCGGAGAAGTCGTCAGGCTAACGCCCAGCATGATCGACCGTTCGTCTGATCCGTGGGTGTGTGAATTGGAACGCCACAAGCGAGCCTACCTCGGCAAGCGGCGCGTGCTTTACCTCGGACCCAGAGCGCAACAGATCCTCATGCCCTATTTGCTCAGGCCGCACGACAAGCCGCTGTTCTCGCCTGCGGAGTCCGAAGAACAACGACTTGCATCCAAGGAAGAAGCCAGGACGACGCCCGCGAGCTGCGGCAACCGGCGCGGGACCAATAAGACTCGAAGGCCGAAGAAAACGCCTGGAGATCATTACACGACGGGCACCTATGCCAGGGCGATCCAATACGCCTGTAAGCGTGGGCAGCTCCAGCACTGGTGCCCGAATCAACTGCGGCACTACCGCGCTACCGAGATCCGAAAAGAACACGGGCTCGAAGCCGCTCAAGTAATCCTCGGCCACAGTCGAGCCGACGTGACGCAGATTTACGCGCAACGCGATGATCGGCTGGCGATGGATGTAGCCCAAAAGTACGGATGAGCAAATGCGGAGAAAAATTCGTGATTTACCCCACTCAAGGAAGTGACGAAGGCGGATTGAAGGTCTAGTATGACCGCCTTAGAAATTTGGATGAAGATCGTCACAACCGAACTCTTTTGCGGTCAGACCTTGCGTAGCCTAGCTTTCGACAAGTAAGACCAAAGGAGTCAAACGTGGACGACACACTTCTGCCTGTTACCGAGGCAGTCGAACTCGCACTAGGAGAACCCATCCCAAAATCTACCTGCGACCGCTGGGCAAGATCCGGGTGTCGCGGCATAGTCTTGCGTACATGGAAAATCGGTCGCAGGAAACGAACCACTCTCAGGGCGGTGATAGAGTTCGTGGCGGCCCTAGAGACAACTCCCTCCAGCAAAACTCAATCAGACAAAGCAGGTTGTGTTCGCAGTGGCTTGAAAAGCGAATACGACGAGCTGTTTGGTTAGACTCGCCTGTAAAAAATCAACCCGGAAAATCTAACTGGAGAGTTTTATGGCCGTGGCAGGTCCGTCAGTGCTCGACGTGCTGGCCGAAATGGAATCCGACATCCGTCGCGTGGCGCGATCCAAGACGCGAGAAATACGACATCGCATTGACGAGGACGATATTCTGCAAGTCGTCTATTTTTCTGTGTGGCACAACGCCGAGCAGTGCCGCGCTGAATCGCGGCAGAAGCAAGAAGCGTGGATCATGACGATCGCTACGAACGCAATCCGAACGGAAATATCAAAACACGCATTAACTCGAAAAAGATCGACACGGCGCGAAGTGGGTACGGTCAATCCTACTAGCCACGCCTCTCAGTGTTTGGACGTGGAGTCCGACCCGGACTACAAGGCTATTATCCGCGAGAATCACGATCACGTCGCGAGCTGTGTGGATCGGCTCAAGCCATCCAGGCAGGAAGTTATTCGGCTGAGAATGTATGAGTCGCTTCCGTATCAGGAGGTAGCCAGACAAATGGGCTGCTCCGTACTGGCGGCTCGCAAGCTCTACAGTCGAGCCATGGCGGATCTCAAGCGGGAGTTGGCCCAGAAGTCGCTGTTCGGGTTCTAGGGGCGTGGCGGTTTTGTTGCCGCTAATCCTAGGAGCCCGTCATGCTGACGCTGCGAATCGCCACTGGTGAATCTGTTCTTGCCAGCGGTTTCTTTGAAATCTTCGTTCAAGAAATCACTTCTACCGACGTGCAGCTCTCAGTGCATGTCACACGCGCCACCGTACTCAATCTTTTTACATGGGGTGACGAGCGGTGGCGGAATCTGACCCCAGAACTTCCAGCAAGTTTCCGCGTGCCATGGGGAACCAACTTCCGCATCGGTGAAGTGCTGGTCAACGTCGATCGAGTCCAAGGGAAGTGCAAGGTTTCTCTGGCTGCGCCTAAGTCGATCCGCTTCACCCGCCCCGCGCAACATGGTGGTCGTCTGCAAGCCGTGTAAGACTGCGGACCCACGAAATCGACATCTACTACGAGGGAGCTGTAAATGGTGGCGTTCGATTATGCGTCGGTTGGCAATCGGGCATCTGAACTGCGGTCGATCACGGCCAAGGTCACTGCGATGGCCCGGAAAATCTCAAACCATGCGTTCGAGATTGGCGAAGAACTATATCGGGCAAAACAAATTCTCGGGCATGGGAACTTCCGGCCTTGGCTTCAGCAAGAGTTCGAGTGGAGCCAGCGGACAGCAGGGCAGTATGTTTCTATCTACAGGCGTCTAGGTGAGCACCAGAATATCCTGCGGGACTGCTCAATTAGTCTTCTTCGCGACTTATCGGCTAAGCGTTTGCTACCGCATCTTCGAGAGGAAGCGATCGACATGATTGACGTTGGGTGTTCTGAAGTCGAGGTCTTTGAGTTTCTAGAATCGTCTGGTTTTCGGACTCAGCGTTCTACCCGAACTTGTGGGGGCTGTGATGCTCGGGCGCTGATTGCCCAGATGTCCACAAGGGAGCAGCGAGAGATTTTGTGGTGGCTCATAGGCGTCGTCGGCAAGGAGGTGTAGTCATGATTGCAGCAGTCAATCTCAATGGGCACGCGGGCAAAGTTTGGGACCAGGAGCGGATCGCCCTGGAGGCCCACCAAGCGATCGAGAACGCCGAGTGCAATATCCGCGAGCAAGCCGTCATCATCGGTCGAGCCCTCAATGAGGTTCACGCGGAACTCGGACGCACTAAGTATGGCCAGTGGTTCAAGGCCGCGATGCCGTTCTCGATGCGAACGGGGCAGGTCTACAGAAGTGCCGCGAGGCTACTAGAGAAAAGCGCAGCCTCTGCGCCTTTCTCGCTCCAAGTCGTCGGTCTATTGTCGGCGAAGGGTGTTCCCGAAGCCGCGATCAAGGAAGTCGCAGCCCTCAACACCGAGGATCATTTGGTCACGGAGAAGGAATGCCGCGAGATCATCGCTAAGCATCAGCCCGAAAAACCCGCCAAGCCGAAACTCACCAAACCGCAAAAGATCGTTTCCGAAATCGCAACGCTCAGCGACAAAGAACACCGGCTGGTTTGGGAATCCATGAATCGTCGCTACAAGGCACAACCGGAAAGCGACTTCGCCCAGCGGGAAGCCGAGATCCGGGCTGAGTACGAAGCCAAGCTCGAATCGCTCAGACAGGAGTACGAAGAAAAGCTGGCTGATGCGCAGTCGCGGCCAGTCATGCAGCTTCGCCAGTTCGATCCGGCACGCGACGTGGAGTTCCCCGGCAAGTTGGATGCCCCCAAGTTCAAAGCCGTCTGGGTCCAGTGGTGCGATTACAACGAGTTGCGTGGGGAGCCCCTGAATGCCCTGGTGGCAGAAGCCCAGCTCGATCAGCTCAAGACGCGATCACTCGACGGCGCAGTGGCGGCACTCAAGCAGGCCATGGCCAACCGCGAGCTAAAAATTCCGGCCGCGCAGAAAGTGCAGACGCGCTTTCAGAAACCCACAGTCGAAGAGATCAGAGAGTATATCGAAGAAAAGAATCTGCCGTTCACGGCGGAAGCCTTCTTCGATTGTTACGAGGCGCGGGGCTGGAAGATCAAAGGCAATGCGATGAAAGACTGGAAGGCTGCTTGCCGGACCTGGTCCAATCGTCGCAAGGAAGAACAGGCAGCTAAGAAGCGATCTGCCATGCCGGTCAATCGCATCATGCCACCGCCGAAGCGAACCGCGCCACCGCCGAAGCCAAGAGACTATGTGACGGAGTCAAGAACCGGATGACCAGCGAGAAAACATGGATTAGGCAGCGGCGGGAACATGAGTATGGTCTGGCTGCTGCGGTGTTTTGCGAGCAGGACCAACTAATTCAAGCGGAAACCATTGTAGGCGCGGACTGCTTTCAGGATCGCTTTCTCGCGGCCATCTATCGAATCGGCTGTAGGCTATCCGTTGCCGGTGAATTGACGCTGCCAAAGCTGCGGGCTCATTTGAGAGCCGACGGGTGGCTGGCAATCGCCACCGAAGCGGAGGCGTTTATCAAGCTCAAGAACTCGCTCAGTTCACAGGTGCTATGGCACGCTAACGAATTGAGGCGGCTGGATACCCTGGAGCGTATGCGTGCTGTTCTCGAAGCCGCCCATCAGGAAGTGCAGTCACTGGTCTGTAATCCGAACGATCTCCAGGAAGGGGTGCTGGCTAAGCTCAAAGGGCTGCAAGTCGATCAAGCGGATCTGTACGAGCACACGCTTGAGGTCGGGAGGCGGGTTCATAAAAGGCACCGAAAGCACTTCGACTCTGGGTCGCAAGAAAGTATTGGGATCGGGACGGGGATTCCAAAACTTGATAAGGCGACAGGCGGCTACTTCCCGCAGCAGTTGTGGCAAATTGCGGCTCGTAGTTTCTACGGCAAGACAACCTTTGCGCTAAACCTTGTTTCGCATCTGGCCGGTAAGGGCCAAGTGCCGGTCTATTTCGCCAGCTACGAAATGAGTGCCGAGGAACTTCAGGAGCGATTATTCGCCGAGGCGCTGGCCATCGAACTAGGGAAGTTCACGCGGGGGGAACTGGAAGAGCGCGAGCTGGATGAAATCTTCAATAAGATGACCATCTTCGAAAAGATGCCCCTGTTCATCGACGAGAAACCACCGCCGACCGTCGAGGGGCTGGCAGCAAAGGTGAATCTGGCCAAGCGAAAAGATGGGATTCAGGTGCTGGTCGTCGATCATATCCAGATCATGCCTAAGCGGCGGGGAGTCGAAAGGCACGAGCATTTAGCGCAGCTTGCCAGGGACTTTAAGAACCTCGCCAAAGAGCAAGAGCTGGTGGTCATCATCCTGAACCAACTCAACGCTCAGGCTCAAGAAGATGGCGAGCCGACGAACCTCCACTTCGCTGCCGGTAAGGCGGTGATTGAGTCGCTGGATGTTTCGCTGCTGCTGCACCGGCAAGATGAAAGCTCCGAGTACATGGAAGTCATTATCAGCAAGAACAAGAAAGGGGCTCTAGAGAGAATCCCCATGCGGTTCGACGGAGCCTATCAGCGTGTCGAAGAATGGATCGGCGTGAGGCCCACGGATGAACCGATGGATAAACCGATGGAAGAACCGACGCGGTCCAGAAAGAAGAAAGCCCATGCCTGACGAACAGCAATACACGCGGTTCCGTATCGTGCGGCTGCAAGCGGAGTCACGCCTGCAAGAACTTATGGACGCGGGCCTTCCACGCGAGGACGCAGAGCGGGAAGTGATCCGCTGGGCGGACTACGAGCACCATGTCGATATGCGGGTGGTTGAAGATGCCGCTAAGGAATTGCCCTACACGCGGCTGACAGGTCGCGTGCTGTGGCCCATGCCAGGAAGTCGGGAGCGTCCGCATGTCGACGATCAGCTCGACATACTTGCAGTGAAAGCCTTCGGGATGGTGGAAAAGTACAAGGAAGAAATCGACCCGAGGCAGGAGTTATTGCTGGTCGAGGCGTTTCTAACGAAGCTGGCTGCGAAACACGGAATCCCGGCAAAAGTCGTGAAAGAATACTTGGGAAGTGACGCGCCCGTGCCGCCATCCAGTCGAGTAAGTGTGGAGGAACACCATGCTGATTCGAGCGGAATGGATAGATAAGCTGCTGATTATCAAAACCCAAGGGGCAGGCTTGGCCTACGTCGCCGACGATTGGCCGGAAGATCATCTGCCCATCCAGGATCTACTGCGGTGCCTGTTCGGCTGGCCATTGCCCGACGGATGGTTCTGCTACCACGAGCAAGATCACCGACTGCTGTTCGAGATGCTCGACCAGATCAAAGGCGTGTCTTTCAAAGAAATGCTCTCGCTGGCCATCCTGGACTATGCGCAGATCGCAAACAAAGTCCACGACACGGATCTTGTTTTGGCGTCCAGCATCGCAGTTCTGGCCATCGAAAAGGCGTTCGGATGTACGCGCGAAGAAGCGGGCATCCTCGTCAGAATGAACCTCAATAAAAGAGTGGCAGCGTAATGAATCAAGGACTTAATGACAGCGTCTTAGTCAGCTTCAAAGATCGCTCGCAATGGCTGGACGGCCGCGCGGTGTCGATCGGATCGTCCGATGCTCGGTCGATCCTGGGCATCGGCTACACCAACGAAAGCTACTACGCCAAGTGGGCCGAGAAGGCGAAAGGCATTCGCCGGCCTATCGACAAGGCGACCCAAAAGATGTTCGACAAAGGCAAGGCAGCGGAGCCTTACATCGCCGCCCTGTGCAAGATCGAGCACGGGTGGGATATCCAGTTCGATCCGACGCATAGTTACCGCAGGTCGCGGCACATCGAGTATTGCACGGCCAGCCTCGACGGCTGGTTCATCGACCGACAAGGGCGGCACAACGTCGTCGAGTACAAGAACGTCAACTCTTTCGAGATGCGAAACTGGAGCAGCGAAGGCAAGGCCCCGCTCAAGTACACGATCCAGGTTCAGCATCAGTTGCTCGTCACAGGCTGGGAGCACGGCTGGCTGGTCGCCCTCAACGGCTACGACGTGACCGCCGTTCCGGTACCGCGACACGATGATTTGATCGCGGCCATGAAGAGCGAGTACGCCGAGTTCTGGGATCTGGTTGTCAATCAGATCGAGCCGGACCCAGATCATAAAGAAGCGTCACGGCTGGCCGCACAACAGATCCACCCGCCCAAGAAAGCAGCCGCCAAGCATCTCGACGAAAGCGAGACACAGATGCTGCTCGAACTGCGTCGGTTGGACGAAGAGACGGAAAAACTGGAAAAGGAGCGGGAACGACTCCGCAACCAGCTCGTCAAGGTGTCACGGGGTGCCACTCTCTTGGTCACGAATAGTGGCAAGTGGTACTCGTTCAAAGGCATTCGCGGTGGAAAGCCGCGACTTAAACCACAGTTGGGGAGAATCAGAACATGAGTACGGCTGCACCAGTGAAAGCTACTACAGAGCCGGTTAAGGCCACGGTCCTCGCCGAAAAGTCGGTCAGCTTCCGGCCATTCGGCAAGAAAGAGGAAATCGAACTCAAGCTCGGAGTGATTCGGTCGCACATCGCGGTCCCTACGCGGCAAGGCAACATGCCTACCGACGGCGACCTGATTAAGTTCATGATGCTCTGCAAGCAGAGCCAGCTCGACCCGTGGGTAGGCGATGCCTACCTGCTCGGTTACGACTCCAACGACGGGCCGCAGTTCAATCTGATCGTGGCCGTTCAGGCGCTGCTCAAGCGGGCCGAACTCAACCCGGACTTTAACGGGATCGAGTCAGGCATCCTGGTCCGCAGCGTAGGCGGCGGCGATCTGGAGTACCGCGAGGGATCGTACTGGGATGAAGAATACGACGTGGTCGTGGGTGGCTGGGCACGAGTCTACCGCAAGAACGTCGAGAAGCCGTTCTTCGTGGCCCTCAAGCGATCGGTCTATGACACCCAGCGCAGCCGCTGGCGGAAAGATCCTTCGGGCATGATCGAGAAGTGCTGCATCGCCAGCGTGATTCGCAAGGCGTTCCCGAACGTCTGCGGCAATGCCTACACCAGCGAGGAAATGGACCACGTCGTGGATGCCAAGCCCAGCGAAAAGCCGACCGTCGTCAATGACCTGGATGATCTGGCAAAGGAACTGCATTCCAAGCAGAAGGCCAAGCAGTCAAGCGAGTTCAAGGAAGCGGTCGAAGGACAGGATCTGGCCAAGGCCAAGGCAGCCAAGGCTATTGAGCAAAAGCCCAAAGACGAGTTTACTGAACAAGTCAAACGGGAATTGATCGAGCCCGAGCTAGTGCCGGTAGAAGAACCCGCACGGGAATCAAAGCTCGACGAGGAAGTCGTGGACAGCCCCGACCCCGTCTTTCAAAGCTACGCGGACAAGGTGGTTACTTGTGAGTCCGAGGAAGAGTGCCGGCTGATGCTCAGGGCCGTGAAGGCGTCCGGCTCCCTGTCGGATGCCGAAAAGAAAAAGCTGCACTCCATGTTGGACGATCGAGTGTTCGAACTGCGGGCTCATTGATGGACAAGACGCGGGTCATCCTACAACCCCACGAGCATACCTTTGTGTATGACGTGGGGCCGAATCGAGAAGCCGACTTCGTTAAGCGGGTCTACATCGACAGCCGCAACCCGACGATAGGATTCAGTCTCAGGTACGTCCTCAAAGCAATTCGGATGTTGCGTGGTAATGGGCAAGCGGCAAATACTTGACTTCCCTGAGAACGTCTTTGAGTGGAACGCTCTGTTCAATGACGACTACGGGTTTGAGCCAGGAAAGCCAGGGATGCCGACGACGTATCCAGCAGGTTCGCCGCAAAAGGTGGCCATCCTCCGCGAACGGGTCATGCGGGGCCAAAAGCTGTGGCACCCGCAAGATCCCGTAATTCAGTTCGTCGACGTTGCGGTCGACAGTGATGGATGGAAAACGGTGGGCTCGGTCAAAAGCGGGGCGATCGTCGGGCGGGACATCTCCGGGGCTCGACACCGCTATGCGATCTGGAAGGAACTGGAAGGCAGCGGACCCGCACTTCTCTACGTCCCGGCCAAAACGGGCTACGCGGATTCTTGGGACGATGATGAACAATTGGCCGCGATCGAGTGTCACGCCGAAAAGCAGCGGGCCTCATTCTTGGCAGTAGCCGGCCTCTATACGCGAAGAGTCGCAAGCGATCTGGAGTTTCGCAGGGCTGAGCAGTTGGTCACGTCTATGAGCCTCGTGGCGCTGCGCTGGCTGGCTCGCAACTGTGATCGGGTGGTGGTCTGCTGGGGGCAGGCTGAGCAGCTCAATCGAAACCTGGATGTTCTCTGGTTGCTCAGTCGCACGAGCAGGAAGTGTCAGATCTATGCCGAAAACCGAACCGGACCGCCAGAGCCTATTACCTGGGATTCACGCGGGTGGCTCCAGCGCTACGATTACCGAAAGGCGCTCGAAGGATACCAACTCGACGAGGACGAAGAGGATAGTGCAAGAGACTATGCCGACCCGACTGACCGGGACTGAGTTCGAGCGGTTGGTGGACTACCGCCTCAGCAAATACCGCGACAGCGGATTAGCCGACGTTCGCCGAGCCGGGGTGCAGGCGATTCACACACCCGACGGCTGGCAGGTGATCCCGTCGCGGCCAGACTTCGAAGGGCCGACCATTCGCGGCCATGTAGACTTCGACTGCAAAGTGTGCAGTCAAGCTAGCTTCTCGCTCGACAAATATCGCGCGGGGGAAAAGACCAACCGTAGGCGACAGCTCAAGCATCTCTACGAGCGGGCTCGCTACGGCGTCCGCTGTTTCTTTCTGCTCCACTGGAACGAGCGCAGGCTTGAAACCAAGTACGAGCCAGCTATCACCTATATGTTCCCGGTCCATGAAGAGATGGACATTTGGCAGAAGTTTGAGCGAGCGGAAGTCAAAAGTCTGAAACGATCAGACTGCGAGGAATACGGGACGATTGTCCCTTGGACGTGTTTCGGGGCACGAGGTCGACGGCTGGAGCCCGATATTCTGGCCGTCTTATGAACAGGAGGGAACGATGACGGAAGCGTCAGTGATCGAAATGGAGAAAGGTCGCGTGGAGGCATTCGAAAAGGAGCATGAACACCTGGAGGCGGTCAAGGCACTGGAAGCCCGACTCTGTATGGCCGAGGCCGATGAAGCGGAAGCCAAGGCAAGGCACCAGGAGTCCAAGAAAAAGGTCGAGCGGCTCAAGGATGAACTGCGGGCCGTCGTCAAGGAAGGACCGCCCAAGCCCGATCCGCAGGGCGAGCTGCCCTTCGTCGAGGACGAGATCCCCTACCTGGACGACGACGAAGAAGCCGTTTCGGATGCCGTCAGTGCGGTGATCGACGATCTGGATTTGACTCAAGGCCAGAAAGAAAAGCTGGCCGCTGCCGGATGTTCGTCACTGGCCGACGTGGTCAACTTGGCCAAGGGTAACAATCCCGATTACCCGGATGGCCTGAAAGGCATCAATGGGTTCGGGGCGAGCGCCATCAAGAAGGTGTTTGATGCTCTCAAGATCGCAGCGGAAGGGACCAAGGAGATCATCCTAGTCACGAATGGCGACGGGGACTCGGACCTGATCGTCAACGGCAAGTACGACGCGGTGATCGACGACTCGGGAATCGCCACCATCCAGCTCCCAGGCAAGGAGCCCCAGCAATTCAATCAGGCCGAATATCAGATGGCCAATTAGCCAGCGGCTACAAGCAAAATCTCACACGGCGGCGAAAGTCGCCGTTTTTTCATGCGCGGAGGTTTGCACTTGTCTGCCGCCACTTGAAAAGTGAGTGAGCATCCAGGAGGGGGCAACGAGAGCACGGACGCTCACTTTTAAGTGAGCTATCTCAGGTTAGAGCACACGAGGTTGTTGGATGAAACGTGCAGGCGTCTGGAATGCGAGGAACACGCAAGATTTGCTGAACGCGCTCCTGGTCGGGCTGCTGGTGTTCCTGGTCAGCTTGATCGTGACCACTCTCCACGGCCAAGAGCCAACGGGATGGCGTGTCCCCCAATCGGTTAACGGCATCCCGGTCGAGAAGCTGGTCAATGAGAAGAACTGGACCACCGAAGTCCAAGAGCGAATGGGCTACTGGACCTGGACGCCCGAAGGCTTCCATCATCAAGCCGTGCTGCAAGTCATGCACGCGGGTGGAGCCGGAACCGGGACGCTCATCTGGAAGCAGTCTGATGGCGGACCTGGAATCGTGGCCACCGCGGCGCACGTTCATGCCGAGGGCACCGGACGAGTGAAGTGGCAGAACGGAAGCCAGATAAACTCGCAAGCCCTGGTGGCCGATCATCGAGCCGACGTAAGTCTGCTGTGGGTGGCCGAGACTCCACGCGGAGCCCCGGTGATTCCCGTCTCACGTGTCGATCCCCAGCCGGGAGAGTACGTCGAACAGTGCGGCTTCGGTGGCCCAGGCGATAACCTGCGGCACTTCTACGGCATCGTTCGCAACTACGACGGAGCCGACCTGAACACCTATGCGTACCTGCTCAACGGCGACTCGGGCGGACCCGTGCTCTACCAGGGAGCGATCATCAGCGTCCACTCGGGCGGATCGGAAATGATTAACGTCGGAATCGGACTCGCCGAGTCTGGCCAAGACTGGCCGCTGCATCGACCTAGCCGCAATTCGCACCCGCAAGCACTTAGGAATTTACTCAGCGCCGTCGGCGCGGTGTCGCATACGAGCAACACGCAGCAGTGCTTTCCAGGCGGCTTCTGCCCGCCATCAGGCGGCCAGCGGGGCATCATCAATATCGGCGGCGGTGGGAACCAGTATTACCCAGGCGGCGGCCAGCGCGGGATCATCAGCATCGGGGGCAGGAACAATCAGTACGGAGCCCCCGGCCAACAGCAAGGAACGCCACAAGGCGGCTTCGATCCCTACGTCCCGCCCGCGCCGCAAGGAGGAAACAATGCGCAGCCTACCCCAGCACCTGCGACCCCGGACGGCAATCAGGGCTGCCCGTGCCAAGGAAGCTGCCCGTGCCACCCTGCAAGTCCGCAGCCCGGAGATGTCGCCGGATGTAATTGCGACCTCGACGCCATCCGAGACAAGCTCGCTCAAATGCGAGAAGAACTCGAAGCCCAGATCGCAGCCCGAGAAGTCAGCCTGAGTGACAGCCAGATCAGTGCCATCGCGGCCAAGGTTCAGCTATCGCAATCACAGCTCGATCTCGTGGTGCAGCAAGTCGTCCAGGAAATGCCACCGGCCAAACTCGATCCGGCTGAGATCAACAGCATCGTCAACACCATCGTCGGTCGCATACCTGCTGGCCCCGCTGGACCGCCCGGACCGCAAGGACCGCCCGGACCAGCCGGCGACGTGGATACCGATGCTCTCGCAAACTTAGTCAAC
>JANSWS010000124.1 GCA_024743355.1 bacterium
GAATCCCATCGGCAACAATTACTACGCCCGATCACTCAACCGCGGCAACGCTTCCTGGGGAGCAGGCTTGGCGCGAGGTCGCGGACCGATAATGGGCGGACATCTCGAAGGTTCCAATGTGGATATCGCCCAGGAGTTCACCCAGCTGATTGTCGCCCAAAGGGGCTTCTCCGCCAATGCACGGACCATTACGGTGGCCAATGAGCTATTGGAGGAGCTTACCAATCTGATTCGCTAACGAAACCGCCGTGATTGGCAGCGGCTCACGTTCGCCGAGTGTAGGTAGGGACTGAGTGAGTTGCGAAACATCCGGGCAAACGAGTTTCGCTACTTGCTCACCCCCGACTATGGCCGGGCAGATCACTTCATCGGCGCCCACTTTGGACATCCGACTGGCCCACTCGGGACTTTCAGCGCACGCGAATATTCGCAGCTCCGTCCCCAGTCCCCTGCCGGTGATGGCAATGAGCAGGTTATCGGTGTCCGAGATGGTCGCCGCGATTAAATTCGAAGCTTGAAGTATGTTGGCATCTATCATTGCCAACTCAGACTTTTCGTCAGCTTCGATGATCGGAATCTGCGGCATCAGCTGCCGAACAATTGCGGCCGTTGAGGGATCGTGTATGATCATGACCAGCGAATGTTCTGCCTGCCAAAGACTGGATGCTATGGCTCGCGCTAAATGCCCCCCTCCGCATAGAATCGTGTGGTTTTGCATTTTTTGGATCATGCGTCTTTCTCTTTGCTGTCGGTAACGACCTGAAATTTCACCACTCACCCACTGACTCGTAAGCGATGCCGTCCAGCATGCCATCAACACGAATGAGGCTGCCACCAGCATGGAAGTGTAGGCACGGCCGGCTGGAGAAAGTTCGTGAACCTCACCGAAGCCAACCGTGGATAGCGTAATCAACGTCATGAACACGGCATCCAACACCGGCCAGCCTTCGACGATCACATAGCCGGCTGAACCGGCGATCAACATCCCGATCACGGTCAGCGTCAGTAGCTTCTGAGAATTCATATCGCTTCTGCTCCAATTACCCCAGACAGGCCTGGCGGAGCGCTACGAATTGTTCTCGACATCGATTCTGTAATTCGTTTGTGTCTAGTTCTTCCACAAACGCATCTCCGGGCGAATCCTCTGCTTGCAATCCTGGAGGCGGAGGCGGCGTACCGGCAAAGCCTATCTGCCATCGCATGGCAAGCCGCCGCGCGCTAATCAGAACTCGGGGTAGCATATCCTCGACCTGCCGCAGTGGTCGGTGATGCTGGGCAATAGCTTCACTCATGACTGCGGGCAAGCCCCAGTGTTGCACACAAAGTCTGCCGACACCGGCGTGGTCCAGTCCAAATTTTTCACGTTCCAGTTGGGTAATATCTCCCGTGTCCTCTTTCACCAGGAGTTGGTCGTAGCCGGATCCATGTGCGGACAGCAAAACGAGTTTGCCGATGTCGTGAAGGACGCCTGTCAGGAAGGCTTCATCCGGATCGCCCCACTCAACGGTTTTTGAAATATTGCGGGCCAGAGTGGCGATTGCCAGCGAACTGGTGTAGGTCGATTGCGAAAGACTCGCAAACTTGGGTGGCGAATCTTGAAAGAGCCTCGCGCCGATCAAGGTCAATGCGATTTGTGACAC
This sequence comes from bacterium, assembly GCA_024743355.1. GTDB lineage: Bacteria > Planctomycetota > Planctomycetia > Pirellulales > Pirellulaceae > Aureliella. The sequence goes on from JANSWS010000124.1 coordinate 1,641, forward strand.
CGCGCGAAAGCCCAAGATAACGACCGCATGGCCAATGCTGGTTATCGGGCGCGCCAGACCATATAAGGGACTGTTGGCAACCTGAAGCAGTTGGGCTGCGATCCTCGGTTCGCATTCGATCAGTTCCACGATTCTGGATACAACGACGTTTTGCGCATTAAGTTCCAGCACGAGCTTACTGGCAACCGCTGGAAAGACGGGAAGCTTAAGGCACGCCTGGATCCGCAAAGTGTGCTCTCTGCCGTCTGCTACACACGCGAAAACCCCGGGTGGTTCCTCACGCAGGGGTGATTGTCTCAAAATTTCGTTCTGCGCCATGATTGCCTGCCTTTCATGCTTCTCGGCTGCTCACTCTGCAAGATCAGCTGCGGGTGACGTTTCACGCTCCGCAACAACAATCGAGAAGACCGGACGTTTGGCATCTGCGAACAGCCAAGGTCGGGTACGGAACAGGATCCGGTTTCTTTCCGAGGGTTTGATCCAAAATTTGCTCAGAACTTCTGCCTTCAACTTTTCCAATCGCACCAACTGCACTTCCAGATTCTTCTGACTCGGAACCGACGCCCATATAATCAATTGCATATCCACATTGGGCTCGCGCAGTTTCGGAATCGTTTGTGCCAACAATTGGACTGCGTGCTGACCTAAAGCACCCTGCTTGGTCCAAATGGGTTCAAACGAATCGATAACGATTTGCTGCTCGGTTTTGGGCTGCTGTTCCAAGCCGAAATCCTGTTCTACAGCATTCAGGAATTTCTGAAACTGCTCCTGATCGCGATCTTTGATTTTGTCCTTGCCGCTATCGTCGGGGCCGATATCCCCTTCTTGATTCAGATTCTCTGCCAGTGCGTAAACCGGCTGCTGATAAGCCTGCTGAATCATTTCGTCGGATCGCCTTCCAACCATGCCACCTGGTTGGCCAGATGCGGTGAAGGCACGGGCAAAGGAACCCGTCCCTGCATACATATTGGCGCCTGTCTGGTCCTTGGCCAGCGAATTCATGACGATGAAGAAGGCCAATAAGGCTGTCATCGTGTCGCCAAAAGAAACAAGGTAGGCTTTGCTGGGTTGGGATGGTAAGCGTTTCTTTCGAGTCATCTTCAGTCAAACCTCTCCAGCACGATTCGCACCCAACCGGACTGCACATCTTCAGCTATGCCAACCCCCGTTTGACCAACCCGGGTGTGGTGCTTGTGATATAGATTGTCAGCCAGTGCCGTCGCTCGTGTCGATTCGTTCAGGCTACCGACCTCGATGGTGCAATTGACCGGCAAGGATCGAAGTTGCTGGGCCAATTGTCCAGTCACCTCCATTCCAAGTTGAGTCAGCTGCTGTGAGGGACTGATCAGTTCGTTCAGTGGCATACCGAACGAATAGGTTCGCATGATGTCTTTGCTTGAATCATCCACTGTCCGCAGTCCCTGACCGATAGCGGACCTGTTGTGCACGGCCGACATGGGCGGCATTTCAGCACCCTGCATGGCGATACGAGCCGCCCTTGGTCGAACACGTTCACTCCAGGAATCCCGGTCCAGCTTTTCATGGGGATGGCCGGCAACGCCCTTCGCACCGGACTCGCCAAAGAACGCAATGGTGGCTTTCTCGAATCGTTCCGGCTCGGTGGTCGAAAAGGTCAGCAGAAGAATAAAGAATGTCATTAGAAGCGTAATGACATCGCTGTAGGTCATGAACCAGGAGGGAATATCTCCCGTGTTAGCCTGCTCCGCACTCTCGCTCATCACGTCGACCTAGCTAGTGGAGACTCTGGTTCTAGACTTCGGCGAAAGGAAAGCCACCAGTTGCTCTTCCAGTTGTCGTGGGGTCATACCTTCAGCCAGCAAGGATATTCCCTGGATCATGAGCTCGCGGACGGTTGCTTCCTCGGTGTTTCGGGCTTCCAGCTTTCCTGCTAAAGGGATGCAGATCACGTTGGCAACCAGGGCTCCGTAGAGTGTTGTCAGGAGCGCGGTAGCCATACCACCGCCGATTTGGCTTGGGTCGTCCAATGAACGCAGCATCTGCACCAGACCGATGAGCGTGCCAATCATTCCGAAGGCCGGTGCCGCCGCACCCACAGAATCCACGATCTTCTTTCCACTGACATGTCGCTGCTCGATGTATGTCAGTTCCGTCTGCAGTGTCTTGGCGATTTCCTCCGCCCCAGCGCCGGCAGCCAGCGACTCAATTCCGCGTTTCATGAAGGCGTCTTCAATCTCCGTGATTTTGTTCTCCAAAGCCAGCAAACCTTCGCGTCTAGCAACCTCCGCCAACGATTTGAATTGAGCGATCACCTCGATGGGTTCAGGCAGCTTGAACAAGAAGCACTTCATCACCACTCCAAACGTGTTGAGTGCAGCCTTAAGGGGAAAGTTGATCAGTGTCGCTGCAACGGAACCTCCAATTACGATCATGCAAGACGGCAGGTCGACGAATGGAGCATACCCTCCTCCGCCCATGCCAATGGAACCAAGGATGAGCCCAAAACCAAGCACAAGTCCAATGACTGTTGCTTTATCCATGAAGTGTGGCTCCGTCGTTAATTACATGCCGGCAGCCCGAGATAGCTGCCCCGGAGATATATAGGTCCATCTGCGTTCGCATTGATGAAGCGAGCAGCAAGCAGATTGAATTGAGGGGAAACCCTCGGCTGATCGGACCCCATGGATGCTCAAGCTCCCAATCGGTGTAACCGATAAAAACGGCATGACCGGAATTTATTCACAAATGAACCTGTTGGGAAAAGCCCTGGATGCGGCCGAGCAGAATCATCGGGTGATCAGCCAGAACATCGCCAACCTGAATACCCCGGGCTACAAGACCCAGCGTCTATCCTTCAGCGACTATCTGCGTACTCTGCGAGAAGATGAATCCACTGCAAACCCAAGGACGATCTCCACCTACACTCCGCAGGGACTTGCGGAGCGTGTAGACGGTAACAACGTTGATATGGAGTCCGAGCTCTCACAGCTGAAAAAGAACGCCCTGGCCTATCAGTCCTATACGGAGATCATGGCATCAAAGCTCGCCACCATGCGACGCGCGATTTCGGGCTAATTGGTTTCTAGAAAGCTCAAGACAGATGTTTAGCAACTTCTCGGCCATTGATATTAGCGCTTCAGGTCTTGCTGCCGAACGCTTGCGGATGGAGATCACGGCAAACAACATAGCCAACGCCGGATCAACCATGACACAATCCGGCACCCCCTATCGCAAGCAGACCGTCGTCTTTGCCTCAGCCATGGAGTCCGCCGCCAACAACCACGCCCATGGCTTGAGTGGCGTAAGAGTCATTGGAATCGAGTCTGATCCGAGTGAATTTCCCAAAGTCTTTAACCCCAGCCATCCCCACGCGGATGCAGACGGCTTCCTTCTGCAGTCTAACGTGAAGGTGCCAGTCGAGATGGTGGACCTAATTACCGCCAGTCGCTCTTACGAAGCTAACGCAAAGGCCATAAGCCTTCTGAAGGAGATGGTTGAGCAGACCTTGGCGCTGCTACGAGGAGGACGTTGATGCTACCCATCTCATCGTCCTCTGGAATCACACCGGTTGGCCAGCCAGGTAGCGCTGGCGTAAATAAAGCTAACGCATCCCAGTCGAATAACCCATTCAGCCAACTGCTGTCGCAAGCAAATGCGGACCAGCATAGTTCCGATCAGGCAATACGAGAGCTTGCCAGTGGGGAAAGCGACAATGTTCAACAGGTGGTAATGCAGGTCGTCAAGGCCGAAATGTCTTTTCAGCTATTTATGGAAGTCCGCAATCAGTTAATCGAATCCTACAACGAACTCATGCGTATGCAGTTCTAAGTCAGTCGGCCCGGCAATTCCCTTCATTTGATCGACTCGCACGTGAACCAACTAAAGCCCTACCTAGATTCACTGTTGAAGTTCTGGCACGAGAACACGCCTACCGGCAGATTAGCATTGATCCTGCTGAGCATGCTCTGCGTGGTGGCTGTGGGTGGCGTCGGATACTGGTCGATCCAGCCGAACTTGGTTGTGCTGATCAGTGACGCCGAGAGCGCGAAGGTCGACAGTGTCATCGATGCTCTGGCGAGCGCCGGAATCGACTATCAGCTTTCGGGGGCTGGTGGAACGTTGTTGGTTGATAGTCGAGACTTCGCTAAAGCTAAGCTGCTGGCGCGCAGCAAAGGTGTCGTCAGCGACGCGGACCAAAGCGTGGGAGGTCTGAGTTCTGCCTTCGTGAGCCCCAGCCAAGAGCGTGACAATGCGCGGATCCACAAGCAGCGGACTCTGGAAGCCACCATTGCCAAACTCAGTGTCGTTGACCGCGCCGATGTCCATCTCAATATTCCTCGCAGAAGCCCCTTCGAGCGAGAAACTTCACCACCCAGCGCCAGCGTTCTGCTAACGCTCTTGCCAGGCCAGCGACTAACTGAACACCAGGCGCAATCCATCGCGAAGTTCGTCGCCTTTGCAGTCGAGGGGCTGCAACCCGAATCCGTGCAAATAACTGACAAGGATGGGCACAGCTACAACGTCCAAGACAAAGATGCCCAGGCAATTGCCAGCCAGGTCGCTTACCTTGCCTCTGCGGAACAAAAGCTTGCCCGCAAGGCAGAGACGCAGCTTTTGCATTTCGTGGGCTACGGCAATGCCAATGTGGAAGTGAGTCTCGATCTGACTTTTACCAACGGTTCGACCAAGAAAATTACGTACGATCCAGAAGGCCAAGTGGTTAGTCAGGAAGACGTCATCAGTGAGACCCGCGAAAGCAAGGACGAAGCGGCTCAGGGCATGGCTGGGGCGGCCTCGAATTTACAGACTCAGAACCGCGGTCGAGATCGAATTCAGAGTAAGACGGAAAACATCAAGACGAGTTATCTCGTGCCCCAAACGGAAGAAACCAACCTGCAGAATACACCCACCAAAAACTATATGACCGTAAGTGTTCTGGTCAACTCCAATGCCCCGAGTCTGCAAGGCCCCGATGGCGCTTTGCTGCCTGGAATCGAAGAGAGGGTAACACAAATTGTGAAGAACGCGGTCGGCTTTCAAGAAGAATCCGACACGATCTCGCTGGAGTTTCTGCCCTTCCCCACTTCGGAATTCAGCCAGCCGGCAACTCCGCCGTTCAACTGGGAGCAAGTCAATGAATTGTTGAAAAACGCGTCCCTGGCAATTGGTGCCGTGCTGGCCCTGATTATCGGCCTGCTCTTGCTCCGTCGCTATCAACCCGCATACGCCGCGGAGAACCAGGACCATGCGCAGTCTCTTGATCGCGGTAGATCACAAGAGGTTAGTCAATTGAGTGAACTGGTGAGAAAGCATCCGGAGGTATTCAAGCAGGTAGTTCGCTCATGGGCCGGGGGGCAACGCGAGGACTCCAGCCGCAAGGCGGCTTAGGTCAATGATTGGATGGAAGATATGAGCACCACGACGCGTTCAGAGCGGTTAGCACTGCTGCTTTACTTGCTGGAAGACGATGGTAGCAGCCTTGCGGATTTGGAAGTCGAAGAGCAAGTAATGGCCGAAGTCCAGACAGTACTGGAGAACTTTAAGCAGTACCCTCCGGCTCAAGAAGACTTGGATCTTGTGCTGGTGGACTTCGAAGACTATTTCAAGCTCGCCCTGGAAAACTCACCATCGACGGATAGCTCGCAACCAACCGCCCCTGCCGAAGACCCACAAGGCGAACCCGTAATTCTTCAAATTCAGGAGGAGCATTTTGACGTAGAGTTGGAACCTCGCAAGACATTCGAAACACCCAAGCTAACTGGCAATGTGATGCAGGATCTAAACCGTGTTCATCCCTACCAGGTAGCCCAGGTCATCAGTCAGGAAAGCCCGGTGATTGCGGCTGTCGTGCTGCGTTCACTGGCTAGTGAGCACGCCGCAAAAACGCTCGAGTTCATGCCCGAACATGTTCGACCTCGATTGTTTTTAAAGCTCGCACAAGCAAACACGGTCAGAGAAATCGTGGTCCAACGGATATTGGAAGCGACTTTGAGACTGGCGCTGCAAATCGAAGAGCGTGTAGATACTCAAGATGCCGCTGACAAAATGGCCAGCCTCATGCGTTCGCTGCCAAGGAAAATCCGTGCGCCGATGTTGCAAGAGCTCGGCCAAGAGGATCCCGAGTTGTCCGACGCGGTAAAGAGGAAACTTTATCGGTTCGAGGACTTGAAGCGACTGGCAGCCAAAGATCTGCAAAAGATACTGGGTCAATGCAGAACTGACATGCTGGTGCTCGCACTGCAACAGGTGGATAAAGATCTGCTCAACCAGGTTCTTGCCAACATGTCAAAACGCGCCAAGGAAGCCCTGCAGGAGGAAATGGAGTACAAGGCCAACGCCAATCCAGATGAGATTCAGACGGGCAGAAATGAAGTACTGAAGATCCTCGTTCAATTAGAAGAGTCAGGGACGATCACTTTGGAATGAACCATGACCAACTTCAAACTGAAATTCAATGCTCCAGTTGTCAGTTTGGCACTTTGCTCGCCCCTGGGGCGCATGCGAATTGAAGACAGCGGTGCTTCTCCTGATTTGGAATCCAATCGACTCAACTCGGAAGCATTACTGATACTGCAGCAAATCAGTCAACGTCTGGATACGTTGGAATCAGAGCTGCAAGCTCAGTTGCAACATCAGCAGCGAGAAATCCTTAGCAAAGCGGCTGAGATAGCCCAGATGATCGTGCAGAGTGACGAAATTTTGATCCAAAGCCAGCTGGAAAATTTTGTCCGCTCTTGTTTGGGAACGATCCCGGCCACCACACCTCGGTCCGTTCACGTTCACCCGGAATATGTGACTCCGATTCAGAGCTGGCTCAAGCAATTCGGAAGTGAGCCAATAACCGTACATCCAGATGCAAGCCTCGCTCCCGGTGACTGTCGTGTTGAGTCAGCGGAAGGCGGCGTCGCTGCAACCCTGGAAGCATTCCTGGAAACTCTGCCACAACTCATTCAATCCGAAAAGTGATGCACATGCCGCAAACTGTTACAACCAGTAGTTGGTTGAAAAAGACAGGGCGTCTTACCAGTGTCCGCGGCCGCATTTGTGCCCAGTTGGACGCTGGCCTGGGATAACTGGTCGAAATCAGACCCGGCAATGGAGCCCGCTCCGTCTTGGCGGAGGTCATTGGTTTCGATGGCCAGCATGTGCAACTCATGCCTTTCCAGTACGGTACCGAGTTTCGTTACGGAGATCTGGTAATTGCTCACGGTAAAAGGATGAGAATTCCGGTTGGCTTCCAACTACTGGGACGAGTTATCAACGCCGTGGGGCAACCAATCGATGAGCAAGGACAACTGCTCTTCACGGAAACAACAGACATTCAGTTCAATTCTCCCGCCCCCCTGCGTCGTCCTCACATCACACGCCCATTTGTTACAGGCATTCGGGCGATTGATGGTCTGCTCTCCCTCGGTCAAGGTCAGCGCGTCGGATTGTTTGCGGGAAGTGGGGTTGGCAAGAGCACACTCCTCGGCAACATCGCCCGACATGCCGAATCGGATGTCAACGTACTGGCCCTGGTTGGCGAGCGGGGTCGCGAAGTTCGTCCCTTCGTGGAAAGCAACTTAGGTCCTCAGGGATTGAGTCGCTCGATCGTAATCGTTTCAACCTCGGATGATCCGCCCCTAGCCAGAGTTCGGGCCTGCGAGGCCGCCATATTGACGGCTGGATGGTTCCGTGCACAGGGGAAGAATGTGCTTTTAATGATTGACAGCCTCACCCGGCTAAGCCATGCACAACGAGAATTGGGACTGCTCCTTGGTGAACCGCCCACATCGCGAGGATACACACCCAGCGTCTTCCAGCAGATGGCACATCTGATGGAACAACTGGGCAGTAGCGAAGAAGGTGCAATCACCGGCATTCTCACGGTGCTGGTTGATGGCGATGACATGAATGAACCGATCGCGGACACAGCCCGTTCCATTTTGGACGGACACATCGTGCTCGACCGAAGATTGGCCTACAAAGGGCACTTCCCCGCAATTGATATTCTGTCAAGTGTCAGCCGTCTGTTTCATGACGTGACCTCTCCGCAACACCAACAGTATGCAATCCGCGTCCGAGAACTGCTGGCGAAATACTACGAAGTTGAAGACATGATTCAGATTGGAGCCTATAAGCGGGGCCAGCTTCCCCAAGTAGATTTGGCCGTGGACATGTATCCGCGAATCACAGATTTCCTGCGCCAGTCCATGAATGTATCTCGTACCTTTTCCGAAACATGGAGCGACCTCGTCGGCCTGAATCTGCGTCTTGGAGCTGAGGCATGAAAACAACTCGCCTGAGACTTCAGCGTCTGAAGCGGCTCAGCCAGATTGAAGAGGGTTTGATGATGCCATTGGCAGCCGAACTTGCCACTGCTCAAACCCGCCTTCGCGATCTTCAGCGGCAAGCCGTCGAATTGCGTAAACGCCTGGAACATGTGTTCGGCTCCGGAGAACGCCCGACACTTCAAGATCTGATGTGTCGCGAGGCGCTGGCCTCCAAGCTTGAGCAAGAGCTCAAAATCCTGGGCACGCAGATAGCATCCGCGGAAAGCCTGTGTGAGCGAGCCATGCAACGGCTTGTCGCGCAGAAAAACAAAATTCGCGGTTGGGATACTTTGATGGAGAAGCTGAATTCCAGTTTTACGCTTGAACAACAAGCAGAAGAGTCGATTAAGTCCACCGATATTTACCTTCAAAACTATGCGTCGCAGCCAGAATTATGAAGTCTATTGTCGCAGCAGCCGTAACTTGTGCGGTACTTTTTGGTGCCTCGTTCGCGTTTTCCACCTACTGGTTACATGATCAAGCGGCTGCGGAAGACGCTGCGTCGGCCACGGATCAAGCCTCGATTGAGTCCGAGCTTTTGTCCGACGAAACTGAACAGCCAACCGCTCTGCCGGTTTCGCTGCTGCCAGACGCGGCTGTATCCATAGAGGCTGTTGTGCAGATGAGTGATTCCATCAAGAAAACGGAAGAGCAACTGCTGGCCCGAGAGCAGAGGCTCGTCAAGAAAGAGCAGAGGCTCGACTTGCTTTTGAAAGAGCTGAAGAGTGAGGAAGATGCTCTGCGCGCATTCGGCCAGGCTGTCGAGGAAAAAATCGATCTGCTGGATCGGCTCAACAACGAAATCGCCCTGAAATTTGACGAACTCGACAACAAAATCTTGGAACTGAAAGCATTGCGCGAAAGTTCGACGGCGGGACAACAGAATGATCGCAATTCGCTTGATAGCAAGGTCAATGACGTCAAGGACTGGTTCTCCAACCTGCCCCCTGAACAAGCCTCTGACTACCTCCGAGAGTTCGCCAACAACGGCAAGATGGAATTTGCGGCTGCCTTACTTCAGAAAATGCCAGACCGGCAAAAATCGAAGATTCTAGGGGCTATGAGCGATCCGTTGCTGGTCGAACAGCTCATCGATTCGCTGGTCCCCGGCGCAACCAAAATCAAGCAATAGGAACCGCATCAATGGATTTGTCGAATGTGGCTGAACTGTCCCGTAACTTTTTCATGATGTCGCTCTTGCTAACAAGTCCCGTAGTGATTGTCAGCTTGATCGTCGGCCTGGTTATCAGTATCGGTCAAACCGTAACTAGCATCCAGGAGCAGACTCTTTCATTCGCTCCACGGATCATCGCCGTGGTCGTGTTATTGATTTTCATGACCAACTGGTATCTGGTGACGCTGCAGAACTACACCATGAATCTGTTTGCTCAAATGCTGGACTTTGTCCAATGATTGGTCCTGCGGATCTATTCTTGTTTTCGCTTGCCTTGGCCCGCATCGCCACTTTCGTGGCCGCCTTCCCTTTGTTTAGTGGCCGGCAGCTTCCTAACCTGGTCAAACTTGGTCTAGCTGCATCGCTGGCGATTTTCTGGACCAGTGAAACCTCGGCAACCCAAGACATAACCGATCAATTCGTCCAGAACTTGGCGATTTCCAGAGCAGTCCTGATGTGGGCTTGGGAGATTGCCATGGGCTTCGTGCTAGCCCTGGCACTGGGCTGTTTTCTCTGGCCTGCACGAATTGCGGGCGCTTACATTGGGCAGGAAATGGGGCTCTCCATGGCCGCGCAAAGCGATCCGGAAAATGGCAGCTCCTCCACCATCGTGAATCGTATGCTGGATGCATTTGCCGTTTTGGTGTTCTTCGCCACCAATCTGCATCATTTCATCATCATTACCCTGCACCTTTCATTCAGCAATAAGTCTCGTCAGGTCGAAATCCTCCGCTTGCCGATTGAGGCTATCGTCTCGCTGCTTAACAGTTCCACGGAACGCGGACTGCAAATAGTCGGCCCAATCGTGATTGCGCTGATGTTGGTAACGCTTGTGGTCCTGTTGCTCAACAAGGCAGCTCCAACCCTGAACCTTTTTTCGATCGGCATCTCACTTCGAGTCAGTCTCGGAATCGTGGCACTGCTGGCCTTCTCGCCAATTTTCCTCTTGGCACTGCAAGTATTTTTTGATCGCATCGCTCAGGATGTCGAAACCATGCTGGGGCAAATGGTCAACTAGCTGGAACCATCATGGATCAGAAACCAGATAAAGATCAACGCACTGAGAATGCCACGCCAGAACAAATCCGCAAGTCCCGCGAAGAGGGGCGAATCGGATTCAGTTCCGAGTTTATTGCGGGTGTCAGCCTGGCAACTGGTACGTTGTTTTTTTACTGGCTGGGGAACGGATTCGCTTCAGTACTGTGCGATTCGCTGCGGAAACGACTGAGCTTCTTCGAGCCTTTCATTGTCGATAGCAGATTGCTTGCAACTGCTGTCATGTCCGACACCATGCAGGTGGGCATCGCCTGCTGCGCTTTCCTGATCCCGGTAACCCTGATTGCGGCGGCGAGTGGGCTTGTTCAAACTCAGTTTAACCTCAGTCTCAAGCCGCTGAATCTGGATTGGAACCGACTCAATCCGGTGTCGGGTGCTGGCCGTATATTCACGGCCAAGAACCTCTTTCGAGGCCTGCTGGCCATTGTGAAGACGTGCTTGATTTCAGGTCTCACCTGTCTGGCATTCATGTACCTGCAAGCGGATCTGGTTTATGCGGGATTGGGCAGCTTCGGCCAACTGATATTTAGCCTGCGTCACAGCCTGTTCATCGTTGCCATGGCCGGAGTTGGTTTGCTGTTTGTAACGGGTGTGATCGACCTGGGCTACCAGAAATGGAAGCATTTGCAGGATCTGAAAATGAGCCCACGCGAAATTAAGGATGAGCACAAATCGTCCGAAGGCGATCCGTTGGTTCGAGCCCGGGTTCGAAAACTGCAGATGGAAATGTCCAAAAAGCGAATGCTTTCCAATGTCGATAAAGCCTCCGTCATAATCACCAACCCAACTCACTTCGCTGTCGCTCTCCAATATGATCCACTGACGATGGACGCACCTGTGGTGATCGCCAAGGGCTCAGACCACCTGGCACGCAAGATCATCGAAATCGCGAAACAAAAGGGAATCGCGATTGTGGAGAGAAAACCCGTCGCTCGCTACCTGTATGCCAATGTCGACATAGGTTCCGTAATCCCAATCGAACTCTACCAAGCTGTGGCGGAAGTCTTGAACTTCGTGCAGAAGCTGCAAAGCGGCATGTAGCCGGCTATCCATCATGGGGCGAAATTTGCCACGCATTGCTAGTCGGATGGCTTTTGCGTGAATACGCGTGAAGCCCCCATAACCCAGCTGCCATCGCTACAATCCACGCCTTGAAACTCGATAGCAGAACCCAAAGCTGCTGCCAGGATAAGGGGCGCAAAATCTGTTCCGCATAACCGGCGACAGCTGCAGAATCCGTGGCATCGAGCTCCTCCGCCGAACTCTGGAAGAGCAGCTCTCCCAAGGTTCTTTCTTCACCATTCATGGTGGGTAAATAAGGCTCAAAACGCGTTTCTTTGGATACAAACGTAACCACCTCAGCACAACTGGTTGAGCAGGCGAGACACCATGCAAGCCAAGCACATGCAACCCCACACATAGTAGACTTATACACGACCATTTCCCGTAATCCCTCAGTTGCACGGTTCGCTTGGCGATACGATTTAACGAGGGAAATATCGGGACCCGCTGCCTTTCCGGCCATAAGCAATACGGAATGCGACCATGGTTGAGGGATGACCCTCGCCATCGCGCAGGCTTGAAACGCAACCCTTGTGCAAAGCCACCTCTTTCGGTTCCACTATCCGGCAACTCGGCGATCATCTTCGCCCTGCCGAACCTTGTGTTGCGTTGATGTTCTGGAGAAATGGGGCGTGGGGATGGGCGAATGGGATGGCTGTGTGCCCTCAACTGACCTCCTGGAAATCGGGTACATGCGGCCATTCAACAGCCAGCCGATCCAGGTAGGACGCACTAGAAAGTGGTAAGTCACGCATAACACTCCTAGCGTCACCAAAACATAGAAACCAAATTTCAGACTCCAGTGCCATGGCAGATCTCCGACCCAGAGCAGGAGTTGAAACTGGATCACCAGGTGCATCAGGTACATCCAGTAGGACGAATCGGAAAAGTAACGCCAGAACCGACTTTCATCGGCAAAGAAGTGTTGCGAAAAGCCAATGCAGCCGATGATCAGCAGCCAAGTTGTAAGCGAATACAGGTAGCAATAGCTGCTTCGCACCATTGCATAAAAAGGTTGCTGACTATCCTCTCCCAGTATCAGTCCTTGAAAGCTTGCCTCCAATATCTCGCGATTCGCCAGCTCAAAGTTCTCCGCACCCGCATCCCTATCGATGGATGTTGCGGATTCAGCATAGGCTGCAGTTCCCAACGCCATTGTGGAAAAGCCTGGGTCTGAAATCACAGTGGTTGAAATATCCTGCAGCAGGCCCGTCAACTGATTTTCGCTTGCGTCTTCAATTCGACGCACATACTGCTTACGGGCCTCAGGCAGTTGCCGGAAGACCAAGCCGGGAATGGATTCGGGTGCGGATTCCAGCAGCAACTGGCGAAGTTCAGGGTAGCAGCGTTCGCCTGTGTTCTGGTCATAGCGCACATCTTGCACGGTAAGCGCCGGATACATCCGCGTCACGTAACCATTCTGCGACGCCCAATGGGAGAAGAAGAAATAGCAGATGGTCAGTACCACGCCACCTACCAACTGCCACTGCCACCACCGCAGCATGGCTGTCAGTTTGTCGACATTACGATACAACAACCAGCCAAGAGAAAAATAGATCAGGTAGCTGAGCAGTCCGGCCCAAACGGGATATAGCGTCATCGCATCCATCTCAATGCCGCTCATCGCTTGCATGGGATACATCAGCGGCGCGCACAAAGCCGCCATAACCAAGGGGAACCAGGGCTTGTCCATCATGGAACCAAATCGCATCGAAATAGAATTTCTGAAGGCACTTTTGCGATCCACCCAAGTCATAACCCAGCGGGCAAACAATACCATGAGATAGATCCAGCACAGATAGTAGATAAACCACATGTGCATGGTCATGGTGGTAGCTGGCGTCATCTCTTGAAAATACGCCACCGTCCTCTGCCAGGCAGTCTGATCGGTGAGAAGTGCACCCGATTTGATCTGTGCAGCCTGAAACTGTGTCATCATCGTAGGCCAAAGCACAAGCCAGAAAACCACGATCGGCAAAGCGATTCGCATGGTGCGGTTTCGCAGAAAGCTGACAACCCCTCGCTTGCGCACGAGCAGGCAAGCAAAAAACCCGCCAGTACAAAGAACAACTGCATGCGAAACATATGAATGGCGGCGTCGATGTAGCCGGTAAATTCCGAAGCGGAGGCATCCGTCATCGGCGCGCCTGATTCACCGGGTGTCATGATCCAAGCAGCATGCAAGACGATGCCCATCGACATCGCCCATGCACGCAACGCATCCAAGGAATGGTAGCGAACCGCCTCCGCCGGAGGAACCTGTGCCGCTTGAACTGTATTCGCCATCACCTCTCTCCTGTGTCCATCAAAGTCAGAATATGGGCGTTCAGAAACACCGTTAGCAAAAATTCGACACATGCCATGCGCACTTCGATGCACAAGTATGTTAAACATGAGCGAGAAATCATTGCCTGAGAGAGGCGTGATAACACGCGGTTAACTTCGCCTTAGTGCCGAGGCAAACCACATGATTCAGTATGCATCGGCAAGCTGCTTGTGATGCTGATGGGCTGTGCAATGTAGCAAACCTACTTCCCTGAGCAAGCAAAAATATCCAAGAGAATTCCGCAGAGGGGAGCTTGCGTCCTTCCGTGGCGGGTTCGCAAAAAAATCTTGTCGGGTGGACTAGCTGGTTCACGAGTAACAAATGTCGCAGTCTGCGCACTCAGCAAGCTTCATTCGCAAGGTGGGAGGAACAAGCATTCAGTCAACATGCGATCGAGGCGCGTTGCCGAGTGAACAAGTGAAGAGCGGCGGGTGTGGCCGCGGAGATCGTGGGTGGTCACGGAAACTAAGTGTGCTTGGTACCCGAATGCGAGAGGGAGATCGTTCCGTCCTCCATCTCATAGATGGTGTCGAAGACATCCAGAGCTCGATGATCGTGAGTGACTACAATCACGGCGGTTCCCTGCTCGCGGGCAACCTTGGCAAACAACTCCATGACTTGACGCCCTCGATGACCATCCAAGGCTGCGGTCGGCTCATCGGCCAGTATCACGCTGGGACGATTGGCAAGAGCACGTGCTACCGCCACGCGTTGCTGCTGACCGCCGGAAAGCATGGAAGGCATATTGTTGGCGCGATCCGCCACTCCCAAGTAATCCATCAGCTCTAGGGCTCGCTTCCGAGAAGCTCTTTTACCCTCTCCGTTGAGCTGCATGGCAATCTGCACATTTTCGATGGCAGTCAGAAACGGGATTAGATTGGACTTTTGAAAGATGAAGCCGATGTGTTGTCGCCGAAAGGCTCGGAGATTCACCAGTTGCCGAGTGCCGTCCATCACCGGCTGTCCATGGATAGCAATCACTCCCTGCGTAGGAGGGTTGATTAGACCAATGGCGGTCAAAAACGTCGACTTTCCGGAACCACTGGGGCCTAGTAGGGCTACCACTTCCGCCGCATGAACCTCCAGCGACACATCCCGCATGGCGACAACTTCCGTGTTTCCGCTTCCGTAGCGCTTGGTCAAATTCGAAGCAGAAATGGCGACGTCGCGATTTTCAGCCGTCATGTTAGGGCCTCATTCGGCGCGACCTTGAGTGCCCTCCAAATTCCCAAAAAGCTGGAACCCAGCGAGATTGCCAGCACAACGACAGCCAACTGTACCAGATCGCTGTTGTTGAGGATGACGCGTCTTGGGAACAGCGGGAACAACTGACTTCCAGCAACGTAAGCTATCGCGAATCCCACACAGCCCAGAATCAAGGCCTGTTGTAAGATCATCCCCAAAATCACCAGGTTCGATGCTCCGATCAGCTTCAGCAAGGCAATGGAATGGATCTTGTCCAAAGTCAACGTATATAGAATGAGCGCCATGATGATCGTGGCGATGACGGTCAGCAGTACGCGAAAGAGCCCAATCTGGCGCCTTGCCCTATCGACCGTCCCCCGCAACAGCAGATCACGCTGCCCCTCCGCGGTATAAACTGAGACGTCCCCCCATCCCGCCAAAACGTCAACGACCTGCTCAGCCCGAGCCCCGGGCGCGAGACTGACCAACACAGCGCTGATCTGCGGTCTGGCCACAGCTGGCAGCTGCGCAGTCGGCTTCCAAACATTTTCCAGTACGTCCGGCTGTCGCACTGTCAATTCAAAAGATTCTCCGCGGGCTTCCCTGGCTGCCCGTTCCAGCCGAATTGCTTCCCCAGGTGTATCGAATTGTACAGCCTGTGCATCCGCGAGGGAGAAGATTCCGATTCCGTCACCACTGGCGCTGAGCATGCCGTCAGTAATGCCTACGACTTGGAAAGTATCCTTTCCCAAAGAAATCTGTTCGCCGAGGCGGAGGCCCAGAGATCGATCCGCGACCATCTCGTAATGCCCCTGCTGTAGCGTCCGGCCTCGGATCAACGGCAACCAGCCACCGTGATCGGTAGGCCAATCCAAACCCAGAATGGCCATGCGAAAAGGCTCTCCCTGAAGTTCGCGTTGAATCGTGTGATATACGAATCTTCGCGAACTCTCGACACCAGGAACAGCAGCTACGCGATGTACCAAGCTGGATGGAACCCGGGATAACTCGGCAAAGGGGCCGCGTGTATCACGCTGCACGACCCATAAATCAGCCCCGGCACGATCGATAAGCAACGTCGCGTCTTCGACGATACCCCGATAAATGCCGCCCATGCCCATGACGATCATCAACAGCATACCGATGCCCAAAGCGGTCAGCGAAAAACGACCGAGATTGTGCTGAATATCTTTTTGGGCCAAATTCACTTTGTGCTTGCCCCCTGGCCATCCCGCAAGGGCGGCATTCCATCCAACGACCGCGCCACGATATCGCCCGTTTGCAGCCCTTCTAATAC
>JANSWS010000776.1 GCA_024743355.1 bacterium
TCGAGGCACTGGACGCGTCGATGTTGATTCCCGTCACGGAATTGACAATGACGTTATTGAGCAGCGTGGCGGAAACACTGTCTTGAATCACAATGCCCTCGCCACCAGGCGTGGAGCGTTCGGCAGGTACGGATGAGATAGCCCCAACCGCATCGATGTCCGCACCGACCGAGTCACCATCTTCGGCGCCCTGGTTCGAGACGTCGGTCAGCCGCACGTATGAAATCCGAGAGTTTTCATTAAAGCCGAATGCGTCGATGTCGATTCTAGGTGAGGCACCTGAAGCCCGGCCGACGTTGGTGAAGCGTACGCCATCCAAACTGACATCCACGGAAACCTCTTCCGAATCACCGACCTCAAAAATCATGAGGTCTGGATCCGCATCGCCTGACCCCGTCAAGAAGTTGTCGGTGAACTCCAAGACCAGCTGACCACCACGCCCCAGACTGACCACGTTCTCATTGGGCAATGGTTCGCCGCTGCCACTGAAGTTCGGTCTTCCGAGAGCTTGATTCGGATCGTCCAGTCCAGCTACCGGAGCCGGACCACCATCGGCCAGCGGGTTATAGGACACGACGGTATCCGCGAAGGACAGATTTCCGTTGGAGAATACTTGGCCACCCTCAACCGTGGGTTGCAGGGAAGTCACCGTCGAAATCGTTCCACCAACCACGGTGTTGTTGATCAAACGTACAAAGGGAACGGCCGCCGGCGTAGGACTACCTGTCTGCGGGGTTCCAGTCACGCTGATACCGCCTGCGTTGTTGAACAGGAATTCACTATTGACCACCACGGCGCCGGGAGCCAAGCCGTTGGCGTTGAGCGTCACGGTGTTGCGCGGAGCGCCCGGAACCACAGCCCCGGTAACGGGATCGGGAGCAGAATTCGAGATGGTCAAGCCAAACTCACTCGAATTCCGAACCGTCGTGGACTGGATCACCACCTGCCCCTGCGGGCGAACGCGGTTGTGCCCTCCGTTAGCCGATGCATCAGCAGTCACCTCGCCGATACCGGCCGGTACTTGAGCGCTGCCAGGACCCAACAAGGCAACTGTGTCGCTGCTGGCTCCGACGCGATCGTTGTTCAACAGATTGGCGGAAATCGTCAGGATGGACTGGATTTCCGGGGAGTTAATAATGTCTCGGAAGCGAGCCGCGATCGTCTCTGCGCTTTCAGCCCGAACACCTCCACTGGCAGGGTCCAACACAGCCGTGCTGTAGGGCAATGGAATGTTGCCTGGTTGAACCGGATTGCCATCATTGATGTCATCGACTTCAAAGGTCAACGTTCGCGTGCCGTCACCAACTTGAAAGGTCTGACCGGCAACCAGATCACCAGCCCCATTGAAGCGA
>JANSWS010000662.1 GCA_024743355.1 bacterium
AACCCACCGCGGCGATGCGGTCGCTACCTCCCACACGTCATCTGCCACGACACTCCCAACCAACGAAGAGACAGCCTCATCAGCACGTTTCCTGGAGGTCGCTACGTCCACATTCTCGCAAGTTCGGCCACCCAACATGGAGCAGCATTATACCGGAATTGTGCTGCCTCGAAGAACCAGCCTGCTGGCAGCCAAGGCGCTGGGCCGAGTGGAGGAAGTTCGCGCAGACATTGGAGATGCCGTCCGAGCCGGCGATCTGCTGATTGAGCTGGACGACGACCAACTTGCGGCCGAATTGGAAGTGGCCCAGGCCAGCCTGGCCGCTGCCCAAGATCGCTTGCAAGAAATGCTGGCGGGCCCACGCCGCCAAGACATTGAACAAGCGGAATCGAGAGTCAACGAGCTGCAGGCCATCCTGGATCTGGAACAGGCCAACTTGGAACGCACGCAGGCCCTCAAAGCGTCCCGAGCGATTTCCATCCAAGAGCTCGACGAACGACGCTTCCAAGTACAGGCCACCACCGCCCGACTAGCCGCCGCTCAACAACAGTTGAACCTGCTGCGGGAAGGCACCCGAGCCGAACAGTTGGCCGCGCAAAAAAATCTGGTGGCCAGCCTGCTGGCGGAAGTCGATCGAATTCAAGTCCGCCTGGATGAGCAGCGTATTCTAGCACCCTACGATGGCCAGGTTCAGCAGCGGCTGGTCGATGAGGGGGCTGTCGTATCACCCGGTCAAGCACTGTTGGAAATCGTGGAAACCGGCGCTTTGGAAATCCACGTGGGTTTGCCTGCCGAGCTGGCCGGGGATTTGCAAACCGGAGTCATGGAACACATTTTTGTATTGCCGCCGGGTCGATCGCAGCTGAGCACCGATCTGGCGGCCGGTCGCGTTTCGGCACGCTTGGATCGCATCTCTCCCAATCTGGACGCAACCACCCGCACCCGACGCTGCATACTCTTGATCGAAGCCACGCAAACGCCGCTGATAGCCATCGGAGATTCCGTCGACGTGCTGCTCAACCGATCGCGCGAATCGGCCAGTCAACATCAGGGCACTTGGGTCCCAACCGAAGCCTTGACGGCCGGTCCACGAGGGCTGTGGATGCTGTTCGTGACCGTTCCTGCCGGTCCAGACTCCAGATTTCCTGAGCTTGACCTACAGAAAATCGAACAGAGACCCGTCGAGTTGCTACAAGCGCACGGTGAATGGTCGCTGGTTCGCGGTCCCCTGGACCAGAATGAACGCTTTGTCACCCGCGGCGTACATCGCATCGTGGCAGGCCAATTGGTCCGCCTTCAAAACGACTGATCGTGTCCCACGGCTTGCGTCTGCGTGACATCAATTCAGAAACAGCTATTTACATTTCGAAACCGCAACTCACATGGATACATCCAAGTCAGACGAAATCCAGCATCCGGTCGGTCGGCTGGCAAGCAGGTTTTACAGCGATCGCCGTTTGATTGTGCTGACCATTCTGCTAGCCGTGGCGTCGGGCCTTAGCTCGCTGTGGATTTTGCCACGCATGGAAGACCCCTTGCTGACCCAGCGGGCAGCCAACATCACCACCCTGTTCCCAGGAGCTGATGCTGAACGTGTGGAAGCCTTGGTGACGGAGAAAATTGAAGACCGACTGCTGGACGTCCCGGAGATCAAGCGGATTCGCTCGCAGAGCCGGGCGGGTTCTTCTTTTGTGACGGTCGAGCTCCGCGATGACATCTACGATACGGATCCCATTTGGTCGACCATCCGCGGCAAGCTGGAAGATTCCATTGCGGATCTGCCCGATGGTGCTCGCCGGCCAATCTTCGATGAACTGGAAATCGCCGCTTATGCATGGATCGGAGCTGTCGTTTGGGATCGCCCGGAACCTGCCTCGCCGGCCATCCTGCGGCGGCTGGCACGCGACCTGAAGGACCGGCTGTTTGTTCTGGCTGGCACGAAAGCCGTAGATCTCTTCGGAGACCCGAAGGAAGAAGTGGTTGTCGAAATCGATCCTCGGCGAGCGACCGCTGCCGGGCTCTCGCCGGCCTCGATTGCTCAACAGGTGGCACGGGGCGACGTCAAGTCTTCGGCGGGAACCCTGCGATCCGACAAAACCGATCTTGTGGTGGAAGTCGGCAATGAATTCAAGAGCCTGGCGGACATACAGGCTGCCACATTACAAACTAATGAACCTGGACAAACGCTAGCTCTGGCTGAGGTCGCCAGCGTAAGCCGAACAACGCCTTCGCCGCCGGCTTCCAAAGTCATCGTCGATGGAAAACCTGGAGTCGTGGTCAGCGTTCTGCTTCGGCCCGAATACCGCATCGATCAGTGGGCAGCCGAGGCACAGGAAGTTGTCCGCGGATTCGCATCGGAATTACCTCCTGGCGTCAAGTTGGACATCATCATGGAGCAGGAGAGCTACGTCAGCCAACGCCTGGAAGACTTGGCCAACAATCTCTTGCTGGGCGTTACCGCTGTAGCTCTAGTGACCTTTTTGTTCATGGGCTGGCGGAGCGCTATTCTGGTAACTGCAACGCTGCCGAT
>JANSWS010000736.1 GCA_024743355.1 bacterium
AGGAGTCCGGCGTGGTGCGAGCCTTCTCAATAAGTACGCCCAGAATCCTGCGTTGAATGGCATTCAAGGGCTGCGGGGCGTTCGCCTCGCTACCAGCCTGCTTATCCGCCCCGCCTGCTGCCGATCCTTGCCCTTCGGTATGCATCAACATTCTCCTGCACTCGTGAAGTATCTTACCCGTAGCCACGCTCGCCAGAGGCGTCGTCGAAGTCGTCCGCTCACCAGAGCGTGATCTACGTTGTCCAGCGTCTGGCGACGACGACTACGATTGGCAAATTTTCATCTGCCGCTGGCCTTAGCAATTTGCGAACCGCAGTGTTACGCGTGGTGAGCATCTGGTCGATCTTTTACGCGGAACATCTGCTCGTGGGGCAGCAAAGCTCCACCATCGATAGACAGAGTGCTGCCATTAATGTAATCGCTTGCCGGATCACACAGAAAGACGACGCCTCTGGCAATCTCTTCGGGCTCTGCCAGCCTTCCCCAAGGAAGCTGCGATCCTTTCTCAGCCAACTCCGATTCATGAAAAAACTTGCGTTCGCCAGGCGTATTGGTCCAGCCAGGATGCACGATGTTCACGCGAATTTTGTACTCTGCCAATTCGCAGGCGGCTGTTCTTGCCATTTGATCAACGGCAGCCTTCGCCATGTTATAGGCCATGGCGCCAGGTATCGCCTTAAAGGCATGCGGCGAACTAATACATACAATGCTTCCGCCATTCCCTTGAGAGATCATTGCCTTGCTAGCGGCACGCAGAAAATTGAACGGACCCCACATACAAACATCGATGGTTTTTTCAAAACCATCCAAATCAGCTCGATAGAACAACTCGCGGTCGCTGTACGCGGCATTCGTCACCAGAATGTCCAATCGCCCATAGCCTGCCAACACATCCTGGACGACACGTTCAACGGCAGCGCGATCCGTTACATCTGCGACTGCGGCAGATGCTGATCCGCCTGCTGCGTGAATCGCCGCCAAGGTTTCGTCCGGTTCCAAAATATCATTGACGAAGACATGTGCTCCCTGGGCGGCCAACCCAGAGGCACAGGCCGCGCCGATACCTCGAGCAGCCCCCGTCACAATGGCCACCTTGTCCGCTAGTTGCCCCATCTGTTTTCCTTCTATTCGACCTGATCGCCGAGCGTTGTTTCCAAAGCAGAAGCCAACCGCTGAATTGTTGCCGGATTGCTCAGTTCGAGCTTGCCAAATCCACGTAGTGCTCCCAACTCGATTGCCGCCTGTTGATGTTCTTCGAAGTTAGTCACTAGCATCACCGGCACATCCGCGGTTTGTGGATCCGCCTTGATAGCCTTTAGTACTTCGATGCCATCCGAATAATCACGGTCGAGTTTTCGATTGATCAGCACCAAGTCGAACTTTGTCTGCTTCAGCAGCTGTAGGCTGTCCTCGCGACCATGGGCCTGAACCAGTTCGACGCCCACAAAATGGGCGTCCAACATAGCTCGGATCGCACGATAATCCGGACCACAATTGCCCACATCCAATACACGACATTTAGACATATCCATGATTCAAAATAAGTTCGAAGCGAGAGTCTCGTGAAAACGGTTTTCCAGGTAGGCGTCCTGAGCCCGACACCGCAAGCAACCAAGGCGAGCGGCAGATGAATTCTTACCCGTAGCCACGCTCGCCAGAGCGTGGTCGACGTCGTCC
>JANSWS010000081.1 GCA_024743355.1 bacterium
ACGAACTCACTGTTGAGGAAATAAAGCGATTGAGGTGCAACCACGGTTCGCGGTCGGGCACCCGTCACCATTGTGTTACTGGCAGCGTCAAACAACTGCAGCACGTGCGGCTCAAGTGTTCGAATCACGGGCTGATAGACGGTGCGTCGATTGTCGCGAATATTCAAGTACTCGCCCAAATTGCTGGCGTCGCCAATCGGCAATGACTCAAGCACATATTCGTTAGGGCCATCTTCCAGGCTTTCACTCAGCATCAACAGCGTGTCGCGAATCTCTTCGGCTTCCAGTCGCCTGCGGTTTTGCTGAGCCAACAAGCGATTCTCGGGATCCTTGGGATCTGCGGTTGAAACCGCACGGCGGTAGGTTTCCGAAAGCACCATCTCGCGCACCAATTGCTTCAGATCCCAGCCGCTTGCAATGAACCGGGCGGCCAGATCGTCAAGCAACTCAGGATGCGATGGCTCTTCGCCGGTGGTTCCAAAGTTGTCAACGCTACGCACCAAGCCCTCGCGAAACAGGTGTTTCCACACACGGTTTACGAAGACACGGGCGGTCAATGGATTGCGGGGCGAGGTAATCCATTCGGCCAGTTCCAATCTTCCGCTCTGGGACTGGGGGACCGTTGGTTGTTCGGGAAACGAGGCAACTTGCAGAAAGCCTCGAGGAACCAGATCACCTTTGCTGGCTGCCACACCACGGATCCGAATCTCAAGGTCCCTGACGACTGCGGACTCGCGGACAGCCATGGCGTGGGGCGGCATGTCGGCAAGTAACGACTGCAGCGAGTCTTCCGCCGCTTGAAGTTTCGCCTCAGCGGCTCTCAATGCTTCGACCTGGTCTGCATCATCCTCATGGCTCTGCTGCTTGGCCCGTTGATTATCGAGCTCTTTTTTTGCTTCAAACCGCTTGGCGACAGCTTTGACCCAATCGTAACGATGCTCCTTCAGGAAGGCCTGCAAACGCTCATCACCAGCGGGTCCCAGCCCGCGTCGCTCCCAGTCCGATTCATCATCCTTCGGTCCGCCTATCCGATCCACCAAAGTAGAAGTGCTAGCCAAAATGCCGGCCAGAGCGTAATAGTCAGCCTGTGGCAAGGGGTCGAATTTATGGTCGTGGCACCGAGCGCAACCCAGCGTCATCCCGAGCAACGACTTTCCGATCGTATCCACTTGTTCGTCGATCACGTCGAGCGTCAGTTGTTCTTTGTCAAAGGTGCCGAGCACCTTGGAACCAAGCAGCAGATAGCCCGTGGCGATAAAATTCTCATCGCGCTCGGCGTCCGATTCAAAAGGCAACAAATCGCCGGCGATCTGCTTGCGAATAAACTCATCGATGGGCATATTGCGATTGAAAGCGTCGATGACCCAATTGCGATACCGCCAGGCGTTGTGGAATGGCACGTTAAAGCTCGAACCGTTGCTATCGGCATAGCGAGCGATATCGAGCCAATGCCGCCCCCATTTCTCGCCGAATGCCGTTGAGGCGAGCAGCGAATCGACATAACTTGCGTAAGCATGCTCGTCCAGTCGCTCGGTGCTGGCAACCCATTTCGGGTTGGGAGGCAAACCCGTCAGATCGTATGAGACACGCCGCAAGAGTGTTTGCCGGTCGGCCTGCACTTCGCTCTTCAATCCTGCGGCCTGCAATCGTTGGCCGATAAACCAATCAATACGCGACACCGCTTGTGGCCGCTGATCTGCCACGGAAGATGCCATGATTGGCTGAAAGGCCCACCACTGCCGACCGACCTCGAGATCGATTTGCTTCCTTTCCGCAGCACGACCGTCCTCGCGGGGATCCATGGCCCCGGATTCAATCCACTTCTGAATGAGTGCCAGATCGCTATCGGCCAACTTGCCGTCGGGAGGCATTTCCAGCCCTGGCCGCTTATAGTTCACCACCTGCCATAACAAACTCTTGTCCAATGCACCGGGAACGATCGTCGGGCCAGAATCACCACCAACTGACCAGCCGGCTTTGGAGTCTAGAACCAGTCCGCCACTAGCTTCTCCCGCCTCGTGACTGTGACAGTCGTAGCAGTTAGTTTTCAGCAGCGGCTCAATGTACTCGCGAAAGAAGTCCGTCTCGTCGCAGCGAGCTGAACTGACCTGCCACGCGATAACGATGAAGAGCGTCAAGAGTTGAATCGGCTGAGAGGGTGCCATGGTAACTTTCGCTTCGCTGCCATAGATGAAAGGTTCTATTGCTGACCTGCCCGAGTCTGTTCGTGTTTCATGAAATCATCCACTCGCGACCTCGCTGAGTGTCCCCGTGCTATCCGCAAAGCGATCGATCTGCAAACTCGATCGCTGAGCCAGCGACAGCCATAGATCCGCCAGCGGACGCCGCCCGGCGTATTGCTTGTAGCCCACATGCCGGACCAACCCGCCCGCTAGAAGAACCTGCAAATCCGCATAGTTGTGTTTGTCGCCGTCGCTGATTCCGCTACCCATGACGACGCAACACTGGTCAAGCAGCGTCCCGTTGCCTTCAGCGATTCCGGCTAGTTGCTGAACGACGTAGGCGTAAAGACCGACATGAAAGCGATCAATGTGGGTGATCTTCTCCTTCGCCTCGTCACCCTTCGTGTGGGTCAAAACATGATGGTTTTGCGGTGCATCAAACACGCCGTCAAACATCCGAGGACTGTCCCAGCGTTCGGGATCGACCAGCAACGTTGCAATTCGGGTCAGATCAAGCCGAAAGGCATGTACGATCAAGTCGCCCATCAAACGCAGATAGTCGTCGCGACGTTCGGGGATGCCAACAGGCTCGGGAAAGGGCGGGTGGGCTATGCGGCTGGCAGCCCGCTCCGCCGCCTGAATGCGGCGTTCCGTCTGACGAACACTCTCCAAATACTCGTCCAATTTCACGCGATCATCTGCAGACAGGCGAGCTGACAACCGATTTGCCGAGCCTAGTACTTGATCGAGCACGCTCTGGTTCAGTACATCGCCATCCGGCCTGCCGAACAGTCGCCCAAAAGCAGTCCGCGGATTCTTCTCGGTTTGCGCCGCATGGCCGGGACCGTACCACGAAATGCATTCGAAGTATTTCGTCTCCTTGCGGTTGGTAAAGTCGTTGCAGCTCAGCTCCAAACTAGGCAAGGGAGTGTCAACGCCAAGCTGCCGAGCCAGCATTTGGTCGAGAGTCGTGTTGGTCGGAAAACCGCCATCCAGTGTTTCCTGAGGAGCGGAGCTGGTCAGCCAGCAGGAGCCACATTGCGCATGTACGCCGGTACCGGGAACAAATTCGCGATCCAACCCAGAAAGCAAAGAGACATGAGCTTGAACCGGTGCCAGAGGCGTCAAAGCGGGTGGCAGATCCCAATTCCGACCCTCCTGCCGCGGCAAAAAAGTCTGTTGGTTGTACCCATTCGGAGTGTAGATGAACGCGTAGCGTTGCGGCAAAGCGTTGTTGCCAGGCAACTCCGCCCCGTGCGCGGCATGCGACAGGGATTCTAGCCAGGGCAAAGCAAATAACCCACCAGCAGCGTAGCGCAGAAAATAACGTCGCGAAGGCTGCGAATTACCGGGCATGCGAAAAGTCGTCGTTCGAATAGGTAAATTCATAGCTAACGTCTCTCTTTCGTATCTGTAAGGCTTTGCTGAACCTTTACGTTCCGTTTTGGAGTGCTCCGACTTGTAGGAGGATCTGTCCGGTTGCATTCAGTCAAGGTCACACTCAATTCCAACCCTCACTCGTTGCGCTCAAAATCCACAACGGTGCTAATCACCGCACTCCAAAATGCACCGCACTCCATATCAGTCATAAAACTCAAAATCAGTCATCACACTCTACAAAACCAACACTTCCCGTAGTCCGTTCCTCGCGATCCTCAATTTCGTGTGTATCGGAAGGGGTAGGACAATACGATGCCTTCGATAATTGCGGACATGCGATATTCAGATGCCGCAGTGTCCGCCACAATTTGCTCGACGGTACACATGTCGAAGTGTTCTAGCTCGCGGGCCAAGGCGTAGCTCAGCATGTGTTCGACGAAGCCGCGAACCAGCTCCGGCTCGCGAACTCGGATGGCGTCTTTGAACTCGGCGGGATTGGAGAATTGGACTCCATTCCAGCTTCCGCTCGCATCGACCGGCTGTTGCCCGTCGTGAGTTCGATAACTGCCCATCGCATCGAAGACTTCCAGAGAAAACCCCGGCGGATCAATGCGACTGTGACAGGAAAAACAATTGGGATCGCTGCGGTGTTTTTCGAATAGCTGGCGCACCGTGAGCGATTGCGGTGCATCCGCGTCCTGCTGAGAAGCTTCTTCCAACACAAAGGCGACTTTGGGCTCGGCTGGAGGACGATTGAAAACAGTTTCCAGAAGCCAGGCACCGCGTTTGATGGGACTGGTACGGAAGGGCAACGAGGTCAACGTCAGCGATCCCGCCATGGTCATCACACCGCCTCGATTTCGGTCAGGCAATGGCGTTCGCAACCAATAGCTGCCCGCGGATTTTTCGGGCAGCGATTCGGGAATCAACCCGCTCTCGGAGGCGGTCGCGTGTGCTTGATGAAACGCTTTGTCGAGCCCGTACAGCGTTGCCAGTTGTCCGTTGAGCCACGTATAGTTCGCGTCGTAGAGCTGCAAAACGGAACGATCCTCGGCCAGCACCGTTTCGAACAACAGCAAGGCTTCGATCATCATGGGACCGTGCAGCGTTGATTTGCCCTGGGGCCCCGAGTAGAAATCCTTGAACAATTCACGTTCGGGCTTGGAACTGTAGAGCTGATCCAACCGCAACCATTGCACGGCGAACGACTCGGACAACTCACGCGAACGTGAGCGATCCTCGAGCAGGCGTTGAATCTGGGCCCGCAGCATTTCGGGTTGCTGAATCGTGCCGTTTTCTGCCGCTGCAAACAACTGCTCATCTGGCATCGAGGACCAGAGGAAATAGCTCAGGCGCGTTGCCAATTCGTGGGGCGTCAGTTGCCGCACGGACTCAGCCGAGTCACTGACGGGTTCGGCCAAAAACAAAAATTCTGGAGACGAGAGTACCGCTTGAATCAAATGCCGAAGGGCCTCGACTTCCGTATCGCCATCCTGCATCCGCTGGGATACCAAAGCCAGCGAGGAGCTCAATTCCGAGTCGCTTGCGGGACGTCGATAAGCGCGCGACAAAAACTCGGACACGCGTTCAAAAAGCGGCTGGCTACTGGCCTTCGCGCGGTCGTCCACCACCTGACTTTGCTCCGACACCGCCTTTGACTCTGACAATGTGGCCGCGGCGGGATTGGCGAAGATGAAGCCAAAATCGTCCAGTAGGACATAGTCACCCGAAAACCCGGAACCGTCCACGGCCAACTTTTCGATCGACGTTCCGGGCGGCGCTACCCAGGAAAAGAATACATTCCCCGAGCTCTCGCTAATCACAGCCTGACGGGGCATCCGTTGGCCGTTCGAAAGTACAGCCGCCAATTGAACCGGACCACTTTGGTTCCTGCGTGCCAGCACACACACGCCGAGATGCTGGATCTCAGGCTCAAAAGCACCTGCCCCTTCAAAGGTTAGCTCAAAAACCTTCTCGCCTTTAATTCGGTTGGTCAGTAAATGATCGCCTGATGTTTCGTCAGCGGTGGCGAATGAAGCCAACCACAGGTCCACATTAGGATTGATCAGCAGAACATCACCTTGCACCTGCAGCTTCAGCAGGCCCCCTTTGCCGGCAATAGATTGATTGTTCAAGGAAGCTGGAACATCGAAGGTGCCTCCGCTGCCACGCTCAAAGGCAGCCGTAAGCTCACTCACAAAGCTATTGTGCCAAGTGTCGTTTTCAACCGCTTGCCTTCCAATACGTTGCGGAGCGGCAAAATCGCGGATCAAAGCAACAGCCCCGGATGGCTTGTCAGTCGGTTCTCGTTGCGGCGGCTCCACCGCAAGCAGATGCTGCATCACGCGACTGTCTTGCAGCAATCGCTCGCTGCTTGCAATCGCTGCCGCCATCTGAAGATACTTCTCGAACAGCAGGGGCGAGAAATTCAATGCATCACCGCGGTTCGAAAATCCATACTCGGCGCGGTTGTCGCCAGGCAAGCCCAATTGAGGTAACAGTACATCGTACTTCTGCCCGTATTCACGCATCGACGTCTGTACAACGTCGCCAAGCCCAGTCTCACGACTGCTCGACGTGAAATAGCGTTTGTCGGCTACCGGCATGCGTTCCGGGAACATGAAAATGTCATAGTCCAAAGCGAACAAATCGCGGACGGTGTTGTTGTACTCCAAGCGCGTTAGCCGACGCAGAATCGGTTTGCCAGGATCGATAGCATTCAATTTGGGATCGGGTTGCGACAACAGACGACGAGCGAACGAAAGCAGTGTGCGCCGCTCGGCATCATCCAGCTCATATCCGGATTGAGGCAGAGGCATTTGTCCGGCCTCGACGACATCGAAGACTGTCTTCCATAGCGCGCGATCCGCATCGAGATCACTCTCGGATTGGAAGCGTTCCAAGTCGACAGTCCCTTCCTGCGTCTGAGCGTTGTGACAATCCAAGCATTGGGCGGCGATGATTTCCCTGGCCCGCTCAAAGTCAACCTCTTCAGCCAAGCCCACCTGCGGCAAAGCCCATGAGGCCAAGAGCCATAGGAGCACAGGGACCAGTATCTTGCGGGATGCACTCCATTCCACATTGCCCTCCTTGGCGACTTCGGCCGAGTCCCCAAGTGCCGCGTCGGTCTGGTTAGACCAAGGATAGCTGCCCGGCTTTAACAGATAGATGGGCGAATCTTGAGCGGCAGCCCTTAAAGCCGCGATGCCATCCCCCGCATCTCCCACCGCAATCAATCGCTGGTGTCGCAGCTGGCGGATGACTGCCGAAGCCGCCCTGCCGCCCTCCAGCCAAACTTCCATTGGTCGACAACTGGCAAGTGCTCGGTCAGCGACGGCAACGATCCGATCGATTCTTTGCGATGGTGTACCGTTTTCTATATCCGCAGCACGAATGGCAGCTCGCCCGTAGGTCGCCAAGGTCTCAGCCACTTCAGCAGCGGATTGTGCGACTGCTCGCAAAGCTCCACAGCGGACCAGCGGCCAATCATCCGTCTGGCTAGACCGTGTTCCGCTAATCAGCAGAACTCCACGGTCGTTCCTGCCTACCTGGACTGCGGAGCCTGATTTTTCACTGCAGCCGAGAGCCCGCAGCAGAGCCTCGAAGAACTCACCACCACCAGCGGCCTGCGTTTCGCGTCGTCGTGAATACCAATACTCGGCATGTTGGTTCAGATCCTGCGTGCCAGCCACCTGCCCAACCCAAAGCTCTGCCTCGGATGATTCCCTAACACCAACCCAAGCCAGCGAATCAAGCTCCGCGATAGCCTCACGTGCAAGTTCGGTGAAACTTCCCTGTCGGAGCAGCTCCAGCGCGTCATCTGTCAGCCGTGGGTGCTCCGGGTCCAGGGCAATATCCGTCTCATGCAAAGGTCGCCCCGCCACGCGGATCCTACCGTCTACCAACGTGCGATGCTTGCGTGGATTCCCACAGACCAACAAGCAGTGGTCGCAGCCAGACAGCTTGCGGGCGGCTGTCAGTTCGGCCCGCACCGGACCGCGGAGTAGCGAATCCACCTTTTTGAAGATCAAATCGGGCTCGAGCGCCACCGCTTGCCTGGTTAGTTCGGCGACTTTGGCGAAGGCCACGCAAGGACGCAGGGCGCGGCTGTCCGCGTCAACGACAATCACATCAGCCCTGGACAGGCTAAGCTGGCCTATCTGCACTTCCGCCGATAATCCGAAGCGAAGGGCTGCGCCGGCCACTTCGGCGGCACCGGTCAAGTCGTCGGCAATTACCACCAATCTCATGAGCTGGTTTCCATTTACTGTGAGGCGGAGCCCGCCATGCTGGGACGCAGATTCTGAACGGTGCCCGTTTCTCCCCGCCCTAAAACAGACAGCTTGCTCGCAAGCCCGATCGCTTGCCGCAAACCGGTCGCATCCGCATCAAACTTGTTCCAAGCGCTATCCAACGTCGTATCCGTTCGCAACGGCAACGATCGCCAAGGTCCCACCTCCAGGAAAATGCATGCGCACAGCAAAACCTGCATGCAGTTTAGGCATTCCATACAGCAGTGTCAATTCTGCATGCAATTGCTATGATGCAGGATCAGGCGCTGCCGCCCCGGCCAGGCTTCGTGGCAGCCTTGACCGCATGCCAGCCGGTGAAAGCCGAGTGTTTCATGGAGATCTTGATGCCTGCAAAGCGGAGCGCTGTCGCTCAATCCGATCCACCCAGCCCGATTAGCAAGCGAAACGGGAAGACGCCGCCCGAGCCGGGGCTGCGGCTGAGCGAGCAGGTGTACGAGACGCTGGTGGAAATGATCGTGCGAGGAAAACTGCAGCCCGGTCAGCCGGTGAGCGAAGTTGAACTTGCGCGATCGCTGAACGTCAGTCGCACGCCGATTCATGAAGCGATCAAGCAACTGGTCAAAGACGGCCTGATTCTCCAGGCAGCTAACCGACGACCGGTCGTCGTTTCGTTTGGACCCGAGGACATCCGCGACATCTATGAGATGCGGCTTATTCTAGAGAGCGAGGCGGCGGCCAAAGCGGCCGATCGCATTGATCGCCCCGCTTTGCAAAGCCTGGATTTAGAGCTGGTAAATTTTCGGCAAAGCAAACCGACTGCGGACACCATTGCCAAGTGGGTCAAGCTGGATGATCAATTCCATTCGGTCATCGCCGCCGCGGCGGGTAGCCCGCGCTTGGCCTCGGACATCGATCGCTATCGGCTCATGCATCGCGTATTCAACCGCTCACACACCGACCCAAATGTCCTGGAGCAAGCGGCCGACGAACACGCCAAGATTTTGGACGCCCTCAAACGCCGACACGCCGAAGATGCGCGACAAGCCATGCGTGAACACTTGGAAGAATGGCAGCGTTTCTTCACCAACCACTTCCGCTGAGCTCATGAATTAGTGCCAGGCCAATAAAAATTCTAGCTCAGCTCCTGCACGCCGCCGCCGCTGACAGTCAGGATCTGACCACTGATCCAACTGGAAGCGGGAGACACCAGAAAGAGCGCCGCCGAGGCGATATCCGAGGCCTGCCCCAATCGGGCGAGCGGCGTGTGCTTGAGCATGGCTTTCTCGATCTCCGGACTCAGAACCGATTCTAGGGCAGCCGTACGAATGGCCCCCGGTGCGATGGCGTTCACGCGGATGTTGTCGGGTCCCAAATCGAATGCCATGTTGCGTGTCAGATGCTCGACTGCTGCTTTCGACGATCCATAGGAACACATGCTCCTGTTCTTGTTTTGGGCGGCCATCGAGCTGATGTTAACGATCGCTCCGCCACCAGCTTGTTTCATGTGGGGAGCCACAAGCTGCGACAGACGGAACACTGAATAGACATTGAGCTGATAGGCCCACTCAAAATCGCTCAACGGCATATCGAAGGGCTTCGGCCCTCCGCCCCCGGCATTGTTGACCAAAAAGTCCAGGCTTCCGAACGTCTGGGCGGCTCGCTCAACTGCCGCCACACGCTCTTCCTCGTTGGTCACATCGAGCTTAGCCCCGTAGGCTTGCACACCAAACTTGCGACAGTCCTCGGCGACTCTTTCGGCATGCTCAGCATGCAAGTCCGTACAAGCGATATCGGCACCGGCCTCGGCGAACAACAAAGCAATCGCCCGACCGATGCCAGCACCGGCACCGGTCACTAAGGTTGTCCGCCCCTGAATCGAAAACAGCTCTGCCAGCACCATGGATCTTTCCTCCTCTAGGTATACCACGTTTCTCTGGTAAGGTCATAACGCCGAATGCACAGGTGGCCGCTTTGCCTCAACCAAGCAAAAACCGCAGATCGATTCTACGTACGAACCGAAAGCCCACAATCAGCCGGGCCACAAAAGCGTTCCACGGCTTGCAACACCGGCGAGCCAAAGCGGCTTTTCCTTCCTGATTCGACCTACATACGCAAGGTCGTGTCGTCAATTGCCCGCAAACTGCCTACACAGGCTGGAACGGACTCAGCTCGGTGCAATTGACATTCTCGTACTGGAGAACAAGCCGCAACCAACGTTCCCCATCGCCGGGAAGCGTGACAAGCTTAAAGTCGAAAGTTGCCACTGAATTTGACCTGGAGCTTCAATAAATTGCATGGACGACATTGGCACACTAGAATGCGGCGAGTAACCAAGAACAAGGTGATGACGTTGTGAAAGCTTCCCATAAAACCTCGCTGACGTTGCTGGAACGATTGCAGCAAGGTGACCGTGAGGAAGCTTGGGAATTATTTGTTGCGATCTACAAACCGTTGATTGCCAAGTATCTCACGCGAATTCGCTTGTCTTCTTCCGACGTGGACGACCTGATTCAAGAGTGCTTTGCGGAGCTGTTGACAAGTATCAGCAGCTTTAAGCATAACGGTCAGCCCGGCGCGTTTCGCCGCTGGTTGCGTGTCGTTGTCTCACGTCGAGCGCAACGCTTGTTTGCCAAAAGAACCGCGCAACCTGTCAGCCATGAACGGCTTGAACAGATGGTGGAGCTAGACCAAAGTTTCGAGGCATACTGGGACGCTGAACACAATCGTCACGTTATCGAGCAATTGTTGAACTATATTCGACCGGAGTTTACGAAGACGACTTGGCTTGCCTTTCACATGCATGTGATCGAAGACTTGACGGCGGACGAAACCGCATTGCATTTGGGGTGCACGAAGAATGTCGTTTCCATCAGCAAGTCACGCGTTTTGCGGAGACTGCGCCAAGTGGCGAAGGGGCTGATCGAATGGTAGAAGAGCCGGCCGATGATCACCCAGACACACTTGAATTGCAGCGTTGGTTGACAGGCGACGACCTCGACGAAACTACAATCGCAGACATTGACGCGCATCTTACGCACTGTTCCAACTGCCTAGCGCGACTGCAAAGCCTGCAAGTCGACGCGATGGAGCTTACAGTCCGAGCTGTGGTAGGCAAATCCAGCCAGACTGCAACTCGGCTGAGCGAGGGCTACGAGATTGGCGAAGTTGTCGGCCGCGGGGCATCGGGAGTTGTGCACCGCGGTGTACACCGTGGCCTTGGACGTACGGTGGCCATTAAAATGCTTGTGGGCGGCTCGCAGGCTAGTCCGGATGCGTTGGCGCGTTTTCAGCGTGAATCTCAGGCCTTGGCGATGCTGAATCATCCCAACGTCGTGCGAATTTATGATGTCGGTGAACAGGATGGTACGCCCTACTTGGCCATGGAATGGATCGAAGGGCCGAGCCTTAGGCAGTACCTGCGCGATGTGCGTTTGCAGGAACAAGACGCGGCGAGGCTGGTTGCCGCTTTAGCCGGCGGTGTATCTGATGCGCATGAGCACGGCATCTTACATCGTGACTTGAAGCCGGACAACGTGTTGTTGACGGTCTCGGAAGACGCGAAAGCCAAAGCTGAGACGTTGTCCCCGAGGCGCGTCCAATCCAATGCGAATGAGATCGACTTCAGCCGAAATGAGACATTCAAAGTTGTCGACTTTGGGCTGGCCCGCCTGACTCGTGATGATCGATTCCAAACTCGAACTGGCGATACCTTGGGTACGCCGTCGTATATGGCGCCTGAACAGATTCGCTGTCAACCCGAGCATGTGACTGTGCGTACCGATGTATATGGGCTAGGCGCAATACTATACGAATGCCTGACTGGCCGACCTCCGTTGCAAGGCAATACGGCCGCGGACACCATTCGCTTGGTACTCGAACAAGATCCTGTTCCCGTGCAGTCATTGCGGCCTGGTGTCAGTCGCGATTTGGCAGTGATTTGCCATCGCTGCTTATCCAAATCCCCAACATCAAGATTTGATTCGGCGGAGGCGTTGCGAGAAGACTTGCTACGTTACCTTTCCGGCAAACCCATCCTGTCGCGGCCCGTTTCGGTTCTGGAACGCGGCCTGAAGTGGGCCCGAAAGAATCCCTGGCCCGTCGTTGCCGCGAGCACGCTAACCCTAGCCGCCTTTGCCACACTGAGCATTCAAGCGATTTACCAGCAGTGGCTCAAAAGCGAACGTGATGTAGCCCTCAAGAATTACCAGAATGCACGCGCTGCGATTTGGCAGATACTTGACGCGGCCGAGGGAGAGTCCGATTTCGATATTCCAAGGTTGCAGCAATTGCGGATGAATCAGCTGGCCAAGGCCTCCGATCTGTTCGAACGGCTGGCCGAACAGGAACAAACGCCAATGGCCCACCGTGATCTGGCGCAAATTCGAGTTCGGTATGGATCTGGATTGATCGCCGAGGGCAAGACCGAACAGGGTGAGCGACTGCTCAAGCTTTCGCGACAGACTTTCGCCGAACTCTCCGCCGGGTCACCCGATGACGCCGATCTAGCTGCCCGCCTGGTAGAAGCGGAGGTCAAGCAAGCATACGCTCTGAGCGTCGCCGATAGACGAGACGAGGCAAGCAAGCTCATAGCGGCCACTCTGCCTATCGCCGAGGATCTTCATCGTCGGTTTCCAAACGACCTGCGAAGAACCAATCTGCTTGCGTGGACCTGGCATAACCTGGGCAGCGTGATTGATTGCGAACACGACCGTCAGGCGGCCATCAATGCGTTTTGTGCCGCAGTGGACTTGCGAATACAGGCCAGCCACAGGGCTCCAGACAACGACGAATTGTTGCGATTCCTGGCGGAGTCGCAAATCAGCCTGGGTTCGGTACGGATGGCAGTTGACGGAGCTGCAGCGGCGAAGGACTTTAGTGGAGCTATCGACACGCTGTTAGCAATACTAGACAGCAATCCCAAAGACATGCAGTCCACGATCAGTTTGGCGGTGGCCTATTTAAACCGCAGCAATATTCTGGTCGCCGAAGCAGCTACGAAGGAGGCAATCCAGGAATGCAGTGAAGGCATCCGCTTGCTGCAAAGGGCGTTGGCGGCCAATCCAGATCAGAGCAACGCCAGCTACTACTTGGCGATGCTTTACGGTAACCGGGCATTTTTCGCCTCGCAGACCGAGAACAAAACCGCTGCGATTGAAGATTGGAAGAGTGCTCTAGCCGCGACTGACGACATTGCGATTCATGAATTCTGCCAGCTCCAGCTTGCGCGGGATCTTATGGCGACCTCGCAGTTGGATGAGGCAGCTGAGGCTGCGCGACAACTATCAGGAAAATCTGTCGGCGTGGACACCAGGACGGAATTGTTAGCCTTGCAGGGTACGATTTTGAATGCGTACTCTGCGCTGGATAGTGATTCAGCGAATAGCGTATCGCAAGCTGAGCGGCGGGGGCTGGTGAGCAGCATTCGCCACTCCCTCCAGCGACTGGCTGGCAATGGCGAGTGGATCGATGACTCTGCGACGCGAGAACTCCTCCTCGAAAGCCCGGAGCTGGCAACCTTTCGCAACGAGGTCGGCACCGACTATCTGGAGGCTCTTTTTCGTAAGTAGGCTGACCTCACCCTCTTCCTCCGCGACCCCTTCCTGGGGAATTCTCGCGTGTCTCATGCAAGGAATCGTTCGGGATCGAGCAGTTCTAAGTTCATTGAAAGGCAGCAACTTTCTCATTTTCTCGTTTTTATTGACAGAATCACGATCGTCATCTGCATTTAATGCCTAGTTGGACAGCACCACATTCGATTAGCCGTATGGGCGTTAGCCCCGGTTTTCGAAGGGCTTAGGCACCACTTCGCAGAAATCTTGTTATCGCGTTGACCAAGAAGTTGCCAGGAGCTTCATCGAAAGTGGCGTTGTCCAACTAGCAACCCCACGTAATGCAATTTCAATATGAAGAGACACGCATTTAACGAGTCATCCCCATGAAGCCGCTCACATTTGCCCTGTGTTTGGTGCTTGCCATTGCAAGGTCAGGCAAGGCTGAGTTGATCGAGGTCACCTACACGGGCACTATCGGCGCAGTTCCGGGTGTCTTGACCAATACTTTCTCGGTAGGCGATACGTTTTTCGGGTCGTATATCTTCGAATCCACGACGCCAGCCGTTGGCGGAGTTCCGGCGGGTTTTGCATTCTACAACGCCATCACCAGTGCCAATGTCGTTTTCGACACCGCGCTTCAAAACCAAATTCAGCTTAGCTACGCGCCATCCAACCCATTGCCCTTGGGCCAGGAAATACAGATTGACAACTTTATTGGGAACCCCATCCCACCCAATCCGGAGCGGGATCGCTACGCAGTAGTCCATCGCGTCAGTGAAGGTTTGTCACCGCTGATACTGCCATCTTCCGGGGCCGGTGGTACGAATACGGTCGAACTGCTCAGCTTCGGCTTTGCGCTGTTTGACACAACCAGTCAAAACCCTTTTGGTAGTCTAGACTTGCCGACGAATCTTGATCTGAACGATTTCCAATTCACGTCGGTTGTTGTGGGATTCGAAGACAACTTCGGCAATATTTGGGGTGTCGGGGGCTCTGTGAACTCCATTTCATTCTCACCTGTACCTGAACCATCTCTTGTTTGGTTGTTGGGTGGCTTTGCTCCGGCCGGTTTACTGTATCGCCGCCGACGTCTACCGACTTGAGCGCTGCGAAGCCGCTCTGGTTCGTCTCTAAAATGGAACACGGCTTCAGCAGCTTCGATTCTAAAGCATCCAGATGACCACTACTGCGCCGGCCAGGTAGCCTAAGGCAGCCCAGATGGTGATGTGCTTGAAGTACCAGAGAAAGTCGATCTTTTCCAGGCCCATGGCGGCGATACCGGCAGCCGAACCAATGATCAAACAACTACCTCCAGTTCCCGCACAATAGGCCAACAACATCCAGAACGGGTCGTTGATCGGCAGGTCGTACATTTCAATGCCAGCTGCCACCAGCGGAACGTTGTCCACAACAGAAGAAATAAACCCGATCACGATCGCCAGGATTTCACGGTTTGGAAGAATGGCATCGAGCCAAGTTGCGGTGGACCGCAGGATACCGGTTGCACCCAACGCGCCCACCGCCAGTAAGATTCCCAGAAAAAACAAGACGCTGGACATGTCGACACGTTGCAAAGCCGGCAGCACGCCGGTCGTAGTTCGCGTCGATTCGCTCAGGGAACGTCCGACGAGCTCCGAGACGATCCACAAGACGGCCAGACTTAAAATCATCCCCATGTAAGGAGGAAGATGCGTATAAGTTTTGAAAATGGGCACACTTAACAGCGCGATCAAGCCCAACACCAGAAATAGCCATTGATGCCAGGGCCGAATATCTTTCTGGGGCCTATTCGTTCGCTCGACGGGAGTCAGCGTTCCGGGCATGAAGTACGACAGCCCTATCAGCGGCACCAATAAACAAACGAGACTACCCAGAAACAGCTCGCGCATGACTTCGAATGTCCCCAGCTTGTGCTGAATCCAGAGCATAGTGGTTGTTACGTCGCCAATAACCGTCCAGGCTCCTCCCGCATTGGCCGCGATCACGACTAGCCCCACAAACCGCAGTCGATCCTGCCGGTCGTTGACGAGCTTTCTCAGCAAAGAGACCATCACGATCGTGGACGTCAAATTGTCCAGAACCGCCGACATGAAGAAGGTGAGCACTCCGACGATCCACAGCAAAGTTCTCTTGTTCGTCGTTCTAATTTTGTCGGTGATCAGTGCGAACGATTCGTGTGAGTCCACCAGCTCGACAATCGTCATCGCACCCATCAGGAAGAACAAGATGCTGGCAATTTCCCCGGTTTGATGTAAGTGCTGAGCGTCGATCGCGAAATGCAGCAAGACGTCCGCGGTGCCTTGCTCACGACTCTCGTTCAGAAACCAATCCGGGATGGAAGCAACAGATCGGAACGAGTCAACATTCAAAACGTACAACGACCAGCAGATCACACCGATCAGCAAAGCGCTGGCAGCTTTATTGATGTGTAACCTGTGCTCCAAAGCGATGGCAAGGTAACCAAGGAGAAAAACCGAAATGATGAGAATGTGCATGGTTAACTAGGGAAAGGATCACGCCGTCACCGCCAGAGTCCCGACGCAACAACACGTTGGGACAAATTGGATTCTGGCGAATCGGATGACACGAACGACAGGATCCGCTAGGCGTTGGAAACCAATTTTCGAGCCGCCATTGGATGAGGAGAGAAGGGCTCGTGGCCATCAAGGCCGACCACCCTCAATTCGACGCCAGCTCGGTGGAACTCATCTTCCAATTCATGCAATTTTTCCATCACACTGTGATCGACAAAATGAGCACCGGAAAAATCAAGCGTACAGGACTTGCCGTGAACTAAACTTGCTCCGACTATCTGCTTGCGGAAGGCTATCCAGTTGCTAAAGACAGCCGACTGTGCCACGCGCACCGTCACTTCACCGTTATCTTGCGTTTCAACGTCAAGATAAGGGAATAGAAAAGACTTCAAAGAGACACCGTTCAAATAGTGAATTGCAAATTTGGTTGCGATACCAATTCCGATGCCGATCAACAAGTCGGTCGCGAGCACCGCGACAATCGTGGTGATGAAGATCACCAATTGTTCTTTTCCGACACGATAGACATTCATGAATTCGCTCGGCGATGCCAGACGAAACCCAGTGAACACCAGCATTGCGGCTAGGGCTGCAAGTGGTATGCGATGGATCAAAGCAGGCAAGAGTGCCACGAAAGCCAGTAGAAACACCCCGTGCCACATGTCGGCAAATCGCGTTTTGGCTTGGTTATCAATGTTCGCCCTGCTACGCACTATCTCCGAAATCATCGGTAACCCACCAATAAATGCCACTGCCGTATTTGCGACACCGACAGCGACCAAGTCGCGATTCAAGTCGGTGCGACGGTGATAGGGATCGAGCATATCAACCGCCTTGGCACTGAGCAGAGACTCCAGGGATCCGATCATTGAAAACATGGCAACCCACCCGAGGGCCGCTGGCAATGTTGCAGTGTTGGCGAAGACACTGAAGTCAGGCACGGCGATCGCCCCGAACAAATTGAACGGCACATTCACCAGGAATTTTTCACCGAGCGAATATTCATGTCCGAGAAGCGTGTAAGTGTGGTCGTGAGCAAGGTCAAACCATATTCCCATCGGAACAGCAACTAGCAAAACCAGCAAGGGCGCCGGAAAGGCTTTGACAATGGCGTTATTGGTCCGACTCTTCCAAAATGCCATTCCGAACAAGATGACCAGGCTCACGAAACCGATGGCGGCGATTTCCGGGTTTAGATTCGCAAGTGTATGCGGCAACTCGCGAATGATCTCCAAAGGCTCGCCCTGTGCGGACTGACCGACTGCGACCGGCAACTGCTTTGCCATAATAATCACACCGATGGCCGCGAGCATGCCATGCACAGCGGACGTCGGAAAGAAGTCACCCAGGATCCCTGCTCGCAGCCAACCCAAAAGAACTTGGCATATCCCTGCGACTACACCCACCGCCAAGGCCATCTTGTAGGCGGCCATATCCGCCGCCGGGTCCGCGCCTCCGGTATACCCGAAACTGGTGACTGCACCCAGCACGATTACAATCATGCCCGCAGCCGGCCCTTTAATAGTCAGTTCACTGTTACTCAGGAATGTCGTCAGGATCGATCCGACAATTGCCGTGAAGACACCAGCGATAGCCGGGAAACCGGATGCAATTGCAATCCCAAGACACAGCGGGAGTGCAATGAGAAACACAAGTCCGCCAGCAACGAGGTCATTCTTGATGTAGCGTTGAAAGCCAGCTAGGTTGCCGCGAGGAATTCCATTGCCCCTGTCGGATCTCGCCGAGTCTTCGCGTCGATTCATGAGATAAACGGCCATTTTTGGTTGGGAGTTCGAGAAACATGGATCGCCCGTCTGAATGCATGTGCCGTGCCGGGAAACAAAATTCTCGTCGGTTGTCGGACTGGCCAATCCATTCGATTGCCTTATCACCGTTCCACTCGAGAACTCGACCATCGGGAAGATGGCATCGCACACAGGAAATTCGCGACAGCCAGCTACGCATCACGCACGATTGCTCCCGAAGTCGATCAACGCCATAGCACTCGATTGCGGAACCGTGGATCCTGACCAGAGTCCTATGCACATCAGCCTGAACTGCAATTCCTTGCAGTTGCCAAGCAACAAATTGCACAGATCTCCAGAGCCGTTGCCCTCAGGGATCTCCCACGTGATAACGCGCGGCCTTTGGCTACAGCCAACAAGCGGCCTGTCCCGAATGAAAGTCGATCGGCGGAATCCAGGGTATTCACCACCTCAACTGCTCTGGAATCGCCGTCACCACCAACCCCAAACAACACCATTGCTTGGGCAAAACGCTTGCTGGTCCCCAAGGAAGTGACTGCATGAGAGAGACGTGAGGTGCCCACGGATCACCGGAAATGGCTCTTATATCAATCGTATTCAAGCAAATCAGTTAAGACCGGCTCGACCGAGCCGTGAATTGGCTAGACCCAAGAAGAAACCGTAAAGAAAACTATTGCTCCAGCAAATACTTTGCGTAGAATGTTTCAGGTACATGTAACATTCCTTTTTTCACCGGGAGAACCTATGCCCCATTTGCAAATTGACTTGTCCAGCCAGGAAGACATCCGTAGTGGCATCCGCACTTTACGTCAGTTGTTGAGAGCCGCAGAAACCCCGAAGCAGATGCGTGCCGAGGCCAACCAAGCCTGCGGTGGGCGTGCGCGAAAGAGTCGATGGCGGAAACGTCAAGAGATGATGATGGACCCGCTGCTGTTTCCTTTGATGGAGATGCGTCGCAAGCGGATCTGGAAGTTCCTGCTGCGAGTCGCCAAGCTGAAAGAAACCGAGTATTCCTTGCCTGAACTGGCTCGCCTACTCGAGCTTTCGACTCCCAAGGTTGTGTCACTGAAGGCGATTATCGCCAAGCCCGAAAACCGCCTGGGCATCAAATTCTTCGAGGCCATTGAGGGTTCACAAGACGACAAGGGAAATCCCCGCTATCGCCTGAACCAAGAGATTCGCGACGCAATCCTGGCAACCGACATGAGCGAAGTAGCCATGCAAGAATAGAAGTTTCCGCCGGCCCGGAGAAGGCTCCGCATCACATCGCTTCGCTGAGAGCCCTACGGATCACCGGTTCAAACACGTCTGCTTGCCGCATGAATCCCAGATCGTTGGCATGTGAACCGTCGGTGGCGCCCTCCGAGTCCTCCCCGTACAGACGGTCCCCCTCGATGTAGTACAGGCCCGAAATCGAATCCTGCAGTAAGCTTCGATAGGCTTCGTGGAGAGCCCGATGATTTTCGGTATGGAATTGATCTCGGGCCGGGGTGATCCAGCTGTTGGTGTTGCGCCGATCTTCCACCAGGATAATCGGTGCAGAGGGCTTTGCCTGGCGTATGAATTTGACCAAGGGCACGCACTTTTCCGAAACCGATTGAGGATTCATGTTTGGAAGGCAGTCTATGATGTAGGCGGCGGCATCGATTTGGACCATCCACTCGCCGACAGCCAGATCCATGCGGCCGTTGCCAGAAAACCCTAAATTGACCACCGGCATATCCAACCGCCGCCCAAGCAGAGCCGTATGCACCATGCCAGGGCGACTGGCACAGGCACCGTGCGTAATGCTCGTCCCGTAGAACACCAGGGGTTTCTGCCTAGGCTCCAGTTGTTCAAAGGCACTTCCCTGTTCGACGCCAATACGCATGAACTCGACGCCGTTGTAGAGCGGCAAGTAGGCTGCGTATTCACGAAGCCCGGGACGTAGTCCGCTGACGATTTCGGTCTTAACTTCCTGGGCCGCTGGACGCGTAACCTGTACCCACCGCCAGCTGCCGGTTTCGTCTCTGGCATAAAGATCCACTCCGCTTACACCGGTAGCCGGCATGTGGGGCATGGCCAGATTGGAATTCAGCAATTGGTAATGGACATGAATGGCCGTGGCATCTGTCTCGAATCGAACCATCATTCCCGCGCTGTGACGGCTCAAATTCCACACGTTGTCTGTCACTTGACCTTGGGCGCGACTGGGCAAGCGATCAAACCACCGCTCACGCTCATGATCGGCCAGCATGCGGCCCTCCACGCCCCCAGCGGTGACGTCGTACCAGACGAGCCCGTCCTCGGCCTGCTTACCCTCGGCCATCTCCGGATCCAAGCGACCAAGCGATGTCCCCGACTTGTCTTGGGCCGACAAACTTAAAGGCGGAACGAGCAACACGGTAATCAAAAGCGCAATCTTCCAATGCATATCGAATTCCAGCGGTGGGGGTGCGAAGGGACAAATAGCAGGATGAATTTTAGACGACCCCGCACGGATCTGCATTGCACCGCATCTCATTCTGAGCAAATACGAAATGTCGGGTGGTCAGCTCGGATGTCGAGTGTATCAGTAGTTCAAGCCGCAATCGTTTCAAGGAGCCTTCCATGCTATGCACCCGAATTCTAAGCCCGATCTTGCTTGTCTTCCTCATGGCCGCGTCAGCATGGGCGCAATCAGAATCGCCGAGTTACCAGCAGCTCAAGGAAATGTCCATCTTCCTGGGCGAATGGCGAGCTACCACGCAACTGCCAGAGGGAATACCCCCGTCAGAAAAGCTCGGACCGCTGGCCGGACGACCGCTGAATTTGACCCAGTCTTTTCGATGGGCACCTGGACAGAGTGCATTAATCGCCGAATACCGCTTTGAGTTGAAAGACGCGACGCCGATTCGGGCCATCAGCCTAATTGGATGGGACCAGAATCATCACGAGATTCGCAGCCATGAATTCACCTCCGAAAAAGGCGTATGGCTGGCGGTCTGGAAGCAGGAAGGCGACATATGGGTGTCCTCTTTTGAAGGTACGGACTTAGATGGCGTCAAGCACACTGGAAAACGAACCTTCCAATTCACGGATGCAGATCACTGCCTGGTCCGCGACATCGAACAAACCAAACAAGGGCAACCGCTCCCGGACGTGGAATATCACTTCGTTCGCCAGAAGCAGCCTTCCAAAGAGTAGGCGCACTTGCGGGCAACTTGGAAGAATCCGCAGATCGATTGTATTTCGGTCATGAATGCAACACGCGCAGAGGCTGGATTGTGGCCGCAAAGTAGCGATCCACTTCGGTCTGCCACCGCCAAGCATCGCGATCTTGCTGCGGCAAGTCCGATGCTATGGGTTGCCAATAGAATTGGCCAACGGGAACAATCTCCTGCGATACTGGTGCAGCAGGAGTTGTCTCGGATTGATGCTCGCTCCGCTCGGCTTCGCCCTCTCCACTGGACGATGACGCGTTCAAGAAGTTGATAATCTGCAGCACGTCGAGTGGAGAGATGAAATTGTCTCCATTGCAGTCGTAGAAAGTCGCCGGCCATTCGCTTCCCGTCGGGGGCGACAAATCAACAGTACCTTCGGCATTGATTCTGTTGACCACCAACAACACATCCAAGGGATGGACAAATCCGTCGTTGTTGATGTCTAAGGGGTTGTTGGGATTCATCCATGGCTTCTGCGTTGCCATGGCCGCGTCGATCATCAACTCGCGCAGCAACGCATAATTTTCCGTCTTTGCCAGATCGCTCGAGGTGACATTGAACGTACCAAAGCGGTTATTGTTGCCGTCCAAAATCACCACGTCTCGGTATTCAACGTTCCAAGAATCAAACCACACGTCGGACTGACCATTCTGGTCGTCGTCCCGGTCCTGCAGCCAAGGCAGGTCGCGATTCTCGGTGATCACATCATTGGAAGACTCGAGGCCACTTTTGTTGACACCTAAGATTTGAATTTTCAGCAGCGGATGCGAGGCATCCAGATCGCGCTGCAGTTGGTCCAGGTAGCCAAACTGGCTACTGCAGTAGCCTCAGGACGCGTGTCCAAAGTACCAGGCCGATA
Organism: bacterium; assembly: GCA_024743355.1. Taxonomy (GTDB): domain Bacteria; phylum Planctomycetota; class Planctomycetia; order Pirellulales; family Pirellulaceae; genus Aureliella. Next base: position 21,710 of record JANSWS010000081.1, read on the forward strand.
CCTGTTCCAAATAATCGCGGGGCGAAACGGATTGCTGGTAGGATGAAGATGTCGTGTTGACATCCACTAAGGCGAAATCCTGTACCGGACCGCCCTCCCCCTCCGCCATCAGTGTCGAACCGATTCCGTCAGCGGCGAACACTCTGCGAACCTCAAGCGTTTCGAACGAAATAACTCGCCAGCAAGGGTCGCTTGCGTTCTGAGGCTGCCGCGAAGCGTGAAAAACCGGTCGGAAAGTCTTTCGGAAAAACATGGCTGTTATTCGGATCCTGGAACAGAAACGAAACGCAGTTGAGGTTGGTCGGAATACATGCTGGCTGGACATTCTCGAAGCCTATCCAAACTGCTTGCTCGCCGCGTCAGCAGCTCGGAGAACTTACCAGTATGGGCTTGTTAGCTTAAGGCTAGCTGGACAGCGGTACTTTCGATCAAACTCCTGGCAAATCCTTGGTTGACCGTGATAACAAGACTTCTTGCGAAGTGCTGCCCAAGCCCTGCGAAAACCGGGACCAATCGCAAGTGTTTTCGTTCCACTCGTGTCAATATTAATAATTGGGATCAGCCGCAGTGAGCTGGCTCACGGGCAACCATAAATTGCCCGGACGCTAGCGCGTTCCGGCTGATGGGGCGAGCCCCAACTTTGATTCCTAACATAGCACTAGTCCTCAATCAAGCGAGCGCCTGATTTAGAAAAAAGAGAAAAACTCGAAAACCCTCGGCGTTTTATGGGTGTATTGGAGGTTACCAAGACTTCAATCTACCGACTCAACGGAGGGTTTCGAGTGAACGCCAAATTA
>JANSWS010000057.1 GCA_024743355.1 bacterium
GTGGCGATGTCGAACCAAGCTAAGTCTTCACCCATCCGCTTGAGTCTTGAAACCCGCTCGGAAGTTACGGCCGCAAGTACTCTTACAAATTAGAAATATCCGTCGATGAAACATCTGGGCTAGAATACGCCTATGCGAATTTAGGTTTTCTGCAGAATCAGATGACTTTGCCCTACAATCTATTCAGATACAGGATCGATTCATGCCAGCCCGCTATCTGACACCATTATGCAACCGTCGTCGATTCGTAGCTGCCAGTGCAGCAGCCTCAGTCGTTGCATCCACGGCGCTGCGTGGGAAAGACTTGCAGGCCAAGCAACCGCAAGAGCAAGCAGCTAACCAGAGCGATCCAAAGAAAAGAGTGGCCGTGACCATCGATGACGGCCCCGCATCGGGCGCGGGTGACGATCTGGATGCTTATTTGCGAATTTCCGGTTCACTCCGCAAAACTTTCGTCGAGCACCAGGTGCCGGGGATCGTGTTCGTCAACGAAAGACAATTGCATGTCGACGGACAACGCGATGCTCGCATCCGTGAACTGGAGCAATGGCTGGTGGATGGCTTAGATATCGGCAACCACACCTATGCCCACAAGCGAATGCGTGAAGTCCCAGCTTGGGAGTATCGAGACGATATTGTCAAAGGGGAAACCGTCTTGCGGCCACTACTAGAAAAGCATGGCAAACGTTTGACTTGGTTCCGCTATCCTTTTCTAGACAGTGGACGCGATGCCAAGGCGGCTGAGATCGAAGAATTTCTCCGCGAACGAGACTATCGTATCGCGCCCGTCACAGTGGACTACAAAGACTACAGTTTTGCACGTAACTACACTCGCTTTCTGCGTGCCGGCGAATCCGCACAGGCCGAAGAAGTCCTTGACTCCGTGTGGAAAGCCCTGGATCGGGCCTTTGAACATTCTGAACAGCGATCCCAAAACTTGCTTGGTTACCAACTCAGCCAAGTGTTGCTGATTCATTGCAACGAGATGAACGCCCTAACGTTAGGCGATGCTTTTCAGCGTATTCGCGATTTGGGCTATGAGTTCGTTTCCCTGGAAGAGGCCATGCTCGACGCCGCGTATGCGACTCCCGGCCTGCCCCCGGGTTCGATGGGAGGCTGGGTTATGGACGGACTGACATCCGTTCGCAGTTAAATCCGGCTTTCTTCGTCTAGGAAGCTGACTCTATGCACATGATCCAAGCTTTTCTATGACACTGGATGACTACAAGCGGAAACGCAGTGCACAGAAAACAGCCGAACCGCTGGATCGCCAATCTCACCCATCCGCTCAGCCAATATTTGTCGTCCAAAAACACTTGTCCAAGCAGCTGCATTACGATTTGCGGCTGGAAATGGACGGGGTTTTGAAAAGCTGGGCCGTTCCCAAGGGTCCCTCTCTGGATCCTTCGATCAAGCGTTTGGCAATTCATGTCGAAGATCATCCTCTCAGCTATGCCCACTTCGAAGGCGTGATCCCTGAGGGCCAATATGGTGCTGGGAAGATGATTGTCTGGGACACGGGCGTCTTAGACATCCTGCATGGAGAAGGAATCGGCTACGCTGCCGGCAACCTGAAGTTTGAACTGCATGGCGAAAAGCTCCGGGGCAGATGGGCACTGGTCAAGATCCGCCAGGCGGGCGACGGCCGTGATCATCAGTGGTTGCTGATTAAGGAACGGGATGCCTACGCCAAGAGCGAAAAAATTTGCATGGTCACCAATGAATTTCCCTTAAGTGTGCTCACCGGTCGCGATGTTCACCAGCTCACCAGCCCCCAACAGTTGGCAGGCCGCCGACAAAGGAAAGACGCCGCTACCCGCACCGAACAACCGGACAGCAAGCCAGCCGAGAAAGAGCTCCGGCCGGAATTGCTGCAGGGTGCCCAGCCCGCCCAGCAGCTGCCGGAGCTACGTCCCCAATTGGCAACTGCCAGCGACCGATCACCTGAGGGTGTGGACTGGTTGCATGAAATCAAACTGGACGGCTACCGACTGATGGCCGCCAAGGATGGAAAACACATCCAACTCATGACCCGCAACGGACAAGACTGGACCGAACGTTTCCCCAGCGTGCATGCCGCGTTGCGCAAGCTCGATGCCCGCAGCTTTATTTTAGACGGCGAACTGGTAAGCCTCCGCAGCGACGGTGTCAGTGATTTCAGCAGTCTGCAGTCAGCGCTTCGCGAGAACAATGAAAACAAACTTGTTTACTACATCTTTGATCTACTCTACTGCAATGGCTTTGATCTCACCAATGTTCAGTTGATCGAGCGCAAGAACTTGCTCGCCGAACTACTACAAGACCTTGATAGTGCACGTATCCAGCTTTGTGAGCACATCGTTGGTAACGGCCAAGCGTTCTTTGAGCATTGTCGTTCGATGGGATTGGAAGGCGCGATCTCCAAGAAGTCTAGCAGCCGCTATCGAAGCGGTCGCTCGCAGACCTGGCAAAAACGCAAGTGCATTCTGGCCGATGATTTTGTCATCGTGGGCTACACGCCGTCGCAAAAAAGAAAAGGCGAATTACGCTCCCTTGTTTTGGCCTCCTACACCGATAATCAACTTAGCTACGCAGGCAAGGTTGGCACCGGCTTTAGTGACGCGGCTCTGGCGGAACTTCAGCAGCGCTGCGGTGCACTCAAAAGAAAAACCTCACCGCTTACGCCCGTCCCGGCCGAATTGCACAAGGATCGCGTCGTATGGATTAAGCCCGAGTTGGTAGCTCGCGTGCAGTACGTAGGACTTACCAGTTCCAACCAGCTGCGGCATGCTTCCTTTCAAGGCTTGCGGAACGACATCCCCGCCGACCAGGTAGGATCGCCAACGCCCATCGATCTGAAGGTGACTGGCGAGTTGGAAACGCTCAAGAAGACTCCTTGCGTTTCACACGTTACGGCGGATCAATTGCGGAGCGTTGCCGAAATTAGTCTTTCCAATCCGGAAAAGATCCTGTTTCCCTCCATACAGGTTTCCAAGTTAGATGTGGCCAAGTACTACGTGGCGGTTGCGGAGCGGATGCTTGCCTATATCGAGCATCGCCCCGTCAGCCTGCTGCGATTTCCCGACGGTATCGAGCAGGAAAGTTTCTTCCAAAAACACCCTTCCGAGGGAATGCATCCGTCGATCAGCCAAGTCGATCAACCGGGCGAGGAAAAAAAGCTGCTCTGCATTTCCAATTTGCAAGCGCTCGCATCCGCGGTGCAGCTGGCTTCGATCGAGCTACACCCATGGTCAGCCAAAGCGGATCGGCTCGACCGTCCGGATCGCATTATTTTTGACTTGGATCCTGGCGAGACGATTGCCTGGCAGCAAGTCACGGAAGCGGCTTTGCAGTGCAAGCAGATTCTTGACCAGTGCGAACTTGAATCCTTTGTCAAAACCAGCGGTAACAAGGGACTGCACGTCGTGGTGCCAATTCAGCGGCGAAGCGGATGGAGTGATGTGAGCCGCTTTGCCAAAGCCGTGGGATCGCAGATGGTCAGGCAGGCCCCCGAGCTGTTCACGCTCCATTTATCTCGCAACCAGCGGGTCGGAAGAATTCTGATTGACATCCACCGCAATCACGCGGGCTCGACCTGCGTGGCTGCTTTTTCGTTGCGAGCAACTCCCACGGCAACGGTCAGTATGCCAGTCGCCTGGCAGGACCTGCAAGCCGTCGCGGATCCCCGCGAATTTGACATCGAAACAGCCAGCCGCATCGTGGGCAGCCAACGCCAAGATCCCTGGGCGGCTTTTTACTCGATCCGGCAAACACTGACGCGCAAGAACTTCCAAATCATTTCTTCGCTGTGAATGCTACTCGGCTTCCAGCCTCTGCCTGGCATACTCGGCACATTCACCCTCAGGCGTCATCTCCAGATACCTTTGCCATTGCACCACGGCCTCGCGTTGGCGGCCACACAGCTCGAGCGTGCGGGCCAATCCGTAACAAGCGGAGGCGTACTCCGGATCGACAAGCAACGCTTGCTGAAAGGCCAGCAGGGCCTCGGATAGCTTTCCCAGATCTGCCAATGAATTCCCAAGATTGTTCCACGCCTCTTTGAACTCCGGCTCCGCATACAAGGCGTTGCGATACACCTCGATCGCTTCTTCCGTCCGCTCGAGTTGCACAAGCACGTTGGCGAGATTGAACAGGACGTCTGCATCGTCGGGCTCATCCCGCAGAATCATGCGATAGCATTCTTCCGCATCTTCAAGTTGTCCCGTTAGCTCGAGCTCCACCGCTCGCTCAAAGTCCGTATCCAAGGCTGCATCGGTCGACAGCAAACTCGGTTCTTCGGCCGCAGAGAAATCGATCAAAAACTGCCCTTCAATCGAGCACAGGCGTCCATCCTGCTGGCGGACGGCGAGCCCCGAATCGAGCATTACCAGTTGATCGAAAACCGCTTCATGCAAGCGCTGCTGCCTGAGCAGTCGAATGGCCCGCTGGAGCCGTCGTCGCCCGGCCCGCGATTTGGCCAGATCAGCCAGGGTTCGACAGCGAACTACCTGTTGAAAATCAAAGTAATCGATCTCGCCGGCGTTGGCGACTGGCTGAATCAAGCCCAACCGCAACCAAGCCTGCAACTGTTGGACGGACAGGTTCAGCATGCGAGAGAGTTGCGGAAGCGAATAGACTTGGTTCGGGCTGTCTGCCGCAGCGCCGATTCGTCGCAGGAACGCCTCCTCATCCTCAATACAGATAGCGTGTCCTTGCCTTAGAAGTCGCTGGGCGATCTCGAGATTGCGAGTAAGCCTGCCGTTTTTCTGAAGGGGCCAACCGGCGGCGCCCAGGACAAGCAAGGTGGTGGTTTCGTCGACTTTCGACTGGTAAATACCATTCAATCCTTCGACAAGTTCCCGGACCCGCTCACGCCGAAACGACGAGGCTCGACCGGTGAAAGCCACTCTCTGGCCTGCCAGAAGATCCTTTTCTTCATCCATCATCCGTTAGGTCCTACTCAGCCGGACTTGCGTTTCTTAGCGACGCTGGTTCTTGGGGACTTCGCAGACTTGGCTTTCTTGGTAGCCGTTTTCTTGGCAGCCGTCTTCTTACTGCGCACACTCTTGCTCGCAGCTTGACTCTTGGGTGCTGTCTGCCCCGGACTAACCTGTTGAATACTAGCCTTTAGAGCTTCCATCAAATTGATGACTTGGGGCTCATCGTGAGCCTCGGGAGTGACCAGTTCCTTGCCTTCGACTTTCGATTGAATCAAGGCCGTCAACTTTTCGGTGTAATCGTCTGGGTAGCGTTCCAAATCAAAGGACTCCGCATACAAGCCCTGCATGAGTTGCTTGGTTAGCTGCATTTCCTGGTCGGAAAGCTGTGTATCAACGACTTCGTCACTGAAGGCCGCTGGCGTCTTGAGCTCATCCGCGTGCCGCAAAACCAACATGCCGATGAGATTCTCCACGGGGCGAATGAGGACCAGTTGTTCACGATTTGATAGCACGATCTTGGCGATTCCATTCATTTTCGAATCGCGCATCACATCGCGGATCAGAGCGTAGGCCTGTTGGCCGACAGCCCCATCAGGGACCAAGAAATAGCAGGCCCCGGCCAAATAGCGATTGTCCACCTGGGCTTCGTCGACGAACTGATCGACCACAATCGATTTGTCGCTTTCGCTCCGCAACTTCTTCAATTCGGAGGTGTCAATGACCGCGTACTGATCTTTTGCGTATTCGTAACCGGAAACTATTTCATCGCTGCTGACCGCACCGTGCACCGGACACACTTTTTGATACTTGATGCGGCTATGGCAGGGCTCGTGAAGTTGATTCAGAGCGATTGCTTTGGCGCTATTGGTCGCCGTGTAAGCCTTCACAGGAACAGACACGAGGCTTATTTTCAAATAGCCTTTCCAACTGGAACGGGCCGCCATGTCGAGCACTCCGGTAGCAATCCATCCCTGTCAGATTTCCAAACATTACCATTGCTAGCATTCTAGCCCACGGCCTCGGATGCTCCACTTACTTGCCCAGATGAAGACGAAAAATCCGAAAATGCCGATTAAACGGACACTTCTCGCTATTCGTCGTGGCGGCTAACTCTCCCTCGGGACGTCGGGAGAGTCGGACGTCTCAGCGGCCGGTGAGGGGCTTACCACCTTCCCCGTCGTTCATCCGAAGGGTCTAAGGCACGACTTGCGAATCGATCCAAGCATGGATTTGGGGGTTGAGTTGTTGATCCCAGCCATGTCCGGGCGGCCAGAATTTGATGTGAAAGCCGCGGCCCTGCAACTCGCTGACGGGATGTCGCTGTGACCATTCGGCCTTGGACCTGCGAGCTTGTCGGGTGAAGCGGCGCAGGGAGAAGCGGTTCCAAATCATCAATACGGGAAAGTCGCCAGCTGGATAACTGGCATCCAGCAAGGGAGCTTCATACAGAATCGCGGCCCGGATGTTGTCCAGCCGATTTGCCAGCTTGCCTACCCACGAGCCACCGCGCGAGTAGGCCACCAGCACTAGCCCGCGGGGTTGGCTGAGTACATCAATGCTGTCCCGTCGATAGTCCCAATAGTGGTCCACCCAGTCGACACCCATATCTCGGCGGAGCATTGCGGGCGAAGCAAAATCTCCATGAAAGGCTACCACGAAGAGAGAAGTCGTGGAAAAGTGGTTCGTCATCGATGGCGTCACGCTGTGCCTTAAAGCAGATGCCGGGCTTTGATCTCAAGATATTGATTAACGAGCGGAGTCGTCATTTGCTCGGGAAAAACATCCAGTGCCAAGGCACCGTTTGTCGTGAGTTGGTGGATTACTTGGTGCCGCCACACCAACAACTGGCTTGCGGCTGCGCTGCGATACAGGACAGCCGGATCGGGGTTCGGGTTATCGGCAGCTTCAAACACGCGATGATCCCGCAACAGAACCAGCAAGGGCAAATGGCAACCAATCAGATTGCTCATGTAGTTTTCAACTTGCTCGGCATTCACTTGGTCGATAACGTTGGTAACCAGCACCACCAGCGATCGTTTGCGGCAATGCTTGGATAGATAGAGAAAAGCCTGGTCAAACCGGGATTGCACCAAACTGGGGAATTGATTGAAGCCGGCGTGCAGAATGCGGTTCATCTGCCGTTTGCCGCCATGGGGCGGAACGTAAGTGTGAATTCGATCGGAGAAGCACAGCAAACCTACCGAATCGCCCTGATCGAGAGCCACGTAACTGAGCATCAAAATCGAATTCAGCGCGTAATCCAGCAGACTCAATTGCTGATACTCGTTGGTCATCATGCGGCCGCAGTCCAGCATAAAGATCACTCTTTGACTTTGATCGGTTTGGAACTGCTTCACCGTCAACTTTTGCCGCCGAGCACTCGCCCTCCAATCGATGTGCTTGTAATTGTCATCCTGTTGATAGTCGCGGAGACGTTCAAAATCATTATCTTGCCCCGCCTTGCGCGTTCTGCGGACGCCAATTTGACTCAGGCGGTTTGTTCTGGCGAGCAGGGCATACTTGCCGATCTGTTTGATATCGGGATAGACATGCAACTCGCCGGGGCAGGGAAAAACGTGCTTACGCCGCCAAAACTGGGCGAAGCTGAAGATGTGTGCGTATGCATTCTCCAAACTGAAAGCCCCTCGACGGTGAGCGGTAATGAAATGCTCGACCAGCGTCCGTTTACCGGGGGCAAGCCACACATCATGAAATTCTGGATTCAGTTGCAGGTCACCCGCATGGTCATCTGCAATTTGCATGTGGACAGCTGCCTGAGTGCGATTGTCTACAATCAGGCTGGCAGGGTGCCGATTCCCCAAGGAAGCCACGCGGGCCATTTTGCGATGAATGGCGAACTGTCTGACGTCCGGCAGGGTGAGCAGATCTGCCACGACCAACAACGAGGCCACGCCACCGCATACGGCCAGCAACATCCACCACCAATCCGGCATCCAAGGCAAGGGCAGCGACAACGCGAAGAGAATCGCTGCTAGCCAGGCCATCCGCCGCGTCGGATAGATGCCCTGATATCGCATGAGCAATGCCAGAGGCAGCAGAAACAGCAATAGCACGGACCAGGGCGTGATGCCATAGTCGACAAGTTGAAAGCTGCTCTGTTGTTCGGGAGGCATTCTACCCACCTTGATCTCTAAATGTAGCCAGCGTTTTCAGCAGCCCTTGCTCTTCGACAGCCTCATGACCCTCTCCGGCCGCGCTGTGAAGCATTTTGGCTCTGGATTTACGAGCACGAAGCGCCAGCGAGTGTGTACTTGATGCCGACCGAAACTCACTCGCTGGCGCTTCGTGCTTGTATTCTCGGGCAAGCCGCTCGATACAAAATGCTTCACGGCGTTGCCCCTTCGGCCGCTTTGACGTCCGACTCTCCACGACCAACGCTGCGCGTCGGTGCCCGGAACCTGCTGCGCAGCAGGGGAGAGTAGGGCTGTTGCATTCTCTACCAAACTCAGGATACGGCTCCTCTTGGCACCTCGATGCTCCGCACCAGAGCCTGCAACTCCGTATCCACCTTGAGACCTTCGACTTCAGCCTCCGCACTCATGATGACACGATGACGCATAGCCGGAAGCACGATGTCGACCACGTCGTCGGGCGTGGCATAGTCACGACCTCGAAACGCGGCCAGCGTTCTGGCCCCTTGCATCAGCGCCAAGCCAGCCCGAGGGGAAGCCCCCAAATGAAAGCTTGGCCAACTTCTTGTCTGCCGCACCAGACGATTAATGTAGGCGACCAACTGAGGCTCGATGCGGACCTCCGCGTTGGCTTCGGTCACTTGCATGATTTCTTCCGGCGAAGTCACCGTCTGCAACTCCGCTTCCAGTCTCCGATTCAGATCCTTCTGCTGACTATGCAGCGTCAGTATGCGTTCCTCTTCCTGCTCTTGCGGATAGCTAATCACGACCTTAAACATGAAGCGATCGAGCTGGGCTTCCGGCAAGTTGTAGGTGCCTTCGCTCTCGATTGGATTTTGAGTGGCCAGCACCAGAAACGGTCGCTGCAGAGGGTGGCTCGTTCCGTCCACGGTTACCCGAAACTCCTGCATGATCTCCAACAGTGCCGCGTGCGTCTTTGCCGGTGAGCGATTGATCTCGTCGGCCAATAGCAATTGCGTGAAAACAGGTCCCGGTCGAAATCGAAACTCCTGGGTTCGTACATCCAGCAACGGAGCGCCGGTGATATCCGAGGGCATCAGGTCCGCCGTAAACTGTATGCGGCCAAACTTGCAGCCAAGAATCCGCCCCAATGTGCGTACGAACAGCGTCTTGCCCATCCCGGGTAAGCTCTCGATTAGCACGTGACCGCCGGAGAACAAGGCTACCAAAGTCGATAGAACGAGTTCATCCTGACCAATAAACAGTTTGCTCAACTCAGCCGATACGGCCTCGAAGAGTTCCTTTGTATTGCGCATATATTCGTGTTCTTCGGTCACAAGGTGAATTAAACTAGCAGCTGTGAATTCTCGGGCAAAACGCACTTGGGCGTAAGTACCTGGGACGGCTCCGGCTCAACGGCTGACGCTGAACGCTTAACTTAGTCGGTTAGTGATTCTTTGGAATCATTCGCTGCTTCAGGTACTTTCGTCGGAGCGGCAGGCTCGGGGCTGTTCGCTGTCGTAGCAGTCCGTTGCATCGCCGGTTTGGGTTCACTCTTAGCTTCTATTGGGGATAGCCAGTAGGGCGGCGACTCTTGTTTAACCTTCGCATAGTAGTCCCGAATGACCTGCTTCGCGTATTCAACATCGCCGGAATCCTGCAGCATCCGGCCCATGGCTTCCACGTGAAGTCCAAAGTCACTGACTTTTCGAGTTGCTAACTTACGGGCCCTGCCGAGTACGGGAAACAGGGCAGCGCACACGATGATTCCCAACAGGGCTGCGGGCATCGTCACTCCACTGAGCGGCCAAACCGTCAGCATCTCCAAACCAGCCCCTCGGGCATCGGGTTCCGGCAAGTTGCTGATCAACAAGCCATCTTCATCGTAGCTCAACAGAGCCACCCGCTTGGCTGGCAAACAACTTTCGACAATGCGGGCCCCGATCTGACGATGCAGCGTCTCGACCAGGGAAGCATTCAGAAGTGGAGCTCCATTCGCCACAATGATGAGTTGACTTTCGGGAAATCTTTCGAGATCCGTCAGTTGGAAAATGTAGGGTCTTCCTTCGGGACTCTGCAGCAACACACGGGCCTGCAAGGAGTCTTCAAAGGCTGTCTCCCAAGCCTCATCCGTCGACAGTTCCCTCACCCGCCAAACGCTTCTTTGCATCGGAGATTCGGGATCTTCCTCCGGCTCATCCGATCCGACATCAACTGGCCGCAGAGGATCTGCTGGGGGAGGACTGGTAATCCAGCTGGGTTTTTGTTGTCGCCACTTGTCGGCAGGTGGCCAGAGAGTGGTTCTAAGCGGCCAAGTACCTGTGAGACCAGTCAATTGCTCCGACCACGGTCCCTGCAAATCCTCCGCCGAACTATCCAGCGGCCCCGACATGACGTCCATGAAAAACCAACCGCAAAAAGTCCCTTCCGGGACGCGCTGAATCCGCAGATTGAGTTCTTCGGCCTGCAAGGCCGCGAGCTCTCGTCGGCCTTGCATTAACTCGGGGCCTGATAGGCGATCCAGCGTTTTCCTTCGATAATACTCGCCGGCATTAAAGTCACGACCAAAATAGATCACGGACCTCCCGGGCTGTCGCGCAAGCCATGCCTCCAACCACCGCCGAGCAGCCTTGCCCGGTGGATCGTAAGACTTGCCCACCAGCACAATCACCTCTAACGACTCCAGTCTGGGCGACAGTTTTTGTGGGTACACACAGCGGACACCGGCGGACTCCCACATCTCACGATGCACGCCAAGTCCATTCAGGCTGCGATTCACATCGACTCCGCTTACCGCTCCAAAGGGCTCCATCTCTGGAAGCCAGCTGCTGCATCCGCCGCACAGACTCAACCCGGCCAGCAAGATAACACTTCGGAACAGCGACTGTGGTAAGGAAGCCTTAGAGGTACTCAAGCAGGTCATGCGGTTGCAACTCCCGCAGCCCTCGAGGCAGCAACGTCGGCGTCGGACTGTAGCAGTGAGTGGAATTCCGGCAATCGGCTCCAACAGCTTTGAAATCTTTCTTCGGAAATCTCATGATCGCCAAAATAGGCATCTTCGAAGGCAAGCATCGACTGACGGAGAATCTCCTGCAGGGATGTTTGAGTACTCAGCTCACGCAGGTACATGCGATTCGTCTTGCCCTTTTGCAATTCAACCTTGCGGGCATGATCCAAAGCCAGCAGTTGATAGGCATACAGAAAGACGATAGCTTCTCGAAAACGACCTTGGCGCATCAACGCTTCAGCTTGTTCGAGGGGATTGTCGTACGACACCTCGCGGGTTTCAAAGGGCAGCTCGGTGACTTTGGCCGGATCAATTTCCAGGGCCACTTCGGCCTTTTCCGCTCGATATCGACTGGGAAGATAGTTTCGGAACGTGTGAAAGAACAGCAAGCCAACGACCAGGGCCAGCAAGACCCCCATCAGCAGCAGCACGCCGGCGGAGAACCAATCGCTGAACCACCGCCCGATACCCAAGTTCCAGGCACCACTGCCTGTCCCCCAGGAACTTTGCCCCGAGCCGCCAAACAGGCTCCGCCCCGAGGCCATCCAACCCTCTTCTCGAATTGGATTGTCTTTGGGCGTGTTCACGCTCGGAGTCTGATACCCATCATCCTGCTTGCTATACCATTTCGGAGATCCGATGGATTGCATGGCTCTGTCCGGATCTACTTTCCGCCCCTCGCCCTGGGCGACCAACCGGGAGGGAGAGCCCCAACATACTGCGACAATGCACAACCAAAAATAAAGAAGGTGCGTTAGCCGGTAGCTAATCATGACACCACCGCCTCCTCCCGCGAATTGTCTCCAACCTCCAGCATTACAGGAGCGGGCCGCAATCGCGTGGCTTCAGCCTTGAGCCGCAATTCGATCTCCCAACCTTCGAGTCGAATGCGTGTATCCAGGTAGGTGAGAAACCGAAACACAGCCAGGAACATACCTACCACCCAAAGAATGGCCGGCAGCGCCAAAAGATTGATCCAGTCGTTCCACAGCCAGTCTCCGGTGAGTGTGCCTTGGCAAAACAATATTGCTGCCAAGAGCATCAGCCCTATCAGAAATGCGACCATGACCGAGCCCGTAAAGCGCGACACGTGATCAGCCATCAACAGGCTGTGCAAGCCTCGACTCCGCTGACGGTAGCTAATTTCACCGGGTGCTCTTGTCGCGAGCGGACAGAGTTCCAATCCCAGGATTTCTGGAGCATAAGGCCATCCGGCACGGATGGCAAAACACAGAAATCCCAAAACTCCAAGCATCCAGAATTCGAATCCCCAATCCCACAGAAGCGTACGGTCGACGAACAGCTCGAACACCAGACAAACCAGCCCCAATCGGAGCACACCCAACACGAGAATAACGCGCCCGGCAATCGGTACTAACTTCGCCACAATCTCACGCACCGAGACCGACTCAAAAAAAACTTGATTTCCTAAGAACACCGTAGTTGGCAGGGAAATCAGTGGAAACTGCAAGGCGTACAGCATGATCAGGTGAAATGCCTGTCGGCTGCGCATCGCAAATCTAGGACTCTCCAAGTCTTCCGCCACCAAATAGGCATCCTCGCCTAACATCCACTGAGTCATCAAAACATCTACCACCAGCAGCGGTATGCCCAGCAGAGCACTTGTCAGCATGATGCTCTTAATATGCTTGCGCAGCACGATCAGACTGAGATCGAACAGTTCCAGTGTGGCTCTCTGTCGGATGACGATTTCAGTTCGGTCGAGTTGCAATCGATTTCTCCGTTGGATATCCGAGCACCACGAAATAGAACATCAACAGGCCACTGGAAAAAATCCCCCAAAGCGCTTTGAAAACATAGGGTAAACTGCTTGGCGAGAGCAGGCCCTCGGTCAAGGCCGCCAAGAAAAACAGCACACCCGAGGCGGCCATAATCGGCAGGGCTTCCCGGGCCTGCACCTGTAGCGAGGCGATCCTGGTCAACCCCTTCGTAAACAACCAGCCAGCCCCAATTCTTAAGCCAGCCGCAGCCGCCAGAGCGATAGCGGTCAGCTCAAAAGCACCGTGGGCGGTTACGAATTCCAAGAAACTATCCCCTCCCGGGGTATCACCTCGCGCCATGTATCCGAAGGAGGCGCCTAGCATGCAGGCGTTAAAGGCAGTCGTGTATAGCCCGGGGATGATCAGAATTCCCATGGCAAAGCACTGCAAGCCAATGCCCGTATTGTGTTGGATGTAAAACGCCACCATGCTCAGATTCGTACCCAAGTCACGACCGAATTCGACTTGGGAGAAACTCTCTTCCATCATCTCCATCTGTTCGGCGCCAAGCACTTTCTCGGCGAAACCCGGAAAGGCCATTTCGTTGTAGGCCAAATAGGTCGAGAGCGCAAAGACTCCAAAAAACAACAGACCGCAAATGTGCACACAATGATCTTGAAAGATTCTTTGGGGCGTCTGACGAAATGCGATGTCCCACCAGGTCTGCCATTGCGGGCGACGCGATCGATAGATGGTGTTGTGAGCTTGCCCTACCAGACCATGCAGATAGTTGACGGTTTCGGGCGACAACCGGTACTGCTCTGCCATAGCCAGGTCAGCGCAAGCGGAGCGGTACAAGTCACTGAGCCTGGCCAGCTGATCGCCTTTCATGTGCCGCAGATTACGGGCTGATATCTGCGAGATCATGCGCTCGAGCAACTGCCAGTCGGCCCGCCGCTTCTCAATCGTTTCCGCTAAATTAGGCATGGTTCTAAGGCAGTCCTTGCTGAGGCGGCGGGTCAGTCGGAGGCTGTGCGGGTGGAGGCGGGTCAGTTGGAGGTCGGGTGGGGAACGCATGCGTGGCTTCGTCAGTTCTTTTAGCTCCGACGACCTCCGCCGTTGAGTTGCTCGCCGACCGTCCCGCAGCCCCCGTCACCCGAGCCTTTCCGAAAGCCGGTTGCCGAGTCGTCATCAATTCACGCAATCTGGCACGGCCTCGCTGCTGTTGGTCAGCCGACAGAAACGTGCGAACATAAAGAGCGCATAGCAGCAAGTCGGGACTCGTATCCGGCAACATGCCAAAATCCTGTATCAGCGGATCCGCCAGATGCCGAGCGATATCATTGCGGCGTAATGGATTCAATCGCTTTCGATTTTCCATGTACAGTCCGATGGTTTGGGCCAAGGTCACACTCGGAACAAAGGTAACCGGCACCAATTCCGCCAGCCCATAAGCTCTGAGATCCTCCGGCTGCAGATTAAACGCAGCCCTGCGACGCTGCTCGCAGACTACCATCGTACCAGCGGCCAAATCACCGAGTCGCTGCATCTTGCGGGTGAGCGTCATCGATGCAAAGCCCACCAACATCGTCGGAATGATGTACATCGGCGGAGCTTCCGCGCTAAAGATTTGCAAGGGAAGCAAAAGATTCATGTCCGCCAAGCGGAGCAAGTTCCTCAGCGCTGCTTGACTCGCGTTGATTGGCCGACCGTCGGTCGAAATGGCACGCAGCTTAAACACCATCTTGCCAATCGTTCTGCCATTGAATCGGGTCTCGAAAAACATTCCGTAGAACCAGCTCAGCAGGAAGAAGCCGATGACGGCGGCGACATTGACCAGAGTACCACCCAAGGGCAGAAAGGGGAGTAACATCCCGCCAACAAACAGCAGAGCCAGAAAACAGGCTACCCGCACTGCCACGTCAAACAGAAATGCGGGCAGTCGCTGAAAGGGGCCTGCCAGATCATATTCAAACTCGATGTTCTCCGGCGTGATGACACGCGCGTGACAATCGAGCTTTTCTGTTCCGGCAAGCATTCGAGATCATTCTTTCAGCAGTGTTCGGGGCGTGCAAACGTCGCCACCCACATATCAAATCTAGCGTTGTCCAGCGTAGGTTCTTCCCGCCAGAACCGTCCATGCCACAACCTATCGCGGAAACCAGCGGTCAATCGAGTTTACCAGCTTGCAAAGTGGCCGAGTAGGTAAGCCCAAGCTGAAGCTCCTCATCGGCGACCGGACCGCAGAAAATCACTCAATCCAACTCTTCGACAAGCACTTCTTTCACCTGCCGTAGACTAGCCATGGCCGCAAGCCCCTGGCCAATTTCTTCCAACCACCTCAAACGCCAGGCGCCAGGTTCCATCCAAGCGTTTCTGGAACAGCTGCCATCTTCCTCAAGTTGCAGCTGCAAAGTCGGATCGACGTGCTCCGGCACAAACACGCCCGTCTCGGGGATCGGCAATTCCAAGGACACTTTCCGAAGACCTTCGGCAATCCCCAGGCCCATGGCTTTTAGCAACGCTTCCTTGCAAACCCAGATCCTCAATAGCTGATCGCAGCGTTGCGGAGCTGGCATGGATTCCCACGCCGGCCGCTCACGCGGGCTGATCAATTGACCGGCGATGGCTTGTAGATTCATGCGGCGGCTGACGACCTCGATATCTACCCCAACAGCGCAGGGGGCCAACGCTATAAGCCCACGATCCGCTGAATGACTCACATTAAAATGCAACGCGGCCATTCCCTTCGTCGGCTGCGGCGATCGCAGATAGGGCTTGCCCAATTGCTCATAGCCAAATTGAACCTCGGCGGGCGGACATCCCAGCTGTTCGCCCAACCATTGCCTCAACCGCCCACGACAAACGACAAAGCGACTGCGCAATTCGGCGGTCACGAAACGCTCGGCCCTGTGGCGTTCTTCCGGCGACAACCACTCACTAAACATGGACAGCTGCTGCTGCGCTGCTGTCAGTGAAAAACTTCGAATCTTTACCTGATCGAGTCGCAAGACAATAAGTCCCCGGAGAGTAGCTGAGATTATTTGGACAGCGCCACATTCGATTAGCCGTATGGGCATTAGCCCCGGCTTTCGAAGGGCTTAGGCAACACTTAGTCAGAAATCGTGTCATCACGGTTAACCAAGGAATTGCCAGGTGCTTTATCGAAAGTGGCGATGTCCAATTAGAGTTCAACTGGAACCACTATGCATTGCGATGCCTCGTGGTTGATCACCTGCAGCGATTGAGGTCCTAACACAACTACTTCGCTCGAGAATGGATGAACCGCCAGGCCTTGAAACGGCTATCCGATTGTCGCATTTGGCGCGATGAATCGCCAGCAGATAAGCGTTGAGTGCAGGACACTGCCGAGCACATAATTTTAGAAGATCGCTGATCCGCTCTAGCGTCGGAGCACTCGTAGAAACTTTGCTAGGTCCACAGGATGAACCCTGCCTTGTTTGAGCTCTGCCCGCCCGCTTTCTAATCTCTCTGCTCGCCGCCCCCCCGGGCAGTCGCAAGCGAGGCTTGCTCTGCATACATCGTCATAGAAAAGTTTTTTTGGGTTCGACTCAATAATCCGTGTGGCACAGCGAACAGTTCCTCTTATGCTGAGAACTTGTTTCTCCCCGTGACCCGCGACCGAGCAATTTGCCGCATACGAGCAATCTGCCGCGCATGCAGCCCCAAATTGGAGAGCGTTTGACTGACTGGTCCCAAAGATCCTCGGAAGATCGCCAAATGACAGAACCAGAAAAAGACTCTCTGTCCTCCCCATCGCCGGTGATCCGACTGCGGGGCGTTACCAAGTCATTTCGCAATTTCCAGGCGTTGCGAGACATTACTGTCGATATTCAACCCGGCGTCACTGGACTGCTGGGACCGAATGGCGCCGGTAAAAGCACGCTGATCAAAATCCTGCTGGGACTGCTGAAGGCGAGTTCCGGTAGTGGCAGCGTGCTGGGGTTGGAGATAGGTGCCGCAAACCTTGAGATTCGTCAGAAGGTCGGGTACATGCCCGAGGACGATTGCTATTTGCCTCAACTTTCGGGGGTCGAGTCGGTTCAATTTGCGGCACGACTGAATTGTCTACCCAGCATCGAGGCCTTACGCCGCGCACACGAGATTCTCGATTTCTGTGGTGCCGGACAGGAACGCTACCGGACGGTAGAAACTTATTCGACAGGCATGCGGCAAAAATTGAAGTTTGCCCAGGCTCTGGTGCATGATCCACCGCTGCTGATCCTGGATGAACCCACCTCGGGATTGGATCCCGATGAACGCAAGGCAATGCTAAACCGCATCAAGGTTTTGGCCAGGGATCATCAGAAGACGATCCTGATCTGTACGCATATCTTGCCGGACGTCCAACAGGTCAGCCATGACGTGGTGATACTAGCCGCGGGACAAGTTTCCGTGGCCAAGAGCCTGGCCGAACTCTCCAAGCCGCTCGTGCCTGCTCTCAACGTGCGAGTCAACGGTCCTCCTGAAGTTTTCGCGGGCATACTGCGGGCAGAGCAGATCGACGTCTCCATCGGTGCTTTTGGCATGCTGGTGGTCTCGGGGGACTCAGATGCGGACGTACAGAGAATCTGGCGTCTGGCAGCCCAACACAACATTGTGCTGCGCTCGCTGACCCCGGCCAAGAATTCCATGGAATCGATCTTTCTCGAGGCAGTCAAGGGAACTCAGCATGCCACTGCATAATGTCGGTTATCGAGCATGGCAGGGCACCTCGGTACCATCGGCCACCCGCTTGATCACCATCGCCAGCACCGGGGTCCGACGCGCATTCCATTCGCGTTGGTTGCGGAGGCTGTTATTCTTGGCGCTGCTACCAATCCTGTTCTTTTCAATCGCTTTCTTTCTTTTCGAACAGGCGCAGCGGGATCCGGCGATCTGGCGCGCCTTTCGCGAATTGGTAGGTGGGCTACCCAATGCCTCCATTTTACAGCAGTCTTTAGGGAGCTCTTCAGCACCCACATCCGAACAGTTTGCGGAAATGCGGCCCACCATCTGGTCCTATCTGCTGCTGACTCTGCTGCGTTACCCGCAAGCGATTTTGATGCTGTTGGTGGTCGGCATCGTTGCCCCGCCATTGATTTCGCAGGATCTACGGACGCGGGCGTATTTGATCTACTTCTCGCGGCCAATCACGCGAACAGAATATATCTTTGGCAAACTCTGCACGATTGCCTTCTTTGTATCCATGATCTCTGCCCTGCCAGCTCTGCTGCTATACGGTTTGGCGGTAATGCTTTCTCCATCTTTGGATGTCGTGTTGACAACCTGGGATCTACCGTTGCGTATTCTAGTGGCGTCCGTGGTATTGATCGTGCCCACGGCTCTGGTGGCACTGGCCTTCTCCGCATTGACCTTGGAGAGTCGTTATGCGGCCTTCGCCTGGTTTGCCATGTGGATTGTTGGGCACGTGACCTACTCCGTGCTGGTAGCATTCCAGACCATGGAT
Organism: bacterium; assembly: GCA_024743355.1. Taxonomy (GTDB): domain Bacteria; phylum Planctomycetota; class Planctomycetia; order Pirellulales; family Pirellulaceae; genus Aureliella. The sequence continues at coordinate 18,231 of JANSWS010000057.1, forward strand.
CTGCGTCGCGGATCGCGTGATATCGCCATCGAACAGTTGGGCTTGGGCTGGAGAATGCTCACCTCACCTTATCAAGTCTTGGGTACCGCCCAGGCATTCGTGTTTGGTTTTGTTCAAGACACATCCTCCGTAATCGGAGCCTTCGTTCTACTCGGCTTGGCATCCGCTGCATCGCTGTGGATCCTCTATCGACGCGTCAATGCGCCAATGTCGCAGTAGCCTTTCGCAAGGAAAGCCCGTTACGCAACAGCCTGCTGCTGGCAGCCGACCGTCGCATTCCGATAGTGAGTCATCTTAAAGCTTTCAACATGCTCCTTGATCTCAAAAACGTGACGCGTCTCTACGGAACCGTAATCGGAGTCAATGACTTGACGCTCGACTTGCCTCCGGGCGCTCACGGTTTGCTAGGCCCAAACGGCGCTGGAAAAACAACACTGCTAAACTTGATAACCGGACAACTCTCGCCGACGCTAGGCAGCGTCAGAGTCTTAGGCGAATCGCCCAGACTGAGTTCCCGATTGCGGCAGCGTGTTGGATACTTGCCCGGCAGCGAGGGCATGTACCCAAATGTCTCTGCCATCGAATGGGTCACCTACCTCACCCGCCTGCAAGGCTACCACGCAAAGAAGGCCGGTGAACTGGCGCGAAACGCCTTGGACCGAGTGGGCATAGCGGAGCATATGCATCGCAACATCTCGACCTATTCGCGTGGCATGCGTCAACGGGCGCGACTCGCACAGGCTATCGCGCACGAACCGGAGTTTCTAATTCTGGACGAACCCTTCAGCGGCCTGGATCCCATCGCTCGCCATGCCATGACCGTCTTTTTGCAAGATTGGATCGCCCACGGCCATAGCCTGCTACTAGCCAGCCACGTGCTGCATGAAATCGAAAGTTTGACGCGATCGTTTTTGCTCCTTTGCGGCGGCCGCCTGCTGGCCTCAGGTTCTGCGGACGACATCCATGATCTGCTGGCCGACATTCCGACGGAAGTCATGCTGCGATCACAGGATGCGAAACGTTTAGCAGCTGAGTTGATCGGGGAGGGATTGGTCGAGTCCGCCCGCATCATAGAGGACGGACTGTTAAAGGTTACGACATCCAGCTCGCTTGACCTGAGTCATTACCTGAATCGCGTCTCTGGAGAAGGCCGGCATTTGATCCACGAATTGCGGACCGCCGATGATTCGCTGCAGGATGTGTTCAATTCACTGATGAAAATTCACCGAGGCACCGCATGAATACACTGTCGCGAATCCCGGCTGTCTTTTCCTTTGAATGGCGACGCGCCCTGACGCTTCCGCGGCTGGCGTGGATGCTAGCCCTGGCCATGTTCGCACCCGCGTTGATGGCAACTGTGCGGATCGCAGCCGGCGAATCGCCACCCACGGAAGTTGCAGCCATCGTGGTTTACATCCTCAGCGTCAGTGTCACCTGCATGATGGCTGTCTTTCTGTGGTCCACGCCAGCCGTCTCATCGGAATTGGAAGGCCGAAGCTGGGTGTATTTGGCCATGCGTCCTCATGGTCCTTTGGCCGTTTTGCTGGGCAAATACCTGGTGGCGGTGAGCTGGACGCTGCCCGTTGGTCTAATATCGGCTGTGCTCAGTATTCTGATTGTCGGAGCGGCGGATACGCCTCGACTGTTAGCAGTCGAATGTGGACTCGTGGTCCTTTCCTGCTTTGCCTATTCGGCGCTCTTCTTGCTAATAGGTGTGGTGGTTCCCAAGAGAGCCATGGTAGCTGGTGTGGCCTACGCACTCCTGGTTGAAGTATCGCTGGCCTTTATTCCAGCCGCTGTCAACGTGTTGACCGTTCAGTATCGGCTGCGTTGCCTGTTGGTGCGATGGATGGACTTTGACGTGGCCATGGCGGATCGCAACCCTGTTTTTACGGCCTACTTTGGTGAGGAATCCGCCCTGTGGCATCTAGGCATGCTGACGATTCTCACTCTCGTGTTTTTGCTGGCTGCGGGGCTTCTGTTGAGATATCGCGAATTCACCTCGGCCGCCGAAACCGAAACATAGATGAACGAGAACACCGCGTAGCATCTGTAAGCATCGATTTCCAACGGATGGTGAGCGGCATGCATCTCACCGCAAGCCACGCATGCTATGCTGGGGACTTGAGCGAATTGAGTTTTTTATCCTCCTGAGACGGTGGAAAGTAGGTGGTGACTCGTACAGATCGTTACCAGCAACTCGCGCGGATCATTGCCGACGCAACCGACCAACCTTCGGTAGAGATTGTCTCAGCAGAACGATGTGGCGGCGGCTGTATTCACCAGGCAGAGCAGTTGACGTTGAGCGACGGAAGGAAGTTCTTCGTCAAATCTAATCGCGATGCCCGCGACATGTTCGAGAAAGAGGCCGAAGGCCTGCAGTCACTGGCCGCAGCAAATACTCTGCGATTACCCCATGTGATTGGCCTGGGATGCGTGGTGAAGGAAGATGCTCTGATCCTGGAATTCATTCCCTCGGGGATGCGCACGAAGGATTTCTTTTTTCAGTTCGGAACTCGATTGGCCGAACTGCATCGCCAACTAACGGCGGATTGGTTCGGCTGGCATACTGACAATTTCCTGGGTTCTACGCCGCAGAAGAACCCGCGCACAAACTCTTGGAGCGAGTTCTTCGCGGTCCATCGACTTCAAAGTCAATTGCAGCTGGCCGAGCGCAGCGGCAATCATGACGGGGAGTTGAGTCGGGCGGTCTCGCGCATCTGCGACAAACTCGAGAGTCTTCTATCCGGTCCCCGAGAACCCGCATGTTTGATTCACGGGGACCTCTGGAGCGGCAATTTTCTCTGTGACGCACAGGGACAGGCGGTCATCTTTGACCCGGCGGTGTATTTCGCCCATCGCGAGGCGGAACTGGCAATGCCGTTGCTATTTGGCGGATTTCCCCAGGAATTCTTTGCCGGCTACGATGAAGCCTGGCCCTTGGCGGCGGGCTGGCGTGATCGCGTAGAACTCTACAAACTGTATCATCTGCTTAACCATCTGAACTTGTTCGGAAGAAGCTACCTGCAGCCTTGCCTGGAGATCGCCCGACGGTTTGCCTAGCACGACTCGCGAAAGTACCATCAGCTTCGTGCGAGAAAGTTCGATCCAGGTTTTCATCGGCCATTTTTCATGAAACAAATCATCGCTGTTGTCCGACCTTATCTGGCTGAACGCGTCCTTGAGAATTTGCGTTTCGCGCCGCTTGAAGCTTTGTCGGTCCAGGAAGTCAAAGGCTTTGGACGTCAGAAAAGCTACCTGGAGAACTATGGCGACAGTGAATACAGTCTCGCCTTTCTGCCAAAAGTGGAAATCACGATGTGGGTCGAGGATCTACGCGTCGAAGAGGTGGTAAAACGCGTTACGGACGTGGCCCGCAGCGGACGTATGGGAGATGGCAAGGTCATGATTCTGCCAACCGAACGATTGGCGGAAGACCGATCGCAGCGAGTCGATTGATGACTGTCCGGAATGCTAGAAGGCAGAGGAACCGCTCGGCAAGCGCTACCTACGGGTGCTCAGCGAGTAGCCTCAATGCCTTCATTCTGCGGTTTCATTGATGGAATTCATGTTGACGCGCCGCTCGACAAACCAGTAAGTCCTGATCATGGCCGGAGATGTGCAACTTCGGCAAGGCAGATTGCGGGGCAAAAACAGCAGGTATTTGAGTACGATCAGCAAGATGAATATGCGTTGCCACATCGTGCTATCTGCTTGGATCTTCTTGCTCTTGCTGGCTGCGAGGACCTTCGCTCAGCCTCCGGCTGACCTTCCATTGATTCCAACGAACAGCCCTGGTTCAACCGTAGCGGGCTATCCGCAAAACGTCGTTCCGATGGATCCGCCTGGGATTTCGGAAGGCTGGGGCCCGGGAGTCAAAGACGCCTCGCTGCCTGTGCAACTGACACGCGTTCCCAGGTTGGACCAAGGCAGCCTCGCATCGGCGAGTTCAGCGGCTTCGTCGAGCCAACCCGGATTTCTGAGTCGGCAGATTCGCCAGGCCAATACCAATGATGCGGCGCTGAATGGAGTTGCCATCTTGTCGCCCGACGAGATATGCGTGGTTGGTAATTGCGGCACGATTTTGCGATCGGAAGATGCAGGGCGCAGCTGGTCGGAGATTCCCAGTCCAACCCAGGAGCATCTCTATGATGTGTTGTTCCTGGATGCGGACTATGGCTTGGCAGTCGGCGGTGGGGTAGGGAATTACACAGGCACCAGTCGGGGCGTGTTACTACGGACGCTGGACGGTGGGCGTAGCTGGGAACAGCTTCCTACCGATCTTCCATGTCTGTTCGCGTTGAGCCATCATCAGGGAACGATCGTATGTCGTGGGCACTACGATCCCCAGAGAAAAACCAGCATCTTTGTCAGTCGTGATCGAGGCAACCTCTGGCAAGGCTCAGGCCTACGGCTCGGGCATGCGGTATCAGCGGCTCAGATTGCCGGTAGTATAACGGGCGTTGATCGTCTGGGGCGCGTGGCAAACATCGATGCCCAACTGCGATCATCAACCGCGCCCTTGGCCGAACTGGGCGATATTGCCTGGCAGATCCAAAGTCTGCATTTCACGGGCCGTGGCTGGATCGCGTGCGGCCATCACGGACTAGCGAAGTTCAGCAGCGACGGGAAAACATGGAGTGATATTCCTGTACCTCTCAGCAAGCAAGCTGCTCAACTATGTCATTGGCGGTCGATTTCTCAGTCCGCTGAGCACGTTTGGATCTGCGGAAGCCCCGGGTCGATCTTATTACACAGCCCCGACGGAGGTCTTAGCTGGAAGCTCGAGCCCACGGGTCAGTCCCTGCCCCTGCGTCGCGTACAATTTGTGGATGAACATCGTGGCTGGGCGATTGGATCGCTCGGGAAGATCTTGGCAACGCGGGATGGAGGCAGCACTTGGTACGAACAGCGCGGGCACGGGCGTCGCACCGGCGTTTTGGCCATCTGCGACCAGCCACAACAGATCCCTTGGCCTGCCTTGGCTGCGTCCGCATGGGATTCGCAAGTTACAACCGTGTGCATTACAGCTGATGCGTTCCAGCCTCAACAGCAGGCCGACTTTACCCCCCCCGCAATTTCGCGGCTTTCGAACGGCAGCCGCGGCATGGGAATCGAATTGGTACCGATCAGCCAGTCGTCACAGGCTCCGCCGCCCAGCGGCACCGCGCTGCTAGCGCACCTGGCGACCTGGCGGCCTGATGTGGTTGTCACCACTCAGCTTTCTGCAATTGCGCTGCAAGGCCTGACGGAGAAGCCAATCAACCAAGGTGCCACCAGCGTGTTGTCGGAACTGCGACTGCGGCCGGAGAAACCCCACAAGCTGGTATCGCTTACTTCGGCAGGCGCATCGCAGTACAGTGAACACAGCCATCGTGTACTCAAACAAGTCGGGCTAGCCGTATGGGACTTGCTGGGCGAACTGCCTCCCGAAGACCTGCAGAGTGCCCAAGTAGCCTCAATGCGGACCTGCTGGGCGAGTTCCACAAATCAAGCCGCCTCGGCTTCGCTAATGGGGGCTGTGCCGCCGAATGAAAGCTCCAATCGTAATCTTCGGCTGAGCAATCTCGGCAACTACCAGTTGGTAATGGGCAGAGTACATCGCCAACGATCGCTGCAAACTTTGCTGGAGCGCGAGGGCCAAGCGGCTGACTGGTATCAAGATTTGAGGTTCCTGCTGAACAATTTACCCGCTCACGAAGTCGCTCCCGCGCTCTGGCGGATGGCCATTCAGCTAAAAGAGACTCAGGAAATCGGCCGCTGGCAGTTGGTTCTACATTTACTTTCGGAACAATCGGTTGCACCTGACGCAGCCATGTGGGCCATGATTGAACTGCTGACGATGAATGCCAGTCTCGAGTTTCGTGTCTGGCAAGACGCCACGCGCCCCAAGCAGACTCCGCCACAGCCAGCTGCCGCCGGAGTAGTGACTGCCAAACACCTGCAAAAGTCTCCCTGGAATGCTTCTCCTTTTTCACCACAGCCCAATCCAGATGCCGTCGTGACCGCATCAACGCAGAGCCATGCCGCGTCGCAGCGGTCCGCGACTAACGACGCGCTGAAGACACACGAAAGCTGGTTTCGAACTTACGGCCAGTTCTGTCAGGCTGAACCCAGGTTGTTGCACCGACCCGATCTGCAACTCATCGCCTATCGGATGGGTCAGCTGCACGCTCAACAGACATCGGTGGAGATCAACCGATTGGAATCGATCCTGGAAGCAAGGCAGCTCACGCGATGGCAACCCCTGGCATTACAAGAACTGCTGTTCGACCAGGGACGCGCCGCAGAAGCGGGCTTGTTTAGCAATGCAGTATTTGCTGCTAGCCGTCCCTTGCTGGACGGCAAACTCAGCGAAGTCTATTGGTCTCTGACCGACTGCTGTCAGCTATCTACTGTTCACGCCGATGGCACTCCCAGCCAGGTGCGTTTCGCCTACGACGACCAGTACCTATATGTCGCCCTGCAGTGCCCCCTGAGCGGTGGAACTCAGCTACCTCCGCTGTCCGACAGGCGCGAATACGACTCCGATCTGAGTTCGCTGGATCACCTTGTCTTGCACTTGGATACGAACCGGGACTATGCCAGCCACTTCGAATTTGCTGTGGCTAGCGACGGACGAACCTACGACCGACTAACTGGCGTCAAGCGATTCAATCCCAAATGGCATGTGGCCGTATCGCATCAGCCTACGCATTGGACTGCGGAGTTAGCCATCGACCTGAGCTATCTAACTGCGGGTGAACCGATCGTCGACCAGGTTTGGTCACTTTCCACATACCGCATTCAATCGGGTGAACGCACAGAAACCTGGACACGTCACAGCCAGCCACGGCTGCAAGACGCGGGGTTACTGCACTTCCTACCGCCACCCGCATCTGAAAGCATGCTTGAGCCAACTGACGCCGCTGGCCTTGAGTAGCGTCCAGGCAACGCCCCGCTTATCCGACGCGATCAAATATCCATGAATCGCGTTCTAAACTCGTTGACTGTTTTCATCAATCGTTCGTCAAGAATCTCAACCGTATTCTTTCGAATCCTTTCGGGAATGCCGCCGTAGTATGCTTCGAACTGACCGATCACGGGCCAAAGGCCCAACAGGTTGCCTAGCCCAGCCTGCAGGGCTGGTAACCATAACGCCTCATGTCATGAGAGGGCCAACGGTCCGGCGGGTTGCCAACGAATCCGGATTGTTACCACCATTCGTGCATCCGCCGCGTGCGAACGTTTTGCAACCGGTCGGGCCTTTGGCCCTTGGATCCATGTTTCCATCCTAGCCTCCCAGCCCTCTAGGCTGGGCTAAGCAAACGACCGGGGCTTTGCCCCTTTCATGGGCCAAACGCCCCTCATGTGCTGCCGCATTTTGAACGATCACGGGCCGATGGCCTCCCATGTGATGCCTGCAACCGATCGGGGAATACCCGCTTCACTCTGCGGATTGCCTGACCGTCAATCCCACACGTATCGTTCGTCAATTTCGATTCCGTGTTTCTGGCAAATCAAACGAAACTCGTCCTGGAAAGACAACCTCTTGTGATGTTCGTCCTGGTTTCGAATGTACTGGTCGACGATATTCCGCAGGGAATGACTGACGGAGAAAGCCCCATATCCCGATTGCCAACTGAAAGTGGGCACACCGCCTGCCGCTGTTTTTGCCCATCGAGATGTTTCGGTCTTTACATGTTCGACAAGCTTGGCGATGGTGATGGTCCGGGCAAGTCCGACCAAGAGATGCACGTGATCGATATGACCACCAACCGATGCGCTGATGCAGTTAGTAGACTTGACTTCGTGGGCGAGCAATTTGAACATCTCAACGCGGAAGTCCTCGCTTTGCAGA
>JANSWS010000016.1 GCA_024743355.1 bacterium
GTGGGCAGGTGGACGTAGTTGAGGTCGTGGCAGGTTTGAATGTTGAGTGGCAGGGGTGGTGACACACTTGCTGGCGCGGCGTGCTTGTATTTTGACGGATGGTTTGGACACACTTGCTTGCGCTGCGTGCTTGTATTTTGCGTGCTTGTATTTTGCGTGCTTGTATTTTGCGTGCTTGTATTTTGCGTGGTTGTATTTGGGTGGCAGAGATGAACATGTTTGGTGACGCGGCGTGCTTGGGTTGCGTTATACTAAAGGGAAGAATTCGCCGCTGCCCTTCAAACCCCCCCCTTGTCCCATGAGAAGATTCTTGCCGCTTCCATCGCGATTGCCCGCGGTCGCACTTGCCGCGGCCAGTCTTGCAATATCCATCGCAGCCAGCCAGAGCAGGGCGGAGGATCGCGATGCGGCCAATGAAAGCATGTCCATCTTAAAGGAGTATTGTGCGGCCTGTCATAGTCAGGCTGGAGGCTCCGAAGCGGAATTGGATTTCGCGGATTGGGAACGGGCAAAACTTCAGCAGGATGCAACGCTGCTCGAGGATTTGATCCAGGTCATTGCCGATCGCGAGATGCCTCCCGCCGATCAGCCGCAGCTGACTACCGAGCGGCGCGAGCGTTTGCTGGTAGAACTGCGTGCCGACTTTCGACGCGCGGCGGCCAGCGAGAAATTTCAGCGCCGCACACCGATGCGTCGCATGAATCGCTTTCAATACAACAATGCGGTGGTGGACCTGTTCGATTTGAACTGTGTGGTGTTCACGCTGCCAGAAAAGGTGATGCGGGGATATCAGAATTACTTTCAACCGGCTTCGGGGCGAATGCCGGAGAGCGTGATGGTGGGGAACCGACCGCTCGGAAAATCGCAGCTGATTGAACCCAGGTTGGATGGCGTAGCGGCATTCCCGCAGGATCTGAGAGCCGAACATGGCTATGACAACCAGGCGGACCATCTGTCGCTCTCGCCGCTGCTGATGGACGAGTTTCTGAAACTTGGGCAATCCATTACGCAGAGTCCGGATTTCGGACCGAAAAGCGTTGGCATTTGGCAAGAGTTTTTTGCAGCTCCAGAGGAAACGGTCGATCGCCAAGAAGTGATCCGTGAGCGATTGCGGGTCTTTCTGACCAGGGCCTTTCGCCGCCCAGCCGAAGAGTCGTTGGTTGCGCGTTATACGGCTTATGCCATGCATACGATGGAACGCGGAGCAAGCTTCAGCGATGCTATGAAGGCAGTAGCCGCGGCCGCGATTGCTTCACCCAGGTTTCTATACATCTATGAGAAACAAGACGTTGCAGCGGACGATGGATCGCCTAGTCAAGTCGACGACCTGGAGCTCGCCGCGCGACTGGCTTTTTTTCTGTGGGGGAGTATTCCGGATGATGAGCTGTTGGCTCTGGCTCAGTTGGGAGAGCTCAGTCAGCCACAGGTCCTTGATGCTCAGATTGCGCGGATGCTGACGGACGTCCGACTCAAGCGGTTTTGCGACAGTTTTCCGGTGCAGTGGTTGCAGTTGGATCGCATGGTGTCTTCTATTCCTGATCCCGAGAAATATCCGGATTTCTATTTCTCAAAGTACCGCATGAGCATGCACATGATGCTTGAGCCTCTGCTGTTGTTCGAAACGGTGTTGATTGAGAACTTGCCAATTACCCAGTTTGTCGATTCGGATTTCACTTATCGTTCCGCCAAGCTGGAGCAGGCTTACGGTCGTTTGGGCAATCGGCCTGGAAAATCAACGGGAGGGGGCGTGACGCAGTTGACCTATCGCCGTGTTCCGGTTTCCGATCGCCGCAGCGGGGGACTGATTACCAATGCCGCGGTAATGACCATGACCTCCGGTCCCGAGAGAACGAAACCGATCACCCGCGGGGCTTGGGTGGCTGGCGTTATTCTCAACGATCCCCCTGAGCCGCCTCCGGCCGATGTGCCGCCACTGGCCGCCGAAGCACCGCTGGACGAGCAAAAGTTGACTTTGCGGCAGCGATTAGTGGCGCATCGCGAGCGTGAGGACTGCCGCGGTTGTCACGAGCAAATTGATCCTTTGGGGTTCGCGCTGGAAAACTATGATGCCGTCGGCGTTTGGCGCGATCAGTACGACGATGGTCTCGAGATCGATGCCTCGGGAACGCTGTTTGGCCAATACCCGTTCACCGATGTGCTTGAATTCAAGGACGCGATCTTGGCCAACAAGGATCGATTCTGCCGAGCGCTGGCGGGGCATCTGCTCAGCTTTGCTTTGGCCCGTGAGCTCGGCCCGGCCGATCAATTGGCCTTGGATGAAATTGTCGAAGCCGTTTCAAGCGATGATTATCGGATGCGTACCATGATGCGTGCGGTGATATTAAGCGATCCCTTTAGGATGAAATAATGACATCTTCCAGAAGACGTTTTCTGCGTGGCATGGGAGGCGTTGCTTTAGCCCTGCCATGTTTCGAAAGTCTGGCCCAGGGGCAGCAGGTAGCCGCGAGCAACGCGCTGCGGATGGCACATTTTTATGTTCCGATTGGGGTCGTCCGTCGCGGCTTCTTTCCCGGAGAGGCGGACGATGTTATTCCCGAAGGAAACCTGGGGAACGTGATGAAGTCCCTGGGCGAACAAAATCCTCATCACAGCGCCCAACCGTTGGCAGAGCTAACTCCTACCATGCAGCCATTGGAGGATGTGAAGCAACACCTGAATTTAATCACCGGTATGGATCGAACCTTTCAGCAAGGCACGGACGTGCATGCGCAGTGTGCATCTTGCTACCTGAGCAGCGCCAAGCCCTATACAGTCCAGGGATCGGCATGGCCTTTGGATCGGACGCTGGATCACGTTGTCGCCGATCAAGTCGGCTCGAGTACGCCGTTTCGTACACTGGAGTTCAGTTGCAACAGCCATCGGGACAACAAGGAATCGATCTACTTCGACAATATTTCATGGTACGGCACGGGGCACTTGGCACCCTCGATCCGCGACCCTCGCAAGATGTACCGCCGATTGTTTTCAACGCAAGAAATCGATCGCTATCGGGATGTAACCAGTTTGGTACTGGAAGACGCTCGATCCTTGCAAAGAGAATTGGGGCGTTCCGATCGAGATAAGTTTGCCGAGTACTTTGAATCGATTCGCGCCATCGAGAGCCAAATGGAAAAGTTGGAAAGTATGAAAGCGGAGTTGTCGCAGGTGGGTTTTGAAGAGCCCGCAGAAGCCTACATGCCGCGGGGCGACTACATTCGGTTGATGGGTGATTTGATGATCGCGGCTCTGCAAAGCGGATTGACCCGAGTGGCGACCTTCATGGTGGGTCCCGAACGATGGGATACACCGTATATGTTCGACGGCTTGTTTGACAAGCCACGCAGTCACCATCAAATGTCGCACAATCAAACGAAGATGATCGATGACCTGCTCAAGGTCGATCGATTTCATGTCGAACAGTATGCCTACCTTGTCCGCAGGATGCAGAGCATCCGCGAGTCCGACGGCACATCGCTGCTTGACAATACGCTGTTCACCTATGGTTCCGGACTGGGCGATGGGTCCACGCATCAATACAACGATTTGCCGATCATCATGGCGGGAGGCGGCAAGCGTGTTAGGACTGGGCAGCATATCAACATGCCGGAGGGCTCTCCGTTGGCCAATCTATGGTTAACCCAGGCTCGCTTGATGGGGCTGAACATGGACGCATTTGCCGATAGCACCGGGCTGATCAGCGATGTTCTCGCATAGGAACGCCCAGGTTTAAGTCAGCTTGCCTCAATTCAATTTCAGTTTCTTGTACGTATCGCCTGCCGGGTGGTTCGTTCGATGGGAGTATGGGGCTGCGGGTTTTTGCTGCGTTGCAAGAAGGTCTCACACAGAGGCAGGGGGGCACGGAGAGGAGAGGCTTGCGCAATTGCTGGGCTCAGCAGTGCTGCAGCGATTGGGTACTCAAGCAACGTGCTTTCGCAAGATCCTGAAATCTAGAAAGAGCTGCCCTCTATGCCCCACTGAGCATCTTGTGGTGGTTCGTCCTCGAGCCTGTTCGCCGGGTTGCCAGTGCTCCTCCACACGACAGAGAAGGGCTGGCAGGAAAATGGCTGGCAGAAAGATGGATTCGCTTGAGCTTTGCAGGTCACCAGAGCTTCAGAGATTACTTCGGCACTTCCAGGGCGCCGCTTGGCAAGCGAGACGTGCCTGTACGAATCGCCTGCCGGGTGGTTCGTCTAAGCTTTGTCGCAAGAACCGCTGGTACGCACGGATCATCCGCTAGATAACTTGCTGTTGTTTGGCCACGCATCAGTACTCAATCACGATGGCTTCGTGAATGTCGTCGATGGTTGCTCGGATACTTCGTTCTTGATGTTCCAGGAGCGTCGAAGCGTTCAGTTTGTGGATCTTTCGCGGAACGAAGTTCAGCTCCAGTTGAACGCGGTACAACGGTCGGTCTTCCATCAAGGCCGGCAACGCATAGGGACGATTCTGGCTGGGGATAGTTTGTGGCGGTGGGTTGTAGCCAAGTAAATGTACTCGCATGATTCGCGTTTGCCGATCGTCGGTTACGATGGCTTCGACGTTGGTAGGAGCGGTTATTTTGATCCTTGGTTCGGGTGCCAGCATGCGCACGGCCTGTCGTAGAAGCCTGCGTGTTTCTACTGTATGGTGTTCGCTGGCGGTCGAGTAATCGGGCGAGCCGGCAAAGGTTAGTACCTGACCAGCTCCGTAGGAGTTTAGCAAGATGGCAGGTCCGACCGCTTGGTCGGCGCTCATGGGCCAGTCGGTGTTCTCCTGGCCCAGCTGCTGGCGGGTGGTACGGAAGGGGCGAAGCAGTTGTCCTACCGCTTGGGCGGCATCGGCTTGAAATACGCTTGCTGGTCCTTTAACAAGCACCGGTGATTGTGTAGGTAAAGCCGCAAACGCGTTGGGAGCGGCCTTGCCCAGCCTGACTTTGTCCTCTTCGGAAAACGCAAACCAGTTGTCCTGGGAAGCCAATCGCGTTTGCACGGAAGCACCGATCAGGTCTTGGAGTCTGCAATGCGGCAAGGGCTTTCCCAGACGATCGAATTGTCCGCTGTGGCCAGTCACAATCAGCTTACCGCCTTCTTTGACATAGCGTTGCAGCAATTCCGATTCCCGGTCCGTCAGAATGGCGGTATTGGCCAGTAGTATGATCGGGAATCGTTTCAGATTCGTTAAGTCGAGATTCTCATCCAGTACAACTCCCCAAGGAATATGTTCGTAAACAAGCGCCTTGTGCGCTCCCAGAAAGCTTTGAAAGTATTCCTGCGGTTGGTCGCGGCCAATCCAGTCCCGGGTCCGGCTGCTGAAGTAGATCCCGACTTCCGCATGCGCTGGTTGACCGAAGTGAGCTCGCTTCTTGCGGGCCTCTTCAAAGACCAGGGTAAAGCGCTCGTAGGCCCTGGAATCCAGTTGGCCGTCAAAGGCGGTCTTGTCGACGATGGTTACAAAAGCGCCATGTGCCAGCAGCGTTAGCAGCTCCCAACGGATGTCATTCAGCGGACGCGTCGTTTGGTCGTGGTACATGCGGACGCCGCGCTGCATGGCAACTTGCACCCGTTGATGGGGCACTGCCGCACGATAGAAAGCTGCGTTGAGTCCAATCGTCAAGGCGCTGAAGCCCCACACGCCCGTTTCGCCGGTGATGAAGTCACCGTTGCCGGCGTGTTGCACGGGGCGTTGGCCAACTTCCAAGCTGAAAGGCGGATTTCCATGGTAATTAAAATCCACACTGACCTGCGGATTGAGGCCTTTTACGAATTGGTGGAGAGAGCGTTCGAATCGTTCACTGGTTTGATAGCGAAACTCCAGCATCTTCTCCCAGGATGCGTCCCATTCCAAGCCGCTGGGCATGTCCACGCCGTATTCTTTCTCAAAGGCGTTTCGGCAGCTATCGCACCAACAACCGTAGGGCTTGCCGAATCCTTGATCGAGCATGTCGATATGAAATCCGTGCACGCCGTAGGCCATTTGCTCCGCTAAGATTTCTTGCAGCGCTTCGAGATAACCCGAGTTGAAACAAAAGCGTCCAAGCGGATGGCCTTGGCTGTCCCGCATCTGCCACTCGGGATGCGCATCAAGAAAATGTCCCGCTTGCTGCACGACGCAGTAGGCGATCACGGGCAAGTTACTTTTGGCGGCTTCATCGACTGCCTCCCGAAGCGGGTCTCGGGTTCCCAGGCCAGGGGCCTTGGGGAGAATCTTGGAATCGTAATAGGCGAAGTCACCGTCGCGAGCCCACATGACGAGGTATTCTGCTTGGCAAGCCAAGGCCTGTCGAACAATCTCCGCTCCGTTAAACTGCCTGCAATAGCGAGTGTCGTTGAGATCACTGTGCCCGAATTGCGCTCCGGTAGGACCCGTTTCGATTCCCACTAATACCTGTTGATACCAAGGCGGATCGGCAGCCAACAGGTCGCGGTTGAACAAGCTGGCAAGCGTCAGCCCTATGATAAGCGGCAAGCATGGGGCCGGTTTAAGGTGCATGAAGCTGTTCCTGACGAGGTGGGTGGGAAGGGGTGGTGCTGGACGCCAGTTGCCATTGTCCTGGCAGTCGTTCAGGTAAGCCTAGGGCAGGTGGTTGGCGGATGGATATCGGGATGATGTTTTTGTTTAGAACCTATCCGAAAGTCGTGAGCTGCTTGGGCGTTAGCTGCGGTTCTCGTCGCTCTTCGGGCAGGTTGTTACTGTGCATTGGGTGTTGAATATGGCGTTTCCAAGTTTGGCGTTGCCGATTGCTCTGTTGTCCATCACTCTGTGCTGGCTAGGGCCGGTATGGGCGCAATCCTTTGACGAGCGATTCAGCGACTGGCCCGTGGATTTGAAGATCCAGGGGAAACTGATTGTTGCGAACACACTCTCGGATATGGCTACGATAGCACCCTTGCTGGATCAATCGCGGAGAGAGCAAAGTCTGCTGCTGGTAGCCCCCGCGGATCAACAGTCAATTCTAGTGGAACAATATGACCAGTTGTTCGATCAGGTGATTCCGGTTGAGAGTTTGACATCCGCCAGTGAGCAGGCTGGAGTAGAGGTGATTGCCTGGCACGTATCGCCTTATTTTCAGACGGCCTACCATTATCTGGATCGCTACCGGCGGAATTTTCAGGAGCTATTGGACACGGGCAAGACGCTGATTGTGGTCGGCCCCAACGCCGCCTGGTGCTCCAAGATGTTTCTGGCGAACGATGAATTGCCACCATCGATCAAGCCAGGGGCCAATTTTCTGCTGGATTGTTTGCTGCACATGCCTTCTGCAGATAGCGAACCCGCGTCCGAGCAAGCCAAAGTTCTGAGTGTTCTGACGGTTTATCCTCGCAGTGTGGGCATCCTGCTGGATTCCGAAACAGCCTTGAAGTTGGATGGTCGCAAGATACAAGTTGCCGGTGCGGGAGCTGCCACTTTCTTACTGGCAGGAAACACGCGGCAACCCAATCGTGTAGAACGCGTCGTTCCACGGAGCCTTGAGAGTCGCCAGCGAGTTACTGAATGGCTGCTGGATCTTACTGAATGGCGACGTGATGCCATTGATCGCACCTTGGAGGAATTTCCCTCGGCTGAGCCAGGCGAACCTTGTGTCGACAACGGCAAGCTGTTTATCGTTGGTGGCGGCGGGCTACCAGAGGGCTTGATGGAAAGCTTTGTTCAAGCCGCCGGTGGGCCGCGGCAGGCAAGATTGGTTTACGTGCCATGCTCCGAAGCAGAGGTGATTGAGGACCGGCCCGGAATGCTCAGCCTGTGGGAGAAGATGGGAGTCGCCGCTGTGGACTTTATTCACACCAAGGACCGCCAGCGGGCAAACGACGATGAACAATTCTATGCACCGCTGGAATCCGCGACCGGAGTCTGGTTCGGCGGAGGTAGGCAGTGGAACTTTGCGGATTCCTACTACGGAACGACGACTCACCGGCTGATGAAAGAAGTGCTAACCCGCGGCGGAGCGATTGGCGGATCGTCGGCTGGTGCTTCGGTGCAGGCCCGCTATCTGGCAAGAGCGACGCCCATCGAGAACTTCCGCATCATGGCGCTCGGTTACGAGCGCGGCGGACTGGGGTTTCTGTCCGGAGTCGCTATCGACCAACACTTCACGCAACGGCGAAGGCAAAAGGATATGACGCAGTTGGTCGACCGCTATCCGCAATTGCTGGGAATCGGCATCGATGAAACCACGGCCTTAGTGGTGGAGAAATCCCTGGCGCGGGTCGTCGGTCAGGGGCAAGTCTACTTCTATGATCGCAATCTGCCTGTGTGTCAGGATCGTCCGGATTACATTGCCTTGCAAGCCGGACAGATCTTCGATCTTGCCGAGCGAAAAGTCGTGGAGTCTGAATGAAGCATGGCGTCTGAAAGCTTATCGCAGTTGCATACCCATAGTCGCCAAGGGGTTCAGGCGGTCAATCGGATCGTTCATGCTCCAGGAGATCCCTCGGAACAGTAACACCCGGAAAACTGGGTCATCAAAGGACCACGAATAGTGCCCAGGAATGGATACAAATACACGGCCTCCGCCCTGTGGCAGGATCCAATATTGCGGGCGTTGTTGGCCCGCTTCCACGGCATGGGCCAAGACGTTGATGCGATTGCGGTCCCCGACCAGGTTCCAGTAGCTTTCATCGTAGAAATGCACCTTGTTCAGATTGCGGCTGATGGGATGCGTCGCAGGCGTATCGAACTGAAGGTCTAAAGGTCCATGGCGGTACTTTGTTAGGGCGCTATTCGAGGCCAGGCCGATACGCTTGGCGAATTCCGGTGCTTGCTCTCCGCCTTCGATGGCCCAGTGAATGAAGACAAGACCTCCGCCGTTGTTCAGATACCCATCGATTTGAGCTGACCGTTGGGCGTCCCAGCTGCCTTTCTGATAAAAGACGATGCAGTCTGCTGCCGCGAACTGTTCTGCCGAGGGCCAATTCATGGCGGTATCGACGGAAATCTTGTCAGCGGCGGGCAAAAGCTGACTCCATGCTTGCAGCCAAGCCGGGTAATCATGTTCGCCCGGACCATGATCCTTAGTACCAGCTACCAGCAGTATGTTTCGATGTTCGAGGTTGGTCGCGGCTACAGATTCACTACCGGACAGCAGGTCCCGCACTTCATCGCGTGACCTAGGTGCCGGAGGCGAAAGGGGGCCGTCGTTGGGCATCCGCGGTGGTGGAAGAAGCAAGAAGGTCATCAAGTCCGCGGTACGTTGCGGGCCGAGCTTTTCCAGTAAGCCAACCGGCATTACCGACAGGGGACTCGGTTTTATGTTTTCAATATCCACGGACGGCAAGGGATGAATCTTTCCAGTGGTATCCGCCAATTGCAATTCTTGGCCTTGGCCGCTCAGAACGCCGACCAACAGACGTCCGTCTTTCGTCAGAACCTGCTGCGTCAAGAAATCGGGGTTGAGCGCATAGCTAGGTTGTTGGATGTCGCGGAGTACGGACGTGTAATCGCGATGCACCAAGTTGCTGAGATCCGGTCCGATGTTCGCGCCTTCACCAGAAACACGGTGGCACTTGCCGCAGCCAGTTTCCTCATGAAAGAACTCCCGACGGCCTCGTCCCCAATTGCCGCCTGCCAATTCCGGGATTTCACGGGACCTGTTCAGCTCCGATGCGGATGGCTCCTCCTCCGCTGGTTGCGAAGCAGGTTTTGCCCAAGGCAGTACGCAACGGCTAAGCGGGACTAAGCCTGATTCCATCTGGCCATTTTGCAAGGCGACCGTCCAGGTCAGCCTTAAATCCGGAATTGCTTCCGGTCCGGTTGGCACGATGATCTCCAAGGGAAGTAATGGCGTCTCGTCTATGGGTAGTGGTAGCTCAACATGTTGTCCGCCATGGCTCGCAAGTTGACTGGCATAGCGTTGTGTTCGATAAACGATTGAGAAAGGTGCTGGATTCTCTATAACAAGCGATGCGGCTTGGATGTAATCGTCCAGTTCAGGAGGGTAATCCAATTCGGAACCCGGTTGGATTGCCGGCTTAAGCCAACCCTTGGTATCGATCTGCAAACGGAGATGCCACTGGCCGGGTATTTGCAGCGCCGCATTCAGCCGCTCTACCTGAGATTTCACCAACAGGGGAGCGTAGATTTCTCGATTCGGATGTGGGAGCAGTTCCGTCCACTCGGATTGCGATTCCGTGTTGCTCGCCGTCCACTGCGTCTGAATACCGTTCAGGCGATAGCTGAGCTCCGTTGATGCATGTGGATTTTCAGGCTCTCGGGCCTGCAGGGCGTCCAAGCGCAAGGCATAGCTCGTCGCGAACAGCATGGCATCCGTGCTGAACAACAAAGTCTTCAAGTCGGGAGTTACGGATACGGAGTGGATCGGCAGGTCATGGCGTGGTGCCTGCATCTGCATCTGTGTCACCGCATAACCCGGGCGAATCGACTCGAAGCGATCGCCAGCGGTAACGAAGTCACCGTAGCTGATCGCAGCGCGTTTCTGAAGTTCGGCTAGCCAAGTGGAGTCCAAGGGCCGATCGAAGTCGACGGCCAATTCGGTACTCGAACGCGGGTAGCAACGTACTGGCTGAGGGGCGGAGGGATCCGAGTAACGAATGCGAAAGATCGTTCCTGGACCACTGGGGCCAGTTCCCCAATCGGGACCACCACTATGGCAAGCGACCAACAGATCGCCTCGGGGTGTCACGCAGCAGTCTACAGTCAGCATGCTCAGACAGGCAATTAAGGAATTATCGGCGGTGTAATTGCCTTGTTGATCGCGAAGCAGTCGCGTCCGATAGAGCTTGCCTCGAGATTCGCCGCATACGAACAAATCGTCGCGCCAAGTCTCCGGTCCAAAAATCTTGTCGCCACCAGGTGCTGGACGATTGAAGGCCATGCCGCAAGTGGACTGGTGTTGCGGCGCATAGTCAAAGGTGCTGGGCTGGTCGAAAACCTGCGGTAGATATCGTGGGTGTCGTGGCGGAAAGCCGTAATGCTTGTGGCGTCGAATGTGGAGAAGCTCGTCAAAAGGATTTCCATTGGGCAGCCATGTCGCGCCTTCCTGATCGGTCACGAACAATTCTCCGTGCGCGTCAAAGTCCATTCCGATGGGGAAGCGGATACCGGTACAAATGGTTTCGCGCTGCGATAGATCGGCTGAGATGCGTTGGATGGTTCCGCGCTCGCTGGCCAGGTCAAATCTTGAACGGCCTTCTTCATCCAAGAGATATGCGTTGTTGTAGGCTGCCGTACCCAGACCGAAATAGATACTTCCTTGCTGGTCGAACGCGATTCCGACGGCATCGACGTTTTGCGGAATCTCCTTCCAGCCCGAGGCGATCACTTGTTCCTGGTCGGCTTGATCGTCGCCATCATCGTCGATAATCGCGGAGACTTTGCCTTTGGAGGCGACGACCACACCCCAGCACAGATCGGGATTGGCAGATGTGCGACTGGTAAGCAGGTGGTGGCCATCGGGGATAACCGCCATGCCAATTGGCCCTCGCAAGGCGGCTTGATTGCTGAAGAATTGGACGACTTGATCTTCGCGTCCGTCGCCGTCGCTGTCCGATGCTAACCATATGTTGCCGTCGTAGCCTAAGGCAATCAGTTTGCCGTCGTCACGGTAGCGCAGATTGTTGAGATTGGTTAGTTGAAGGGGCAGCTTGTCCACGGAGAATCCGGGAACTAGCATTTGCACCGGTGCAGGAGGATTGCTTGCTTCGAGCTCCGGAGTCGCATGCACTGCATCGGGCTTCTCAATTGCCGAGCACGGAATTTGATTTAGGGACAAGCTGTTGATGAGCAGGATGACGAACATCAACTTCCATCGCCGGTTAGATGGCGAATGGAGGAATTGGGTTGTCAACGCGGACAGGGCAGGGAGTGGCATGGTCGACTACCGCCAGGGGTGGAGGTCACGGGAAGGACACTGCAGTTTAAGCTTCCACGAGTCCCAGCGATTTGCAAAGCTCTGGACTCGTCGCCTTGTCCACTAACGTTAAATTGAACTGCAATAAAGCACTAGCGACAAAGCAGCTCGCGGTTCTCGCATCGATACGGGTTACTTCACCAAGATACTAGCAACTACGCAGGCAAGTTTCCATGCTGCGGAAGATCGCATTATCCGGCGACGCAAGTCGCGGAGCTAATAGTCAGCTTAGGGCAACGCACTCCCCGCATGTTTGATCCCGACAACGCCTCCGAGTACATCGTTTCCTAGGCCACCGATCGTCCCTGCAAGGCACGGCTGATCATGCTGATCGCAAAGAGAGCCAGGAACACAAAGAACAGAATCTTGGCGATGCCGGCCATGCTGGCAGCCAGGCCGCCAAAACCAAGTACCGCGGCGATCAACGCAAGGACGAAAAAGGTAATGGCCCAACTAAGCATGATAATTCCCCTTGGACAATGCTTTTCTGCACCGGGGCGACGAAACATTCGCCGTCCGCCATGGTTGCGTAGCGACAATTGTCGGGATGCAAGAGGAGTGCCACAGTGGAATCGCGGCTGGATTTTGTGCCGTAAATGTTCAAGCAGCGAGCAGCAGTGAACTGGCCTTAAGCAGCTTGGTCGCTGATCGAGCTAAGTTGAGCTTGAAAAGCAGCCGCAGAGCAAAATTAGCAATTCGCGAAGCGTTGGTGTATAAACGTGTCGGTATTCCGCCAAGCGAAGTGCCCGTGTGCTTGCGGCCCCTTTGCATCATTCGCTGAAGAGTTTTTCCACATGCGTATTCACTGTTTGCCAGCCCTCGTGTGCTTGTTGATCTTCCCATTGGTAGAGGAATTGTCGGCACAAACCTCGGACCAGTTATTTCGCGAGTCGCTTCCAAAGTATTTCGAGAGCTGGCAAGAAGAAGACGTCGAAAAACGCGGCAAGCTTTTGGAATCCGCTTGGTCAGAGAAGGGCACTTACACAGATCCCACCGCGCATGTCGTGGGAAGAAAGGCGCTGGTGGAGCACATTGGGGGTTTTCTTTCCAATCCACAGTTCCAAGGTGTCGAGTTCATTCAGGCGTCGGGTATAGATGTTCACCACGGTGTTTTCCGTTTTCAATGGAAGATGGTCGACGCGACCGGTCAGGAAATCATGACGGGGATGGATTACGGTGAATTCGATGAACGCGGTCGCATCACCAAAATTGTCGGCTTCTTTGGCCCCTTTCCGGAATTGAAGTAGTAGCCAGGTTGTCTTGACGAATGACCATGAGTGTTAATTGTCATTCAGGCGAATTACTCAAGTAATAGTGAGTTTGGCCCATGCGTACGCTGATTCTTGGTGCCGTGGTAATCGGATTGTCGGGACTGGTCTTGGGTCAGAGTTCTGAGCCGCCGCTTGACGACGAGCGACTGTCGATCCACACGCTTGTTCGAGAGGATATTTTTGCCGGTTGGCGGACCAACAACATGGAACGCTTGGAACGCGGCGAACGGAACTTAGATCTCCTGCTAGAAAAGAGGCCTGGGCAAAGGGCGGATCTGTTGGCCTGGAAAGGCGGTGTGGCGTTATTTCGGTCTGTATTGGCGCATGAGGATGGCCGCAGCCAGGACTTTCAGGCGTCCTACGACCAGGCCCTGCAACTTTTCGAAGAATCCAGATCGGTGAATCGCGAAAGCATTGGGGCCGCATCGGTTATCGGCGGTAGCTATGCGCTTTTCGCGGATCGACTGCCGCAAGAGTTTCGCGACAGTGCCTGGCAAGCCAGCTACGCGGGCTACCAGATTCTTTACCGCCAGCAGGCCGATATCTTGGAGAAGATGCCGCTGCACATGCGCGGTGAACTGCTGGCGGGCTTGACGCAGTCCGCCTTGAGAACCGGTCGGACGGAAGCGTATGCGGACTATCTGGAGCAGATTGTCGAGAAGCTACCCAACACAGCCTATGCGCGGATGGCAAAGCGTTGGCAGGAGAACCCGGAAGCTGCGCGGACCGAAAATATGTCCTGTAAGACCTGTCATGCTCCCGGAAGGCTTTCCACCCGGCTGGCCGCGTTGGATTCGAAGTAAGCTGCCGGGCAGGCCTTTGTCTGAAGTTGAGCAAGCCAAGCTTAGATCCAATCCGAATCTGAAGAGAGCCTCAGTTAACGCCAGTGTGGCTCATGATTTTCCGATAGGTTGTTAATGGATAGAACCGTCTTGCCGACTTTCGATTGAAGTGATTCGACCATCCAGCTCCCACACACGAGAATTCACGTTTTACGAATCCGCGCAGGATTAGATGGTCGCGTGGACCGCTTGTCCGATGATCACCGCATTTTCAAACTCACGATGACGAGGTCTCGCGTGCTGAGATTGCTATTACTTTTTTGCACTTGCCTGTTTGGGCTGATGGCATATCAAGTCGTCGCCCAGGATCGAGTTGAGTTTCTCAACGGTAGCGAACTACAAGGCAAGGTGGAACAGATCCGGCAAAAGGAGAAGGAGTTCGACTTTCGGGCCACTATTGCTGGGCGGGAAGTCACGAAAACCTACGCCTATCGCGATGTCCACGCTGTGACTTTCGGCGGTAAGCGCTATGAACTGACTCCCAAGCCGTCAACTGACTCCAAACAGGATGGTGATCAGCGGCCGCTCCGCAGCCAGGCGGAAGTCCAACAAATCATTGCTGATGTAGGTGGCAGTCTGCCTGATTGGTATGAGAGTACCGAGTTAAACCTACCCGCTTCGCTTGATCTCAGCTGGCCCATGAAGCCTGATGGACCTTGGGATGCATCGAAGAATGTCGGGCAGTATATCTGGGATCGCGTCAATCCAAACGAAAGTCGCTGGAAGGCCGGTATCAAACTGGTGCACGAATGCATGAAGCGTCACGAAGATGACTCGGCTTTGTTAAAGCGCGACTCCGACAAGCTGGGCGTCATGTATTTTACCTTGCTTCAGGATTATCCGCGGGCCGCCTACTGGTTGCAGAAAGGCGAGGCCAAGATGAATCAGGCGAGTGGTATTCATTTGGCGGAATGCTACTGGAGGCTGGGTAGTCGGGATATGGCTCTGGAAGCCATGCGTGGTAGTTTTCTGCACTGGAGCGCTATCAAGCTTTTGGGCGATATGGGCGAGATTGAAGACGCACTTCGGGTGACGGATGTGTACGCCAAGACTCAGGCGGCCAACGAAGCTTTTTTGAATGCGGGTGATGCCTTGCGGGGAGCCGGACGCCTGGACGAAGCGGTGGAGTACTACCAGAAGGTTGTGGATGACGATACCCAAGCTCGCAACGAAGATTACAAAATGCGTTTTCAAGCACGAGCCGCGGGGGCGATCGAAGCCATTCGCTTGTTTGATCGTGCCGATGTGAGCAAGATTGCTGATGGAACTTATCGGGATCGAAGTACGGGTTACAACGGCGAACTGCAAGTGGAAGTGCGAGTGGCCAAGCAACGTATTGAATCCGTCCGTGTTACGCAGCACAAAGAGAAGCAGTTCTATGCGGCGCTGACCGATACCACTCAGCAGATCTTGGACTCCCAGGGGGTGCAGGATATCGACGGTACGAGTGGAGCTACCATTACATCACAAGCCATTGTTCATGCCACGGCTAAGGCCCTTGCTCAAGGGGCGCAATAGCACCGACGCAATGAATTGTACTCGCGGGATGCTTGGGTCCAATCTCTGCTTGGTTCCCATGTCTGTTTGGGCATTTCAGCAGCGTGTAAATATTTTTCAAAGCCAAGACTATGTTCCAATTTTTTCACCCGTCGCTAGCTGCCAGTTGTCGGGGCAATTCTGCTTCCGTATTCGCAGTTGCGTGCGTTGCTTTACTTGGTTGCCAGAGTTTGTTGTTCGGTCAGCAGAGTGATGATGGGCACGATCCGTGGCAGAGCGGAGATTTTCGTTGGCAGGTGTCCGAGCCCATCTTGTCGGTCGATCCGAAACAACTGCCCGAGTCTGCGGAGCCTTGGATAGCGGTGAAAGATCCGAGCATCATCCGTTATGAGAATCGCTGGCACCTGTTCTGCACTTTGCGCAAGCGGAAGCAGGGCGATGGCCGCATACGCATTGGCTACCTTTCCTTTTCCGACTGGAGCGAGGCAGCGGGCGCGTCGTGGAGTGTTTTGGATTTGACGATGGGGTACCACGGCGCTCCTCAAATCTTCTATTTTGAACCCCAGTCCAAGTGGTATTTGATTTACCAAGCCGTGGATGAAACACGAGGGCTCAAGTATGGACCTTGCTTCTCGACCAATGACGATATAACACAGCCCGCGCATTGGACCTTGCCGGAGCCGCTATACACGGTTCGCGAAGGGCAGAAGGCGGGGCTTGATTACTGGGTAATTTGTGATGACCAGCACGCACATCTGTTCTTCACAACCCTCGATGGCAAGATGTGGAGATCGACATGCGACTTGTCCGAGTTTCCACAGGGTGCCTGGTCGGAGCCCGCGGTGGCTCTCGAGGCGGACATTTTTGAGGCCAGCCACACGTATCGCCTGCGGGGACGTGATACTTACTTTACGATCGTGGAGGCGCAGGCGGGTAAGCGGCGATACTTCAAGGGATTTGTTGCCGATCGCTTGGACGGTTCCTGGCGGCCACTGGCGGCTAGCCGTCAGCAACCTTTGGTGTCCCCGCTGAATGTGATCAACCAGTCGGAATCCTGGGCGACATCTTATTCGCACGGAGAATTTCTGAGGTTCGGCTATGATCAGAAGCTGGAGATTGATCCGCAAGGCTTACAGCTGCTGTTTCAGGGTGCCAGTGACGCTGAGTATCAGCGAGGCGACTACGGCGACATTCCCTGGCGACTTGGATTATTGAAGTTGGATGTAGTGGGTCGCTAGAGGGAGAATCAACGCGTGCAGCGTCTCAAGCGTTTCGTGCTGAGCCTGGCTTTGTGGCTGCTTTCCGCGGCGATCCTAGCCGACTGGTACTCGGGCTGGGAGCATTTGGGCCTATGGGTTGGCCAGGCTTCAGCGGCAGCATTGACGGTGGGCATCGTTTTGGCCGTACTTGCGGCACTGCTGTTACTGAGTTTGTTGGATCGCGGGCGAACGGATGCCTGGCTGCGACTCGATTGGTTCTTACCGGCATTGCGGCGTCTGGCGCGGCAAGAGGAAGCGTCGCACTCAGCTGTGGGGCGCGGCATGCGGCGTATTTTGCCCCCAAGTTGGCAGAGCGATTGGCAGACCAAGCGGCGGGGCGGATTCCGTAGGCTACTCAGGAAATTGGGCGTTTCGTGGGTAGCGTCACCGGTACGGCGTGTGATTCAGACCGTCTGTTTGCTGCTGTTTTTGACGCTGTTTTTCTACGTGTGTTGGCCTTATAGCGCTCGCCCAGGTACCGACCCGATTGCCAGCGAGAACTGGTCGCTGTCGGAATTCGACCAACAGACGGGTACTGTCGCACTGACGCGCGTGGGTAACAACTCCGCCAGCCTGGATCCCGCTGGGGATCCGCCGAGCGTGGTTTATGTCTACCAGGGGGATCGGGCAGAGGAAGCGGTTGTGGAACGCTTTGCCGGTCGATTCCAAGTTGAACAGCGGAGGCCTGACAGGATCCAACTGGTTCCCTTGGAAGCCGGAAGCTTGGATCCGTTGGATGCCTTCCTGGCTTACCAAGGCCAGTTTGTACTCTACGATCAGGATCCGCATGCCTGGCCCGATCACTACGCCCGGAACTTAGCTGCCAAGGAGCGTGTTCCCGCAGAGTTGTTTTTGGCAATCGATCCGCTGGTGAGTCTCTCGACGGCAGTTGCCGCGCGCAGTTGGGTCTGGTCGTTGATGAGTGCGGCGGTCATCTTACTGGTTTGCGTGCTGATCCCACGCGGTTTCTGCGGGTACCTCTGTCCTCTGGGAACGACGATCGATTTTTTTGATTGGGCAGTGGCCGGGCGCGTGCAGCGTTTTCGCGTACCCGGAGATGGCTGGTGGGTGCACATCAAGTATTACCTGCTGGCAGCCATCATGATATGTGCCGCGTGTGGCGTGTTGATTTCGGGCATGTTCTCCGCGATTCCAGTCATTACGCGAGCCTTGCTTTTCTTGTTCGATCCGCTGCAAAGCGGCATCGCCCGCGGTTGGCACCTGGTTCCAGCCATGCATGCTGGTCACTGGTTGTCGATCGGAATGTTTTTTGTCGTTTTGGGTCTGGGCTTTTTGCGGCCTCGATTTTGGTGCAAATATGTTTGTCCGAGCGGTGCCGTGTTTTCGCTTGCCAATGTGTTTCGCCTTTCGGAACGCAAAGTTGAATCGTCGTGCATTCATTGCAATAAATGTATTGAGATATGTCCCTTTGATGCCATCAAGCCGGATTTCACCACGCGAACAACGGACTGCACTCTCTGCCAGTCCTGCGGAGGTGTATGCCCCACCCATGCCATTAAATTCGTAGAACGCTGGAATGTGGTCGAGCTGAAGGTGGAGAATGACCCGCCGACACAGGAGACGAGTTTAGGGCGGCGTGGATTCTTGTCTCTGGCGGCGGGCACGGCCGCCGCCGCCGCCGGTGGTCTGACCGCGGCAGCCGGCATCAGCGCCAGCGGAGCGCGACTGGACACAGCCGAACCGTTTTATCCGGTGAGGCCTCCAGGAAGTGTTCCCGAAAGAGAGTTTCTGCAAATGTGCATTCGTTGCGGCGAGTGTTTCAAAGCATGTCCCAATAACGTGCTGCAGGCAGAAGGGTTTGAGCAAGGTTTGGAAGGACTGTGGGCTCCCATGGTCCAGGCGGATTGGGCGGGCTGCGAGTCCAGTTGCAATGCGTGCGGTCAAGTCTGTCCAACCGGCGCGATACGCGCTCTGACGTTGGAAGAAAAACGCGTGGCACGCATGGGATTGGCCGTGGTCAATGAGTCGACGTGCCTGCCTTTCGCCGATGCGGAAGATTGTGATCTGTGCGTCCAGGAATGCATTGCGGCGGGCTACGAGGCGATTGAGTACATCCAGGTGGGCACCGAAGTCGATGCCCAAGGGCAACCCATTGAAGGCAGCGGCAGACTGGCGCCTTGGGTGCTGGCTGACAAATGCGTGGGCTGTGGCCTGTGTCAGACACGATGTGTTGCAATCAACGTGAAAGAAAAGCATGTATTGCAGCGGTCGGCCATCATCGTTGAAGCGGGGCCCGGCAAAGAAGATCGGCTGATGCGGGGTTCATATCGCGAACTGCGGCAGGCGGAGAACAACGCGAAGGCGCACGTCCCGACAGATCGAGGACCGAGTGAAACCGCAACGTCGCCATTTTCCGAGCCTGTTGAGAGCGATATCGAGCCGATGCCTGAATCCAATCCCTTCCAACTGCAGCCTGAGTCAACAGAGCGTTCCGAGAGTGAGGACGATCCCTTTGGAATTTCCAACTAGCGGTCTGGGCTAGAGCTGAACAGCCAAAGATCCTAATGCGCCCCTCGCCTGTCGCGCGTCTGGCTGTGATTGCGGATGCCAAATAGTCAGGGCTTGAGGATCGGGTCTGCGCTGAACTTTTGGTAGGACTCTAACCAGTTGGCTGTGATGGCTTCGGCCAATCCGCTTTCCGGTCGCTGGCGAAGTTGCTGAGGAGTTTGTCCCCAATAGAAACTGATCCAGCCATCGGCGATCCCGGATGATTCCCGCACAAAACGAATCAAATCCTGTTGACTGCACTTCAGCGGGAACATTTCTTCGATCAACAATGGCTTACCAACCTCGTAAGCCTTAAGAGCTGCCAGCGCCTTATCCACCTGATCCGTTTCGGGGTAGAAATGTACGGCTACGAAGTCGAGATGATTGGCAACCGGAGGCGAGTAAAAGAGCGGCTTGCCACCGCCGAATACAAAAACCCAAGGGATGACACCCACTGTAATCATGTGCCGCTGAGCGTGCCGGCGAATAGCCTGCACCATCTTGGCGACCCATGCTTCGGCCAGCTCCTCGCGCTGGCGACCTTTTAAATCGAGCGCAAGACGCTGTACGAAGAACTTGCCACTCAACTCACCCGTCAACCATTCATCCGCCGACTCTTTGCCTGGCAAGATGGGCTCATTCATCAAGTCATAGCAAAATATCGCGGGGCTGTGGTGGCATGTCTCGGCAACCGCCTCCCAGAATCTGGCTTGTACGTTCCAACGCTGACTTTCGTCTAGCTGGTCAAACCAGTCCGGAATATTCTGTTTGTGATAGCACGCCAAGCCGGTGACGTCCAAGTAGAGTCCCGTTTCTTCGGCCAGTTTTACGACGCGGGACAGCTGATCCAGGGAGGACTGATTCGGCTGGTCGGGACTATCCATGAACAGCCCGAGCTGCAGATGGATTCTGACGCAATTGGCGCCCAAAGCCTTAATCTCTTTGAAGTCCTCGACGACGGTCGACCAGTCAGCGTGCCAATACTCGTCTAGCAATCGCCCCTGGTGGTCATGGTCGTAGTTGACTCCCCAGACCACAAATCGCTGGCCTGTGGAATTGAGCATGAAATGCTTTCCATCTTGACTGACTTCAACGTGCTGCAAAGTTTGCGCGGGGATTGGCAGCGAGCCGAACAGTAGGATAAGCAGTGCGGGTAAGCAGGGGCGCATGGGTTTCCATTTCGGCAGTTAGAGAGAAGAACCAAGAGCTGGACGATAATTCTAGCACGGGAAGTTACGAACGAAGGGCCGAGTGCCGTTACGGCCATGGTTGTGCTCGCTAACCACCAGGGATTGCAGCACCTGCACCCCCACGGATGAAGGTCACCGTAGAGCAGCGCCTTGGCAGCTTCGCTGAGGGGACTTTGTCCGTGGTTGACCGGGTGGTGACCCCAGTAGGCTCGTAACAAGCTCTGCCTGCGTCCGTCCACAGTCATCTTGCCCAGTGAACCGGGAACCAACGGCAGAGCGATGCTACGGCAAGGGTTGAGTCCGCTTACCGCCACGGATCGCAGCACCTCCAGCGCCTTGGCGGCTTCGCTCAGGTGATTTTGTCCGTTGTTGTCCGGGTGGTGTCCCCAGTAGGCTCGTAACAAGCTCTGCCTACATCCGTTCACAGTCATCTTGCCCAGTGAACCGGGAACCAACGGCAGAGCGATGTTACGGCAAGGGTTGAGTCCGCTTACTCTCAAAGATCGCAGCACCTCCACCCCCACGGGCGACGGCCACCGTAGCAGTGTCTTGGCAGCTTGGCTTCGGGGATTTTGTCCGTTGCGATCCGGGTGGTGACAACCTTCAGCAGAAACACGTCCAGCTAGGCCGTAACTGCACTTCGCACCTCTGGCAGATTGTGCCCGGTGCGTTGCCTGCTTCTTTCAAAGGGTGCTCGTTGGTTACGAGCCTACATCCGTCCACGTCCAGCTCGGCCGTAACTGCACTTCGCACCTCTGGCAGATTTTGCTCGGTGCGCTGCCTGCATCTTTCCAACATTGCTCGTTGGTTACGAGCCTACCGCCTGAACGCCAACTGCGCGAAATCTGCTGCGATGTAATTTGGCTTATCGGAGATTTATTCAATCACACAGCACTTGGCGATTAGCAACTCGCGATGAATCTTTCCGAACAGAGACTGGGAGGAGAAGGGCTGGTTGATTCTGATTCGCAGGCTGTGCGCGGCATCCAACAACTCTGCCGAGGGACGATGCCCGGTGCGGATGCGCTGGTTTAAGCGAGCGTACTCGCGCCACAGGTGCATAATGTCCAACTGGGCAGCAGCCAGCAGCTTCTGGCGCTGCGCATCACTCCAACTAGCTTGTTCCAGAATCTCCTCGGCTCTCGGTAGCAGAAGATTCTGAATCTCGGATGGCGTGGAAGCAATTTGCACGCGCCGGTCCTCGCCCATGCGGTATAGCAACAAGGAGAACTCACGCTGTTGCCCTATGTCCTCGATGGTTACCACAAGCTGAAGCTCGCGACGCGGCTTCTCGCTCGGTACAAGCTCACCGGCTAACCCAAGCTGGGGACAGACCAACCAAGCCAATGTCAGAAGACGCCAAATGTGCACGAATCCTCCCTTGGCAGCTGATCGCAACTGCCCAAAGTGCAAACAACAGTTAGCCCGGCCACTGTGACCGATTCTCAACACTTGTAGTGATTGTGCAAAGTGTGTGCCGCCCTGTGGGGTTTGCTACGCGTTGTCTCTGGACGGCAAAGCTTAAGGGTGCTCGAAAGGGTATCGGAGGCAATTTCCAAACTCTGTGGGAGTCGAAAGATCCCTTCCTTTGTAAGCGAAATTCTTGCGTTGCTCGAAAGATACAGCGGGGTAGCCGAGGACGTGGAATGGCTGTGACAGAGGTGCACAATCCTAGGATGGGCTAGCGTCGGAGCTTGCTTTAGCCAGCTAGAGCTTTGTCCCAGCTGAATTTGGTGTTGGCAGGAAAAAGGTTTTCAGCAAGGACAGAAGTCGGCAAGGAACGGGATTAGACATCAAAAGTGTAAAGCGACCGCAGGGCCGTTAGGGCTTGGGTTGTCTGTTCACGTTTTCCCAACTCTAGTTGCCCGCGTTTGAGCCGTTTGTCAGCCCAAGCCTGCATGGCGGAATCTTCATATTTCTTTTCCCCATCCGAGGTGGTTACGGCCGCTTCTCGCCGCCCAAATTCACTGTTTCAGCTATACTCGGGAGTTTGGCATGGGTGGTCCGAGTTCGGCTGCCATTTTTGATGTTGCCCATTACGGATTCTGTTGGAGGTTTGAGGCTTGATGAAAGCGCTTTACTCACTCGTATTCCTGACGCTACTGTGCATCGGTAACGCGGCGATGGCACAGCTGCCTGGCGAGACCGCAATCGATCGCTACGTCAAGGCGGAAGATAAATCGTATCGTTGGGATATTGTCCATTCCCAACCCGTCGACGGTGGCCAGGTTGTGTTGGTCGATATGGTATCGCAAAAGTGGCTAACGGAAGCCGAAGTCGACCGACCGGAATGGCGTCATTGGTTGACGATCGCGATACCTGACAAGCCGGTCTCGGATGTTGGGTTTCTTATGATCGGGGGGGGACGGAACGGAGGTGATCCGCCGACCAAGGTACCAAGCGAAATCGCCCAGATCGCCAAGGCAACAGGGACCGTTGTCGCGGAGTTGAAGATGGTACCCAACCAGCCGCTGGTATTTCACAACGATGGTGTGCCCCGTGTCGAAGACGATCTGATTGGCTATACCTGGGATCAGTACCTCAAGACCGGCGAGCCCAATTGGTTAGCTCGTAATGCGATGGTTAAAAGCGCGGTTCGCGCTATGGACACTATGACTGCGGTTACCGCGCAAGTCGCCAAGGGTCACCAGGTAGACAAGTTTGTAGTAGCCGGTGGCTCCAAACGCGGATGGACCACATGGCTTACGGGCGCCATCGATGAACGTGTCGTCGGCATCATTCCGATTGTGATCGACGTGTTGAATACCGATCAGTCGATGCGGCACCATTTTGCAGCCTACGGGTATTGGGCACCGGCGATCGGAAATTACGTGCAACACAACATCATGCAGCGCATTGACAATCCGCGATTGGAAGGGCTCTACAAACTGGTGGATCCCTACTACTACCGGCATCGATTGACCATGCCGAAGTTGATTCTCAATGCGGCGGGCGACCAGTTCTTTTTGCCGGATTCTTCGCAGTTCTACTGGGATGACTTGCAAGGAGAAAAGCACCTGCGGTACATCCCTAACGCGGATCACGGTATGGATGGCACCGACGCCATCGAAACGATCGTGGCCTTCTATTCACTCATCGTTCAAGGCAAATCCCGGCCGGAATTTGCATGGAGCAATCGTGGCGATGGTGCGATTGTGGTTACCCCACAAGACCAGCCCAGCGAAGTTCGCCTGTGGTATGCCAACAACCCTACCGCTCGTGATTTTCGTCTGGAGACACTGGGGAGTAAATTCACCAGCGAGGTGTTGCAGGCCAATGACGATGGAAGCTATGTCGGCAAGATTGCGGAGCCGTCCGCGGGCTGGACAGCATATTTTGTTGAGCTGACTTACGACATTGGTGGGCCGGTACCACTGAAGATGACGAC
Organism: bacterium; assembly: GCA_024743355.1. Lineage (GTDB taxonomy): Bacteria > Planctomycetota > Planctomycetia > Pirellulales > Pirellulaceae > Aureliella. Next base: position 23,798 of record JANSWS010000016.1, read on the forward strand.
CAATGTTCGGGTCACTCCCGACACGGTGCCCTATGAAAGCCGATCACCGACCGAAGAACCAAGCGTGACTTTTCGCTGTGTTTTTGAATCGGAGCAGCAGGCACGCGAGGTCATTGAAGAGGCACAAGTGTTGTTTAAGTCAAAGCTTTCGATTGAAAACTTGATGACCCAGCAGGCAGGCACGGTGTGCTATCTCAATTGGGTACCAGCTGACTTCGGCCCCCAGGGCAAGCAAGTTATGGGTTGGCTCGAGCAGAAGCAGTGCCAGAGAATTAATGTCCAGCTGGAATCCGGCCGGAGGATTACCACTGCCGATACTCCGGTCAAGCAGTAACCGAACTGACTTGGCAGAGCCCGCGTTCTCCGCGGGCATGGCTACCGAAGTGCGCCGGCTAGCGACGCAAGGCTGGCTACCGGCGCATTTCTATTGTTTGCTATGCGATTCAGACCAAGTACTCATCCGAGAACCGAAGGAGATCCTGGTCTTCACCGACTTCTTGACAGTCGCGCGAGCAAAAAAGCCAATCAAGACTCGTACTCGGATCCGGAAGTACGTCGATTACGATTGCGATTACGAGCACCATTTCATTGAGCACGAGCACGGTTGCGGATTAAAAATGTGGGTAATGTCAAGGGAGACCCGCGGCTGAAGCCAGGCCGTGCTCACGATTTTCGGATCGGTTCAGGGCAATTCTGCCAGACACAGGCGACACATACCCAAGGGAACTCATTATTCGATGGATGCAACACGTTGCTCACGCGGGCAGATGCCTTCACTTCCGTTTCTATTCGTTTTGGCTGCATTCGTGCCTGTTACGATGCTGCGTGCACAGGATGTCCAGCAACCGAGAGGCCAGGGGGAGCAGAAGGCGGCTACCAAGTATTTGATCATCCATGCCGATGATGCGGGAATGTCGCATTCGGTAAATCGCGGAACGATCGAAGGCATGGAGCAAGGCAGTGTCTCTTCAGCCAGCATCATGGTACCGTGCCCGTGGTTCTCAGAGTTTGCAAAATACTGCCGTGAGCATCCGAACGGCGACTATGGAATTCACCTCACGCTCAACTCGGAATGGACTTACTATCGATGGGGACCGGTTGCTTCAAGGGATAAGGTCCCCAGCCTGGTCGATTCCGAGGGTTACCTGTGGGATAATGTGGCTCAGGTGGTGGCCAATGTTCGCGCGGAGGAAGCCGAGATTGAATTGCGGGCACAGATCGATCGGGCTTTGGCTTTTGGGGTGCCACTATCGCATCTGGATACGCACATGGGAGCGGTGCTCAGCCGCCCGGATCTGCTGCAGATCTATGTTCAGTTGGGGCTGGACTATGACTTGCCCATCTTGTTTGTCGACGCACAAGATCCCCTCAACCAAGAGCAACCGGCTTTGGCAAAGTTGGCGGCCCCCTTGCAACAGACGCTTGAGGCAAAGAATTTGCCCATTTTGGACCATGTCGCCCAGTACTATGGTGGCGACACGCACGAGCAACGCCGGGACACGTATTTAAATTTTCTGAGAACCATGAAGCCGGGATTGAATCTGCTGATCATTCACTGCGGCTTTGACGACGAGGAGCTGCGGGGTATCACCAGCAGTGCATCGCGTCGAGACGGCGATCGCCGCATCTTTACGGACCCGGACGTAAGCGCCTTGATGAAAGAGCAGGGGATCGAGATCACGACTTGGAAGGACTCGCTGGCCAGGCTCCGCGGGCAGTGATGGTTGTCGACGCATTGTCGTGAATGTCTGGAGTTACTGCATCAACCGCTGACCGCCGTGCTATTTGCTGAGCGTTTAGGTGCCGCAGAAAGTGCAATAGCGAGTCCCCGCTGGAGGCGGAATGCGATAAGCCGCGGTGCGTTCGTCACGCTTGTAGGGGCTCCGCAGGATATCGACTAGATCCTGCATCACGGATAGGTCATCAGATTTCGTCGCGGCGGCCAGTGCCTCTTCAACTCGATGGTTGCGGGGGATTACAGCGGGGTTCACTGCTTGCATGTTGGCTTGTGCAACTTCCAAAGAGCCGTCTTCCTGCTTGAGCCGCTCCTGCCAGCCAGCGTGCCAGTTCTGGAAGTCGGGGGCCGCATAGACGTCGGCGTCGGGCCGAGATGTTGAAGACAGGTCGTCGAAGGTATTGGTGAAATCCGCCTGGCTGGACTGCATCCACGCCAGCAAATCCTCGACTAAAGCCCGATCACCCGCTTGTTGAGTCTGCAAGCCTAGTTTGGCTCGCATTCCGTTGAGCCAAGCGTCCTCAAACAGCTCGGCGTACTTGCCGATAGCCGCTGTTGCCATTTCGATCGCGGTTTCCTGGTCGGTGGCCAGCAAGGGCAGCAAAGTCTCCGCGAATCGCGCCAAGTTCCAGTGGGCAATTGGAGGCTGGTTGCCGTAGGCGTACCGACCGCCCTGGTCGATCGAGCTGAACACGGTTTGCGGATGATAGCTATCCATGAAGGCGCAGGGCCCGTAATCGATGGTTTCACCAGCCAGCGCCATATTGTCAGTATTCATCACACCGTGGATGAAACCGACCATTTGCCATTTCGCAACCAGTTCGGCTTGCCGCTGAATCACTGCTTGCAGCAGCTGTAGGTACGGGTCTGAGCTCTCACGCAGGTCTGGGAAGTGCCGACAGATGGTGTAATCGGCCAAAGCCTTGAGGCTTTCGATGTCTTGTCGGGCGGCCAGGTATTGGAAGGTACCGACGCGGATATGGCTGGAAGCCACACGTGTCAGTACGGCTCCTTGGAGGACACTCTCGCGGTAAACGGGCTGTCCGGTCGTCACCACCGCCAGGCTGCGGGTGGTGGGGATGCCCAACGCGTGCATGGCCTCGCTGATGATGTACTCTCTAAGCATCGGACCGAGAGCTGCAAGGCCATCGCCACGTCGTGAGAAAGGGGTTTGCCCCGAGCCTTTGAACTGGATATCGACCAGCCGTCCCTGGGGTGTGCGGTGTTCCCCAATCAGCAGTGCCCGACCATCCCCGAGCATGGTAAAGCCTCCGAACTGGTGCCCCGCATAAGCTTGCGCAATAGGCTCCGCGTCGGGTGGTAGTTGCTGCCCGGAAAAAAGCTGAGCGGCATCGTGTGACGAGAGTTGGTCGACGGCAAGTCCCAATTCTTGAGCCAGCGGTACATTGAGTACCGCTAGCTGGGGATTTGGAAAATCCAGGGGTTGAGCCTTGGCAAACAGAGACTCCGGCAAGTTCGCGTAGGTATGCTCGAAACGCCAGCCCATGTCGGGAGTCTCGAGAAAGGAACGTGAACTCATGACTTGCATACTCCTACCGGGGTGCTTGCGGATGCTGATCTATTTCGCAGCAATCGAGCGTAGTTTTATGGGCCGGACGGTCGGGGTTGTCGAGCGGCGGTCTGGACGGCTGGCTGGGCCGAGATCGTGGCGAAATAGAGGCAAAAAAGGGAACGACCCTCCTGGCGACGATTGCCCTCGACAGCTAATTCGACGCAACATATTATCTCGACCTGTACAGGGTTATGAGCCGCCAGCAGCGGCTGCGGGCGGCAGGGCAGGGGCCAAAGGCGCTACCTCTTGAGAGCCCCGGCGTAACTTCTGTTAAAGTCTGTGTATTCTCAGTAGTGATAATTCTTATGGGCGTGCGGTAGATGAATGCTTACCTGTAGCCACGCTCGCCAGAGCGTGGTCGACGTCGTCCACCGTTTGGCGACGTCGTCCACCGTTTGGCGACGTCGTCCACCGTTTGGCGACGGTGGCTACGATTGGTAAATTTTCATCTACCGCTCGCCTAGGCGTGCGGGAAATCCGTCGCCAAGTACAGTTTGGGCAGGACGATCCACAGCGAGATCAGCCAGCCACCATGCCGTTGCGCTATTATACCGTAAGGCGTCTGTCAGTCCCCAAGGTCAACGCGTTGTCTCTGCATGTTTGCGGCCAGATGACAGCTTAGGAAAGGTCGGCCGGAGGTTTACGAACCTGTTTGGTTGCCGTTTCTTTTTGACTCTTTAATTTTCTTGGGCTGATATTCAGATGATAGTGAATACCGATTTTCTGAGCTCCGATTGCGCGCGTAAGGCGAGTCCGGTGTTGGGTTTTGAACGGGCTCGCGAGCTGGCAGGCAAGCATGGGACTCCGTTACTGGTGGTTTCGCGTTCCAAGCTGGTAGAGACCTACTGGTCCATGAAGCAAGCCTTGCCGGGAGTTGATCTTTACTACGCCGCGAAAGCCAATCCCGATTTGAACATTCTTTCGACTCTGTGTGCCGAGAACGCTTTTGTGGATATCTGCTCCAGCGGCGAACTGCAGGCTGCGCTGCTGGCAGGCTTTACTCCCGACCGCATGCTGCATACCCATCCCTGCAAAACCGACGACAATTTGTTGAACTGCTACGCGGCAGGGGTCCGCTGGTTTGTGTTTGATAACGAGTTGGAAGCAGTTAAGGTGAAACGCCTGACGCCTGACGTCAAACTGCTGATGCGTCTGGCATTTCCGGCGAAATCCAGTCTGATCAATCTGTCGGCCAAATTTGGTGCTCCCATCGAATCCGCCCTGGGGCTATTGGAAGCCGCTGGAAGGATGGGATTGGATGTCCGCGGGTTTTCGTTCCACGTGGGAAGTCAGTGCACGGATCCGCAAGACTATCTGCAAGTGCTTCGCTCGGTTCGCGAGCTTTGGGATGCGGCCACCGAGCGTGGATTCGGATTGGAAGTCCTGGATATTGGCGGTGGTTTCCCGGCTCCTTACACGCACTCGGTGCCCTCGATGGCTGCCTTTGGACATGTCGTTTCCGAGGGTCTGCGAGAGTGCTTCGGAGGCTTGCCAATTCGAATCATTGCAGAGCCTGGGAGAGGCTTGAGCGCCGAGTGCACCACCTTGGTGACGCGTGTAATCGGCAAGAGTGAGCGTTGGGGTATCCCGTGGTACTACGTCGACGATGGACTATATGGATCCTTTTCGGGGAAAGTCTTTGATCACGCGGACTTCCCATTGGTCTACGAAGGCCAAGGGGAACGCGAGGTCGCTCGCTGCGTCGTGGCGGGTCCCACCTGTGATTCGAGTGACGTGGTGTGTACCGATCAGTTGCTTCCGCACTTAGAGGTCGGCGAATTGCTGCTGGTACCGAGCATGGGTGCCTACTGCTCCGCCAGTGCTTCTCCATTCAACGGCTTGCCGGTTGCAAATACGATCGGAATCGAATAGCTATGCTGACCATTGCCGTAATAGCCTATTTGTGTCTAACCGTTTGTGTCGGGCTTTACGCTTCGCGACTGGTCGGCGGTTCCAAGGACTTCATGGTGGCGGGAAGGTCGCTGCCACTGTACATGAACTTCACCTGCGTTTTTGCCACCTGGTTCGGTGCGGAGACCGTGCTCTCGGTCTCCGCCTCGTTTGCCAGTGAAGGGCTGTCTTCCATACCGGGCGATCCCTTTGGATTCTCGGTCTGCTTGATCCTGGTGGCGTTGTTCTTCGCCCGCACCTTTTACCGCATGAATCTGCTGACCATCGGCGATTTCTATCACAAGCGATTCGGTAAGACGGTGGAGGTTTTGACCTCGTTGGTGATTACCTTGTCCTATCTTGGCTGGTCGGCTGCCCAGTTGACCGCGCTTGGGTTGGTGTTGTCGGTCCTGGGACAGCATGCGGGTGCGGAATGGCTGACACTGAATCGTGGCATCTTGATGGGTGCTGGTGTGGTCATCGTTTATACCGCCCTCGGAGGCATGTGGTCGGTTGCTCTAACCGACATGATTCAGACCGCCGTTATCATTGTGGGTCTGATCATTATCGCCAGCCTGATGGCCTATCTGGCGGGTGGTTTTGGGAATGTCTACGAGGCGGCCAGTGACAGCGGCAGACTACGTCTTTTTCCTCAGGGTGGCAGCCGTGAGTGGTGGGTCTTCGTGGCGGGCTTTCTAACCGCCGCATTGGGTTCCATTCCGCAACAGGATGTGTTTCAACGGGTGACTAGCGCCAAAGACGAGAGCACTGCCGTACGAGGCACACTGTTGGGTGGCGGATTCTACTTTTTGTTTGCCTTTGTGCCGATGTTTATTGCGTTCGCGGCCACGCTGATCGATCCCAGCTACGCGGAACGCTTTGCCATGGAAGATGAACGCGAAATGCAACGCGCGCTTCCACAAGTCGTCTTGGATATGATGCCCTTCTGGGCTCAGGTCATTTTCTTCGGTGCCTTGGTGTCGGCCATTCTATCGACCGCCAGCGGAACGCTTTTGGCTCCATCCAGTCTGTTCGTGGAGAATGTATTGCGTCCGTTCACGCACAAGCTGAGCGACCGCGGCATGCTGCGGCTGTTGCGGATTGTGCTGGTTGTTTTCGCCGGGCTGGTGACCTACCAGGCTGTGACCAGCAACGAAACGATGTACGACATGGTTCAGGGCGCGTACAGCGTGCCGCTGGTCGGAGCCTTGGTACCCTTGGTGCTAGGCATGTATTGGAAGCGGGCTACGACACAGGGGGCCCTTGTCTCCATTATCTCAGGCATCACCGTGTGGTTGCTGATGCTGTTCCTGGCCGCGGAATTTGTGGTTCCTCCTCAGCTTTGCGGTTTGGCGGCTAGTCTGGTCGGAATGCTCCTTGGTTCCCTGTCACCTCAGCTGATGGCGGATGAGCGACTGGAAGCCGCGCAATTCGCAGCCCCCAAGCAGAAGAACACGGCAAGCTAGCCAAGTCGCCAAGACAGCCAGCGCTCGTGCATACACATCGCTCATGCATACACAACGAGTATTCCGTCATGCGGAGCTGAGATCGCACAGCCTCAACGCAGAATGGAAGTTCTTCAGTTGGGAGCCGCTGCAGAGACCGCCGCAAATCCTCGCAGCAGTTCCATCGAGTCGAAACCGCTGAACTGCAAGAAAATCATCCGCATCGCAAGAGCCAGGAAGGTTAGTAAAACTGCCGAACAGCCGGTCACGAACAAGAAACTGAAGAGCGTTTCGGAATAACGCCGCAGCTTGTGCGAATCGAAGAGCTCGGAAGCGCTGCGGCGGTTTTGGGCAGCTGGCCCCGGAGTTCCCAGAGCGCAAAATTGGTGAGCGGGTTTGCTTTGGGCGAGGCTCAGCGGTCTCATTTTGGTTTCCCCCTAGGCGACAAGTGGTTTCCGCGACTAGTTGCTAGATGCCATCGCGGCGGGGAACGGCGCGTGAATTTTGGAATTTTTTGGTCCTATTGAAATGCGGTCGCCAGGCGACTGCTGTTCTTCATGATGGCCATCCTCAATTCCTCGATCTCACGTTCCTCGTCGTGCGAGTCATGATGATCATCATCGTGGTCATCATGATGGTCATCGTGGTCATCGTGGTCATCGTGGTCATCGTGATGTTCATCAGCGTGGTCAGCGTGGTCAGCGTGGTCATCGTGGTCATCGTGATGTTCATCAGCGTGGTCGTCATGGTGCTCGCTCTGATGTTCAATGGCGTGTTCGAGCAATTCGAGCTTCTTGCGCAGCAAATGAGCTTGCATCTGTTGGTAGGGCCTCAATTCAAAACGCCGCATGGCATATCCGACCTCGAGCTTGCGGGACCACTCGTCCAGAATGGGGATCCAGTGCAGGCTCTGCTCGTAATCGCGGCTGGCAACGCCGCTCAGGACCTCAACTCTTGCTAGACGCATCTCTTCCAAGACTTCCTCAGGTGCCGGGTAGTAGGCGTAGCAGGCAACGACGCTGAAGGCGATTAGACCCACCAGGCATGTCATGCCGACGGTACGGGAGGATACGTGTTGTCCCAAGCCGCTGGTAGGAGCAATGATGGGCTTGGCTGGGACATGGGCCAGGAAGCTTTCCGTGGCTGCCGGCCAGACAGCACGCGAGGCCAAACCGACAAGAGCGATCATGGCGACCGCAGCCAGACCGATCCATTCCGAGAAGCCAATTGTCTTGGTGGCGGTGTCCCAGATGCGCTCGAAACTTAATGGTGTTCCCTGATGCAAAGGATTCGTATAGATATCAAAGGCGTGTGTATGACCTGCCGGTTCAACGCCGGGTGGAATGAGAGGACGCTCCACCGTGTAGGCGCAGGCCAGCACGATTCCGACCAGGGCGGAGAGCCACAAGGCCGTGGCCCCTTTACCATAGCTTTTCACAATCCACCACAGAGTTGCCAAGTTCATTCCCGTGCCCAGCAGTAACAAACAAAAGGCTGCACCTGGGGAATTGCCGTGGGCGAACATCATGCCCAATTGGCTCATGGTGAGCATGGGTGTGGCATAGATCGGAATTGCGACCAGGGCCATCTTGGCCGGGGCCAGCGGATCCAGTTGTTCCACAGAACCTTGCAGGGCACCATGGGGTAAGCAGGCGCCTAGAATGAGCAGCCCACAGACCGCCACCAGGGCCAGGGCTCCGGTTGTGCCGAACAATTCGCGAGACATGTAGAGTAGACAGAATCCAAGCCTTCTGAGGCCGATAGGATTTTCCTCGCGCGGCACTTCACTTAGGCCAGCCTTGGTGGCCCAGCGGTCCCAGATAAGCCCCAGCAAGGTGACGACCAGCAAGGAGCCCAAGGCGAAACCGATGATGACAAGCGGTCGAGAAAGCGTTAATCCGTAGAGCAGCGAGAGGGGATTAAACAGGGGCGCCGAAAGGGCAAAGGCGGTGATTGCCCCCGGCCGCAGTCCCATCCGCTTCATCTCGCGAATAATTGGAATCACCCCGATGGAGCACACCGGTAAGAGCATGCCTACCAGCCAGGCTTGGGGTAGCGAGCGCAGACCATCGCCCCCGAACAGGCGTTGGGTTCCCGCTTGGCCCAGGTAGTAGCGGAAAACCGCGGCAATGAACAAGCCGACGATGAGCGTGGGGGCCGCCGATGAAAGCCCTTGAAGCGCTCTGATCAGTCCACCAGCCAATATCACGTCCACTTTCAAAACCTTCTAAAAAGACAAGCTTCAAGTTCCTGGATCACCGGGGGCACAAGCCGTGACCTTGCTAGCTGCCACCTTGCTAGCGGCGACTGGCAAGGCTGTGAGACCAGTCACGCCAGCGACGATTTCCGGCCGCCACGTTTAGGAATCGCTGTAACCAGGCGCTGACACGGGGGCTTCAGTGAGCAACTGCCGCAGTTGATCGATGTCTGATTGCCAGTCAGCGTAGTTGGTATCCGCGCCTTCCAGTCGCTTCCGCAGTTTTTCGCTCAATTCGTAGATGGGCAGCCATTGGCTTTCGGTGAGATCTGTATCGGCGGCAATCTCGGGTGCCCAGGCGATCAGATCTCTCAATTCGCTGCGGTTGCGCTCCAGATCTTCGCTGTCGAGTTCTCCGTCAAGCAAGCCTTGATAGCGCTGGTCCATTTTGTGGGCGGCATCCATCAGGTTTGCCGGCCAATGCGGAGGTACATAATGATCGGCGTCGTGCAGGGATTCTTGCTCCTGTCCACAACCGAGGAACAACAAAAAAAACAGGCATGCGAAGTAGCTTTGAGTCGCTCGTGAGGCTACGAGACGCGTGGGCCACGAAGATCTAGTCGGCTTCATCGGTAGGTCGGAACCTCCGTCGATTCGAGTATGGTTTTCACCAGGCTGGATGCGGCAACGCCTCGGGTAACCAAACGCACGCCGAGAACGGGCAAAGCCACGGCCTGAATGTCATCGGGAATCACAAAATCCCGGTCTTGCAAGAAAGCCCAGGCACGCGCTACCTGCTGCCAAATCAACATGCCGCGAGGACTAACTCCCAACGCAATGCTCTCGTGATTCCGCGTTGCTTCGCACAGCGAGACCAAGTATTCCTGCACAGGCTGTGCGACTCGACATGCGGCTACGACGGCTTGCAACTGAGCCAAAACAGAAGGCTGCAGTACATCTTCCGCTGCGGGAGCCGCGTTCGCTGAAGGCCCGCTTTGGTTCAAGATTGCCAATTGCGCCTCGCGATCCGGGTACCCAAACTCAAGCTTCATGGCGAAGCGATCCAGTTGTGCTTCGGGTAGGGGATAGGCTCCATGGCTATCGATGGGGTTTTGCGTAGCGATGACAAAGAAGGTGGGGGACAAGCGACGCGATATTCCATCGATAGTCACCTGGCGTTCCGCCATCGCTTCAAACAGGGAACTCTGTGTCCGCGGTGTGGTTCGGTTGATCTCATCCGCCAACAGAATGTCGGCAAAGACGGGGCCGCTGTGGAACTCAAATTCTCGCGTTTTTTGATTGAATAGATTGAACCCGGTTACATCCGAGGGCAACAGATCCGGCGTGCATTGGATGCGGGCGAAACGGGCGCCAAAACAGCCGGCGATGGCTTTGGCAAGTGTCGTCTTTCCCAAGCCCGGCAGATCATCAAGCAGCAAGTGCCCGCCGGCTAGCAGACAGGCGATCACCAGCTCGATGCGATCTTGTTTCCCCAACAGAACGGAGTTCAAGTGCCTCCGCAGCAGCGTCAGGGCGTGATTCAGCTGGTCGCGGGATTCGCAGCGAGATTCTTCTTTCTCGGTCATGACAGTCATCAATGTTGATCCTGGGATGCAAGGGCTCGACGAATCACCTGGACCGTCATCTGTTGCCAAACAATACGTGCGGCATGCCTTCCGGAGTTCGAAAGTTGTTGCGTGCCACCGAAGCAAATCTGATCCGCTTCCCCAAAGTAGCGCTGCAATTCCTGGCAGACTCGTGTCGGAATCCGTCGCATGGCGGTCTTCATGTGTTCGCGTGGAATGCAGCCCTGGGGCCTGGCGCAACCGGCCAGACGCAAGCGCTGATCGAGCACAAAACTCACCCAGGCGACCCGCTTTCGATCACCCAGCCGCGCGATTACAGGCCACGTGACAAAACAAGCCAACTCGAAGAGCTGACGTCGCAGCAAAACGATCATCGCGGCCAGCAGACTGGTCGCCAACAGCCCCAACAGGATCGTGTTACGAGCTTGACGAATACGGAACCAAAGGCTGCTCGTGTAACGTGGTAAGCGATATCCAGGCGTGGGTTCCAAGGGGATCCAGTAGTCGTGTCCGACGTTGATTTCTAACCAGACATGAGCATCCTGAGGAGTGATGGCGGTCTCACCGTCGCGTTTCAACAAGTGCCGCGGATCGGCATAGAAACCGGACACCAGACGTGTCTCATAGCCCAAATGCTGCAGCATGGAGGCCGCAGCCGTAGGGAACAGATAGCGTGGACCACCGCCGTCCAGCAAGAAGCTTTCCAAGGGAGTCAGGGAAGTATCTTTCCCAGACTCTGCCGGCTCGGTGGAGATCTTGAATCGCTTTCGGATGTTGCTAATGACAGCTTCGACCTGAGGCCAACCCCGCTGGGAGCTTCCGGCGTAGGCGTGCGCCAGGGCCGCGATCTGCGACGAACATTCGGGACCGAGCTGCAAGTGGGATTTGCCTGGAGCACAGTCCTGCAACAGCGAAACAACGCGTTCCAAGTCGATTCTGCTGTTCACGAATCGGACAACCGTGTAGTCAGGTACCTGTTCGCGACCGGGCATGATCAGACATTCGTTGGACATTGCGAAGAAATCGGCCTCCGTGATCTTGTCGATACTCCACAGTTGCATTCCGCTCCGCGTTGGGATGGTGGCCGAGCCATAGCGGGTGAATTTGGCGGACTCCTGCAAGGCATCCACGAAGGGACTCAGGGTGTTCTGCACCAGGCGGAGCGAAGGTTTGAACCACACGCGATCGCCGAGTTCAAGTTTGGGTGGGACGGCCGGCGTAGTTTCAGCCTTGTTCGCGTCGGCAGGATTCGACCAGTGAATTCCATCGAAGTGACTAAATCTTTCCGCGGCCAAACGCACGCCGCTTTCTCCCTGCCAGAAGAACAGGGCGTTGGACTCCAGGTCTTCGACGGGAGGTTGACGTCGGGGCGCCTCCCGTTGCGTGGAGAATTCGTTGGTGTTGGAGCCGCGATTGGCTTCCGAAAACTGACCTTCATCACTCTGAGTCTCGTTGGGATTTAATGCCTGCGCACGTTCGACTCGCTTGTTGAACTTCGGTTCTCCGAATTCCTCACTGTAAACGTCGAACAGGCTGGGTTTTTCGGAATCCAGGAACAGATCTGTCTCCACAGCACCAAAGGATGTCGCGTGTTGGCGTGCCGCAACTAATGCCTGGCCATTGCCCACACCGTGGCGAGCAGCTTCGTCGTTGCCCGTCGTTCCGCCGCTGGTCGGCATGATCTCGGCCCGCAGTTGGCGCAACACAGGGATTCGATCCGAGACGAGGCTGGTAACGACCAAGAAGACCGCACAGGTCAAACCGATGACCACCAGGCGATTGCTGCGGGTAGCCTGGACCTTAATCGCCGCGCAAGCTTCAACCTGCTCCCAATGATTGGCCACGAGCCATCCCAAGCAAAAGACTCCCCAGGCATAGGCGAAGAAGACAGTTCGGCTGTCATCGGCGATCAATGTGGTGAACAGTGTTAGAAAGCCACTGCAGACGACGGACATGCTGACCGTGCGTGAGTCTCTGCCAAGAGCCGCGGCCACCGAACCCCACGCCAATGAGGCGAGCATCAGAATTTCGGATCCATTTCCAAATCCGCTTCTGCGTGCAACGAAGTCCACCAGCCAAGGCAGGATCAGTGCAGCGGTGACCAATAGTGGGAACCCAAGCTTTGACAGCTCCATACCCCACCAAGTTGTTGCCTGCGAATTCAGGGCTGGGTCGCGCTTCCCGCGGAACTCTGATTGGGAGGATTCTCGGTTGCGTGGGATGCGACTCTGGACATAAGCGGCGAGTCCCAAGAGCAGAATGCCAAACAACGACTCGACCAGCATTACCCATGGGCTGTCATAGTCTTTGCGGCGAAAGAGCAGGGTGGCAACGGCGATGACCGACATGATGAACGCACCTTGGCGGCGGCGAGTCGACACGTCTTGCTTCCGTTGGGATTCTTGCTGAGCTACGCGTCGTACCAGGGGTCTGGCTTGCTTTTGCACTTCCGCTTGCGGCGCGGGTACAGCCAGTTGGTCGACGGCTGAAGAGCCCAGTGGTTCTTTAAGCTGCTTGGCAGTCACGAGCGACCTCCAACAGCAAATCGTTCAACTGGTGAGAGATATCGGCGTCCAGATCGACAAACCGAAACTGACTCTCTCCGACGAAGCGAATGTTACGTGACGGATGTTGAACTGAAACCAGAACCGAGTGGTCCGCCAGCGGATCGCCTTGCAGATCACTACCGGCAACCACAATCCGGCTGGCCGTAAGTTTCGTGGACAGGATTGCGGCGGACAGGCTGGCCTGTTGCACGTCGGTGTCGAGCGGGATCTCGGCCAGAAGCTCCCAAGCTCTCCGTCCGCCGGCGGCGCCTTCGGGTATGGCGAGGCGAAAACCGTCAACAAACAGGTGAAACGACAGGTGCCGGGCGACCAGAAGATCGATGAGACTGGCGGCAATGCGGACACGCCAAGCCAGATTCTCGCGTGCTTCGGCGGCTGAGCCTTGGCAGCGATGAGTAAAGAGATGCAACTCCAGGGCCTGCTGTTGTGGGCCACCGCGTTCGCAGACGATCAGTTCGTCTTGCCGCGCCGACTGCACCCAGTGAATCGTCTTCAAGGAGTCGCCACGCCGAAAGTCGCGGACTCCCAGGAAATCACCCTGAGTCGTTGCTCGCTGTCCCGTGCCAACTTCAGCCAAATGCGTCCCAGCGAATTCTACGGATGCGGAAATGGGAATCAGCATGGGGCGTACGATGACCGGCTGCACGTTATGCAGCGCCCGCCGCGCGGTCCAGATTCCGAAGGGAAACGAGCAAGCAATTTTGGGTATCTGAACGGGATAGCGGCCGCGGTACTGGGGGCAGATCGGCAGGCGGTAAGTGGCCCGGCTCAATGGCGGTACGCGGGCCAGGCCCACATCGGGAACCTGGAGATCGCCCGTATCGAATTGGTTGTTGCCCAGCGGCTGACTCAAAAAGCCTTCGATCATCAGGCCCGAAATGGGAATGGGCAAGCGATTCTGGACTTGCAACTCCAGATGGGAAGCGTCTCCTTCGTGCAACTCATCGTGGATGGGCCGCAAGTCACAAATTACAGTCCGCGTCGCCAGCCAAGGAAAACCCAGGCCGAGAATGAGAATCGCCGACAAGCCTGCAGCCAAAGTCCAGCCCATTGGGCTCAGAAAAATGCCAACCAGAATGCTGACGGCAGTAGCCACCAGGAACCAGCCCACGGGCTCCTTAAGCCAATATACGTACTTGTTTGCCCAGGGGCAGAAGTCGCGGCTGAGCAGGGAAGAGGTCTTGCCGCTTAGGCTTGCACCGGATGCTGCCTTATCCCTTCGCTGTGAGCTGTGGAATTGATTATTGCCCATCGATGAATCATCTCATGGCGGAAAGGCCGAACTTAGCAGAATGTATTAGGCTCGATGGAGCCTGCAACTCTAGCTTGTAAGCGGGGCAAGCTCGACTTGCAGTCACCGAGAATTGGTCTTCACCATCCGACGAGCACGACTTCGTGTCGTGCTGTCTGAAAGGAGCTTCCCCACCCCGAGCCAATAATTACTTGCGGCGTCGAGAGCGAACTGCTCCGGCAGCGACGCAAATCAGCATCGCCAGGCTATTGGGTTCGGGGACGGCGGATCCGGTAGCAAATCGGAAGGAAGCTCGATCGAAATAGTCTCCAGCAGCAATCGAACCTGTTCCAGCATTGGTGCCGGCAATCGAAAAATTCACTTCATAAATTCCCTGGCCGGTAAAGCCAAAATTGAAATGGTCGTGGCTGAACGCCGTCTGGGTCCAACTGTTACCCTCGGCTGTTGGTACTAGTGAGGAAGCAAAGACCTGTGGATTGCCGAAAGAATCGTTTTGCCAAATGGCAAACTCCGAATCTTCGCCGGATACCTTAGAGATGGAGTTAAATGTCCAAGTGAGGGGCGTGGTCCATCCCTCAGACACCATCAGCTCTTCGGTGCCCATGCCGAGAAAGGGCTTGTCGGGATCCGAACTCTGCGGCAAAAACCATACAGGGGCATCCGCCGCAGAAGCCAGGAAGTTCCATTGCGATCCGGCTGGACGACCGATGGATGGATTTGGAACGCCAATCATGAAGTCGCCAGGCTCATACTCTCCGGCGGGCAGAGTGCCGCCGCCAAACAAGCCAATTTCGTCCTCTGCATGCAAGTGTAGATGCAGGCCGCCATCTTCGAAGCCGACGCCGATATCAGCGTGTCCGGTGACATAAATTGCTGCGGAAGCGGAATTGACAATCGCTATCGACAAAAGAAACATCGATGCAATTCTTAATAGACTCATAGCATTACCTCTTAGATGAATGAATTCGCTGATGCGTGATTTGGTTGAAACGTCTAAGGCACATCCACGGAGGCTTCGCCTCCGTTTCGTGATCCGATCGACCACCAGACAACGGGGTCGATACTTTCGTTGACAAATGTCACGTGACCGTCGACGAAGGCTAGTTGGGCGCCACCGGTATGGTTGCTACTAGCGGTCACGATGTTGGTTCCGTCATCTTCGCCACCATACAAATGGCAGTTTCGCGAATTGATCGGCATGACATGCATGTACAGATTGGCCGCCAGCGTCCAGCCCGAGATCCAGCCGCGTCCGTGCGGCAGCGAATAGGTGGGATCAGGCACGTTGACTCCATTGCAATAGCTGACCCAGTTTGGCAAGTTGCGATTTCCACCTCCAGAGCCTGCGCAATAGGAAAGTACTGTCGGCGGATGCTGACCTTGCATGGTCATTCCGAATGGCCCGCGGGATCCTTCCGCGTTATTGATCAGCCGCTCGGCAATCAGAGCCGTGTGAGCAGTTCCATCCGTGAAGTCACGGATCTTTATGCTGGGAACTTGCCAACGATCCGGATTCACCGGGTTGACCAAGGGCATGGCTCCATTGGATTGCAACAGTGCCGGAATTGATCCGTTGATGCCCGTCGTGCCCCGCACCCATCCCAAATTCCCCGCGTACGAGCCGGGTGCCGCATTGGCTGTGCCTAAGCTGGATGTGGCCAGTACGCTGTCCGAAGGACACAGAAAGGTTGCGATCCGAGCGGCCGCGGCATTTGCATTGGCATGGCTGCCGGAAATTTGTAGCTGCGTGTAGTCGGCGGCACTGGCAAAGCGCTTTGCGTCCGCCATGGGTTCAGAGAACTGGATCGAGTTGTATAACGGAGCCTGCTCGATTTGAGGCAGGATCATCGCCAGCCAACTGTAGAATCCGCTACCCAAATGGGGAGTGGGTTGACTTGGTCCGGTTGTGGTAAGTGGAAAGGATCGGATCGCCGATTCATAATTGTGGACGGCCAAGGCAAGTTGCTTCAGGTTATTGGAGCATTGCATACGTCGCGCAGCCTCCCGCGCTGCTTGCACCGCAGGCAGCAGCAAGCCGACGAGAATACCGATGACAGCAATCACAACCAATAGTTCCACCAGAGTGAATCCTAATGGAATATTCCTTCGCTTATGCACGAGATGAAACTCCTCGTCGGGATATCAAAAGGCGCGGGTCGCCCGCGGTGCCGCTAACGCACCAGACAATGGTTGGTCGGACCGATTACGGTGGGCCGCGCTAACCACGGGCGAGTCCGCATTTGAACTGGACTTCAAGCAAGGATCGCGCGGATCTTAGCGCCGCGCTTTTCTCCAATCCAACAGCCGCAAATGGCTATTCCGCCGACGGGGGTCAAGCCTCATGAACGACTTTCTCGAAATCTGGCAGGAACACTCGCAAGTGATGAAAACATCAACGCCAGGCTTGATTTCAGCCAAGAAATGACAGTTGCCAATTCGCGCAACGTCAAACGGGACTGGATTCAGGCCAAGTGCAAGAGTGCTACAGCCAAGCCAAGCACGGAGGGCCTCGCGCCCGAGTCGTCAAGGCGGACCGCGTAGAGGGCGGTAGATCGGCTTCGGTCAAGCTGGCGACCAAAACACTGTTAGAAAGGCTCGGTTCGGTGGGAGCCGGACTCTGAGCCAAGGAATAGAAGTCGCAAATCAAGCAAGAGTCGACATGACTGCCCAGCTCGAGTACACCCGGTTCCGCGGTATGCTCAGTGCCCGAAGGATCGACGGTTGCTTTCTCCGCAGGCTCGGCTGCAACGTGGCAATGGCAATCGGACTCAGGGCTTGTATCGTCTAGAGAAGAAGCTTCATGGACATGCTCGTCCATGTGGCAATGCTGTGGGCACGCATGGTCGTGGTGGTGCCAATGAGGCCCCAGACCTGCTGGTATTCCATACAGAACCAGCAAACAGATTGCAATCAAGCGTTGAGAAAGCACCACAAGCTCCGCACAAACGGGTGCGGTCCGACCGAATTTCAATCTATTCGCACCGCACATCCGCGTCAATGACATTTGAGCCGCTTCACTGAAAAACCCCAGCATACAGCCGGAGATGTCTCGCAAGGCAGCCGCACCCATCGTCCGGGAATCTCTACGGCATGGCTTGCAGCCTGGTTCGGCTTAGCCACTATTTTGCGAGCTGGTGATTCAAGCGGATGGACGTGCTCGGTGTTTCTAGTTTCTCGGCTAGCGAGTACGATTCGGCTTTACCGTTTCAACCTGGCACCAGCATTTGGAGTCCCACAATGCATTCTATTGCGCAATCCCTGATTCAAGCTTCGACGACCGGCCGCGGTCTGATGTTCGCCCTATCAACCGTCGCCGTGTTGGGCTTAGCCCTTCCTGTGTCCGCCGACGACCACGAGCAAATGAAGAAAGAGCATGCTGCAGCCCACGCCGAGCACGACCAATGGGCCGCCGAGCATGCCAAGTGGAGGGCTGAGCACATGAGAGCCTTGGCGATGCTGGCCAAGATTCAGGCCAAAATCTACGAGCATGAGGCGGAGTTGATCGAGCATGAGGAAGAGATTCGGGATCATGAAGATCATACCACGCATCACGCGGAAGAAATCGCGGCTCATGAAGCGAGCGGCGATGATAAGGACCACCACGATCTAGCTCAGAAGCATGGAGAATTCCAGACTCGGCACAAGGCTATGGCCAAGAAACACGCCGACCTGGGTGGAGCACACGACGAGTTGACAAAGATGTTGAAGCAAATCCTGAACGCCATCTCCAAGTAGTTGCTAGGCAACTACTATGGCCCTGCATCTCAAAGCCGGAATACGAGGCGTGACGTTCGTACCAAGTTCGCTCCGCTCGACGTATTCCGGCTCCTTTGGGAGAGTGCTCTCAGCTGTCAGCCCTGCTCGGCTAGAGCCCAGATCTGGTCTACCGGAATCTCAAGCCCTTTCAGCAGCACACTGGTGGCGACATCCCCGGGATGGCACTCCTGGTGCAATTGGTATTCACCATCAGATAGCACCAGCACGGTGAAAAGGGTTTCGTCAGGGTCTACGATCCAATACTCAGCGACACCGGCTTTTGCATAGTCGGAACGCTTATCGACATAATCCCGCTGACGAGCCTCGCTGCTACTGCTGACAATTTCAACGGCCAAGTCGATTTTGTCGGGATAGCCACGGATATTCTTCGGCAGATTCTCCGCCTTGACATATAACAAGTCGGGCTCACGAATCGTGCGGGCGAACAAACGTGTGGGCAAGGGAGCCATCAAAACCTTGCCACCACAATTTACGAGCCGCAGGTGGTCTCTGAGCTTGTCAAACAGCAACTCGAGGATCAACTGATGGAGCCAGTTGGGCATGGGCAAGATCTCCAGACGTCCGTCGACCAGCTCCGCCATTCGATTGCTGTGGAACTTCAGAAAATCCTCTTCGGTCCAGCTTCCCTGAGGGGGTAGCATGTACGCGGCTTCCCAAGCAGGCTCGCCGTTTGCGGAGGGGATCGTTGGTTTGGAAGACATTCGCAATTTCCAGCATGGCTCAAGATCGCTCAACTAACATCTACAGTGTACTGGAAGCGTGTTCCGATTGAAATTCTTCTCAGTTTCGTCAATCACTGGGATAACGACAAAGCCTACCGATCAGTCCCCCAGAATCTTTGTGACTAAGAATTGTTTTTTGGTCCAATTTCTGTGAGGCAAAGAGCGGCCACAAAGCGACCAAGAATGGACAGAGATTGGAACTTGATCGCGGCATGGGGTTGTACAGATGAAAGCAACTTATTTTCATGCCATACATCTTCCTGTCAGCTCTTGCTCCCCGGTAACCGACCAAATCATCCAGCCCCATGCGGAGTGTGGCTGGGGCTGTTGGCTTGGTTCGACGGCTCAGCGAATGGCATACAACCGCGTTCCAGTGCGCACAATGACGTGCTCTCCGGTTGCGGCTGCACCATAAACAATGGGATCGCGGGCTGACTCCCGCGAATCGGCTCTGCGGGCGGCGAAGCTGGCTACCATTGCCTGCATCTCTTCCGCGTCGAGACTTCCATCGCCATTGGTGTCGATGCGGCCGAGCATCGGGCGAAAGTCGTCGGGAATCTCGGATTCCTGCAACACACCATCGTTGTCCGCATCGCCCTTCATCAAAGCTGCGAGCATCCCACCGCCAGGCCCCGGGCTGTTTTCGCCTTCGGCCGCGGGAGGGCCGTGCGGGGCATTTCCGCCTGAATGCTCAACATAGGTCTCGGGCTTAGGGGGTGCCAATTCATCCCACAATTGATTGGTGGCAATGACCTCGAACTCGGGGCCACTGCGTACGACCACGGTCTTGCCGTCTTTACCGAAGAAATAAATGCGGTCTTCAGACACGATTGGCGACGCCCAGCACTGGGTTCCCAAGCGTGAACGGTAGCAGAGCTCGCCGGTTTCCGCGTCTAAGCAGTTGAGCACTCCCACCTTGTTTACGAGGTAAACCCTGCCGTCGCAAACGACTGGGCTGGCATAATCGCAAAGCGCTTTCGCAGCTCGCCAACGGATCTGCGGATGCGCACCGCTGTCGGAAGCGAGATCGATGCAGCAGTTTGATTCAAATGAGCCTTCGTTGGCGAATTCGGGCAGTCTGGCACCGACGTAGAGAAGGGAGCCTTCCAAGGTTGGTGATGGAACCGTGTTGCCCTCGACTCCCTCGATCTCCCACAGCAGCTTGCCTTCCGAACTGGAATAGCCGCTCACCTTTCCACCTGAACTCACCAGGACCTGTTCACCCCGGTTGGTCTGAGCCACGACAGGTGAAGACCACGAGGAGCCAGATGGTCGATCTGCCTGCCAGGCAATGTTGCCGTCCGTTTTGTCAATGGCAAGCAGATAGCTTGGCCCCTTGTGTTCGAGATTCAGGAACACGTGGCTGTCGTTCTGCGCCGGCGAACTGCCTAGCCCATGATTGCTCTCAAAAGGGCCTTTCTTCGCCGGCAGATCCAGGTGCCAAATGAGCTTCCCATGCAGGTCTACTGCCAGAAAATCACCGCTCTCAAAAAAGGCATAAATGCCTCGGGCGTCGACATTGGGCGTTGGTGCAGCCCGCGAAAACATGTAGCTTGATGGAGATGGGCTGCTGGAAGGTTGTTCATAGGTCCAAACTAAGCTCCCATCTGAGATATCGAAAC